>NZ_JAJNJL010000004.1:0-227673 GCF_022386055.1 Mammaliicoccus sp. Q-M61
GATTCAGATAGCGACTCAGATTCAGACAGCGATTCAGACTCAGACAGCGATTCAGACTCAGATAGCGAGTCAGATTCAGATAGCGACTCAGATTCAGACAGCGATTCAGACTCAGATAGCGACTCAGACTCAGATAGCGACTCAGATTCAGACAGCGATTCAGACTCAGATGCAGACTCTGACTCAGACGCAGACGCAGACTCAGATGCAGACGCAGATTCAGATGCGGACGCAGACTCAGATGCAGACGCAGATTCAGATGCGGACGCAGACTCAGATGCAGACGCAGATTCAGATGCGGACGCTGATTCAGACTCAGATATGGGAATGGGATCAACTGATTCAAGCAATAATGATGGAAACAAAGATACTAAAGCAACAAATATGAATAATAACGACAATAAAGATAATCATCATAAATATTTACCAGATACTGGTGAAATGACTTCAATTAATGGTGCTTTATTCGGTGGATTATTTGCTGGTGCAGGTTCATTATTATTACTTGGTCGTCGTAAAAGAGACAACAAAGATAGTAAGTAAAAACAACTAGAATAAAATAATGTTAGATTTTGGCCGGGACATTTATATGTCCTGGCCTCTATAATTTTTCAAAAAATGGTATAATATGTATAATTAGAGTGAATTTTTCTGTTATATAAATTAATAAAGAAAGGAATGTTATACATGGTTATAACTAATCAACTCAAAGATTTATTAAATAATCATTCAAATGTAGAAAGGATATTTGTTAGTGTTGGTCATCCTTCTCAAAAGGCTTTAGTAAAAATGTTTAAATCACATAATGCTGACCGAAATATTAAAAAATATATAGAAGCATTTCGAAAAAATACTGGTAAAAAAGCTGAATGGGTTAAAATAGATTTCGTTACTTCAATAGAAGAAATAAAGTATGAACAATTGAAGCATGATTTAATCAATACACGTAGAAATTATGTTGAATATGGTTTTGCTTTAGATGAGAACTGGGACTTAGCGTTCTTACCAGAAGAAATTAATGCCAATGCATTTATTAGACCTAAAAAAGGTACTAAAGAATTTATCATGTCTGAGAAAAATATTAATAACTACATAAATAAATATAAAAAATTAAGAAAATACTTCACACATAGCAATTATGAAAATGAATCTGTTTATAAGTTCTACACAAAAAGTTATTTCTTTGAAGAAGATCAACTTATTGAATTAGAAGAAAAGGGATATCGTAAAGGTTTGAGAAAAATTGATAATCTTAATGAAGAAATTGATCGATTAATCAAAACAAGTACTCACTTTTTGAAAGATCAAATTCAAGATAACGGAAAGTATATTTACGGTTATTTTCCGCATTTTGATAATGAAATAGGCTTCTATAACAACTTACGTCATTCATCTTCGACATATGCATTAATAGAAGGTCTGAGTTATTTAAATGAAGATGTCACAATTGTAGAAAAGGCGATTGATTATTTAATTAAACATTATTTATATGAAGTTGATGGCGCAGGATATATATTTGATGATACAGAAGGTATGAATGAAATAAAATTAGGTCAAAACGCTGCATTTATTTTTGCGATTTGTGAGTATTTAAAACATGTACCTGATAATGTTCGATATTTAGAAGCTGCTCAGAAAGTTGCTAAAGGGATATTGTCGATGATTGATGATCAACAACAAACGATTCACGTATTAAATTATCCTGATTTAACGATAAAAGAACAATTCAGAATTGTATATTATGATGGTGAAGCTGCTTTAGCGTTATTAAGACTTTATCAAATTGATCATAATGAAGAATGGTTGAATACTGTCAAAATGTTATTTGAAATGTTTATAGAGAAAAAATATTGGAAATACCATGATCACTGGTTAGGATATTGTACAAATGAATTAGTACAAATTGACCCACAAGAGAAATATTATAAATTTGGCATTCAGAACGTATCGAGTTATTTAGATTATATGCAACAAAGGGAAACGACATTCCCAACATTTTTAGAAATGTTAATGGCGACTTATCACTTAGTGGAAAAAGCTAAGAAGACTGGCTATGCTGATCTTGTTGAAACTTATTTAGATGAAGAAAAATTCATTAAGACAATACATATAAGAGCTGATTATGAAAGAACAGGCTACTTTTATCCTGAAATTGCAATGTACTTTAAAAATCCAGCACGTATTGTGAATTCATTCTTTATTAAACATCATGGCTATAGAGTAAGAATAGATGATATTGAACACTATTTATCAGGGTATGTTCAATACCAAAAAGTATTTAAAGATTCTAGTATTGCTTAAGGTTGATTTAATGAATGACTTTAAGTGATAATATGTATAAAGTTATTTTGAAATAATAAAAAATGATGTACGAAGGAGTCTTTTTAATGCAAGAGAGAAAATTAGTCGCTGAAAAAGAAATCGAAGTTAATGTTTATGATATTGATGCTATGGGCATTGTGAGTAATATTGTGTATGTAAGATGGTTTGAAGATTTAAGAACTGCTTTTATTAACCAATATATGACTTACTCAGAAATGATGAAATTTAATATATCACCAATATTGATGAGAACTGAGGCAGACTACAAAGTACCATTGACGATCCATGATAAACCAGTCGGTAGATGTTGGTTAGTTAAAGTGAGTAGAATGAAATGGGAACTTGAATTCGAAATTGCTACAGAAGACAAAGTGCATTGTACGGGATTTCAAAAAGGTGGATTTTATAACGTGGTAGATGAGAAAATAGCACAAACACCGAAAATATTTTTAGAAATTTAAGTTAGGGTGGCATATATGACAAATAATCAAGACACGTTATTGAAACCTATTGCTGTTTTTGATGCGGGAATTGGTAGTTATTCAATTGTAGAATTGTTAAAAAAGACATACCCAAATCAAGACATAATATATCTGGCAGATCGCAATCAGTTTCCTTATGGTCAAAAATCTATCCATGAATTAGAAACTGTAATCACACAAACCATTCATTATTTAGGGAAGTGGAATCCTCGTTTGATTATCGTGGCATCTAATGTACCAACGATTACTATTTTGGATAACATGAAAGATAACTTTGATACTGAAATCGTAGGTGTTTATCCACCGGTGAAAGAAGCATTAGAGAAATCTTCTAGTAAACAAATAGGTATTTTAGGTGTTCAATCCCTAATTGAAAGTGATGCATTAAATGAATTTATAAACAATGAAGTTTCTTCAAGTCACGTATATCAATTTAATGCTTCTTCATTAGTTGAATTAGTTGAAGACGGTTCATTTATATCCGATAAATATCGTACTTTAATGACTGTGAAGAATTTTATGGATGATATTATAGACCAACATGAAGAAATCGATATATTTACATTATCTTCTACACATTTACCGTGGTTGTATAGTTATTTTAAAGAGTTATATCCGCATATCATGTTTATTGATCCTGCTCAAACTGTTATTGAACAAGCAGAATCATACACTTCCAACGGTCATGGGACGATTAAGACATTAGTAACTGAAAATGAGGACTATACTATAGAAGGTTTTGAATCCATACTTGAAAAGTTAAATATTAACTTAGACATTGAAAAGGTCGAGATAAATTAAAATTTTCATTTTACAACTTTAGATTATATGTTAGTATATCTTAACGATTAATTTAAAGGGGGTAAATGATGTTTGATATCGTATCTTTTCAACTGTTTTTAATCACAGTGCTTATCATCTGTATCACACCTGGTATTGATATGATGTTTATACTAAATAGAAGTATTTCACAAGGTAGAGATGCAGGTATATATTCAGCATTAGGTGTATCGGTTGGTGCAGTTGTTCATACTGTACTGTCAGGATTAGGTTTGTCCGTTATTTTACAAACTTCCGTGGTCTTATTCACGATTATTAAAATTGTCGGAGCAGTATATTTAATTTATTTAGGTATACAAATGTTTATAAGTAAACAATCGTCAATTTCTATAAAGAAGACTGTGTATCAATCTCGTAGAAAATTATTTGTACAAGGCGTGATCACGAACGTTACGAATCCAAAGGTAGCACTATTCTTTATTTCCTTTATTCCACAGTTTATTTCAGTGGATAATCAGTACGGTCCAATACCATTTTTAATATTGGGCAGTATTTTCGCAGTAATGGGTGCGATCACATCATTTATCATTGCGATCTTTTCAAGTAGTTTAACAACAAAATTAAGAGATAATATCGTAGCAGAAAAAATTATCAATAAAATAAGTGGCGCAGTATTTGTCATATTAGGAATAAGTCTATTCGGTACAAAATCATAAAGAAGTGAAAATGGCGCGGAACATTGAATAATGTCCCGGCCATTTTTTATATTGAGGAATAATATAGTGAGGAGCGTTGTATTTATCAAGACTGACCAAACAAGATAAATAGGAGCGTTGTATTTATCAAGACTGAGCAAACAAGATAAATAGAGGCGTTGTATTTATCAAGACTGACCAAACAAGATAAATAGAGGCGTTGTATTTATCAAGACTGACCAAACTAGATAAATAAGAACCTCGAACATTGCAAGTGGGACGTGACTAGCAACATTGGAGGTCTGAATATTGCAAGTGGGACGTGACTAGCAACATTGGAGCCGTGAATATTGCAAGACGACCCAAACAAGCAACATACGACCCTCACGCTCCACACATACCGCCATCCCACACTAAATACACCCATCCACCACACCTCAAATATGAAAAAAAGCTGAGGCAGCGGTCAATTTCCGCTGTCTCAGCTTTTCTTTTTATTATATTTGGTTTAATGCTTGGTTTAAGTCTTCTACTAAGTCTTCTGTATCTTCTATACCGATAGATAAACGGATCATGCCGTCTGCGATACCTTCTTTATGACGAATTTCTGCTGGTATTGATGCATGTGTCATAAGACTTGGTACTGAAATTAAGCTTTCTACCGCGCCTAAACTTTCTGCTAATGTGAATAATTTTGTATGTTTAATGACTTCTTTTGCTTTTTCTACATCAGCAACTTCAAATGAAATGATACCTGGGTAACCTGAAGCTTGTTCGAAGTGAATGTCGCGATTCACATGGTCTTCGTTTAATGGATGAATTGTTTTAACAACATTTTCATGTTTGTTTAGTAATGCTACGACTTCTTTAACGTTTCTATTGATTTGTTCTACTCTTAAACCTAATGTTTTGATACCACGTGTTAATAAATAACTATCTTGTGGCCCTAAAATACCACCAGTTGAATTTTGGATGAAGCCAATTCTTTCTCCAAGGCTTTCGTTAGCTGTTACGACTAAACCTGATACAACATCACTATGTCCGCCTAAGTATTTAGTAGCTGAGTGAAGAACAATATCAGCACCTAGGTCTAATGGATTTTGGTAATAAGGTGTCATAAATGTATTATCTACAACAGTTAACATGTCATGTTTTTTAGCGATGTCACTTGCTGCTTTAATATCTGTTACTTGAAGTAACGGATTTGATGGTGTTTCGATAAATAACATTTTAGTTGTATCTTTAATAGAAGATTCGATATTGCTTACATCAGTTGTATTGATAAAATCAAATTCAATACCGAAGCGAGAGAATACTTTTGTTAATGCACGGTAAGTACCACCGTATACATCTGAATTAATTAAAATATGGTCACCTTTGTCTAATAACATGATGACTGCTGAGATTGCTGCCATACCTGAACCGAACGCATAACCATTTGTACCGTGTTCTAAATCCGCGATTAATGTTTCTAATGCTGTTCGAGTAGGGTTAGCTGTTCTTGAATATTCATAACCTTGTCTTAAATTTCCGATTCCGTCTTGTTCATAAGTACTTGTTTGATAAATTGGTGTTGTTACCGCACCTGTATATGCATCTGTTGTTTTACCGCCATGGATGAGTAATGTTTTTTTATTCATAATCTTTTCCTCCATAATTAAATATATTTTTAGACATATATCTATCACTGCCATCAGGGAAAATGACGACAATATGTCCTTGTTCGATTTGTTTTGAAACGTCTATTGCTGCTTGTAATGCTGCGCCTGATGAACTACCAGCAAGAATACCTTCATTTAATGCAAGACCTGATACATTTGTAAATGCATCTTGATCTGAAATGACTTTAATATCATCGATTAAATCTCGCTTTAGAAATGGTGGCCACTTTTCAACGCCAATACCTTCAGTATCGTGAGCATGCGCTTCGCCACCAGCAAGAATACTTCCTTCAGGTTCTACAATGATATTACGTACTTGATGTTCTTTCATGATTGTAGCTATTCCTGTAAAAGTTCCGCCAGAACCAGCCCCAGCAATCAAATGTGTGATGTCTGGACATTGTTCAAGAATTTCTGTCGCTAAAGTATGAACATAAGCTTGTGGATTCTGTTCATTTTCAAATTGATTGATGTAATAAGCGCCATATTCTTCAGAGTAGGTCTGTGCTTGTTGACGCGCACCTAACATACCTTCTGAACGTGGTGTTCTTCTTACTTCAGCCCCTAAAGCTTTCATGATGTTCATCTTTTCTTCCGAGAATCCTTCAGGTGCAAAGATAACGCAGTTAATATTGTAATGGTTCGCTACGATAGCAAGTCCTATACCTGTGTTACCGGCAGTGGCTTCAACTATTGTATCACCAGAACGAATATTACCTTTAGCTAGTGCATGTTCTATTAGATGCTTGCCTAGTCGATCTTTAATGCTGCCACCTAAGTTATAACTTTCTAATTTCGCAAATATTTTCACGTTGTCTGTACTGTAATGTTCCAATAAGACAAGTGGCGTATTCCCGATTAAATCAAATGCTTTCATCCCATTACCCCAATATAAAATTAATAAATATCTTAGTTTTTCAATAAGAATTATAGGTTAAACATTATTAAAAATCAACTAAATTAAATTTGTTAGAATATTGAAAATATAATAAAAACAAAGTTAGTATATTTTTTATACTCAAAAGTGTTGACATTTATTAGTGAGGGCGTTACAATTATCTCGAAATCGAAATAATATTTGAATAGGTGATGAACATGGATAGAACGAAAGAATCATTAAAAGCGCTAGTAGGTATAAAACGTACAAATGATACGTTAGATCGTATTGTTAAACAAGATATGAAGAACTACGGTTTGAATATTACTGAATTTGCTGTAATGGAACTTTTGTATCATAAAGGTGATCAACCTATTCAAAAAGTAAAACAACGCATCTTAATTGCAAGCAGTAGTACAACTTACGTCATCGATCAACTTGTTAAGAAAGGATTTGTAACACGTCGACAAGATGAGCAAGATAAACGTATTACGTATGCTGTTCTAACCGAAAGTGGTCATGAATTGATGGAACGTATTTTTCCACAACATGCCGAAACAATTGAAAAAGCATTTTCTATATTAGATGACGAAGAGCTTGCGATTTTTCGTAGAGCACTTAAAAAAATAAGCGCAAATTCTACTGAGTAGTGGATAGCGCAAATTTTTTTACAACTTATTATTTCGAATTCGAAATAAAAATAAAGAAAGAAGGAAACTATAATGAGTAATCCAGAACTTATCGGTATCCATCACGTAACTGCAATGACAAATGATGCAGTAAGAAACTATGATTTTTTCACACAAGTACTAGGTATGCGTTTAGTTAAGAAAACAGTAAACCAAGATGATATATATACGTACCATACATTT
The DNA here is from genome assembly GCF_022386055.1 of Mammaliicoccus sp. Q-M61. NCBI lineage: Bacteria > Bacillati > Bacillota > Bacilli > Caryophanales > Staphylococcaceae > Mammaliicoccus > Mammaliicoccus sp. Q-M61. The sequence continues at coordinate 7,690 of NZ_JAJNJL010000004.1, forward strand.
TTCGCAGATGATCAAGGATCTCCAGGTACAGACATGACATTCTTTGATTTTCCAAATAATCCGAAAGGTAGTCGTGGTACAAATTCAATTAGTCGTGCAGCATTCAGAGTGCCAAACGATGCAGCACTTGAATATTATTTAAATCGCTTTGAAGAATTTGGCGTTAAACATGACGGTATCCAAGATTTATTCGGTAAAAAGGTATTACCTTTTGAAGAAGAAGACGGTCAAAGATATCAATTAATTTCAGATGAATTAAATGAAGGTGTTAAACCAGGTATTCCTTGGAAAAATGGTCCAGTACCTGAAGATAAAGCAATTTATGGATTAGGACCAATTGAAATTACAGTGAGCTATTATGAAGACTTCAAATCTGTATTGAAACAAGTTTACGGTATGAAACCAATTATTGAAGAAGAAAACGTGACATTGTTAGAAGTTGGAGAAGGCGGTAACGGTGGTCAAGTTATTTTGAGAAAAGACGACCAAGGTCCTGAAGCAAGACAAGGTTATGGTGAAGTGCATCACGTATCATTCAGATTAAAAGACCATGAAGCGATTAAAGCGTGGGAAGAAAAATATAACGAACTTCGCATTGGTAACTCAGGTAATGTCGATAGATATTATTTTGAAGCGCTATACGCAAGAATTGGTCATATTCTTATAGAAGTATCTACTGATGGACCAGGATTTATGGGAGACGAACCTTATGAAACATTAGGTGAAAGTCTTGCATTACCACCATTCTTAGAAGCAAAACGTGACTACATTGAATCTGAAATTAAAGCTTTTGATACAAGTAGAGAACATTAATGAGAAAAGGTGTGGTTAAGGTGAAGGAGATACGACCAGAAGTCTTATCGCAGAAAGAAAACTATAAATTGTTAATAGGATCTATTATTCCTAGACCAATTGCATTAGTCACAACAGAATCAGATGATAACGTACTGAATATAGCACCGTTTAGCTTTTTCAATGTTGTATCTTCAGACCCACCGATTCTTTCTATCGCAGTACAAAGAGTGAATGGTGAAATGAAAGATACTGCACGAAATATCATTCAGAATAAAGAAGCGGTCGTGCATATTGTAGATACAAATAATGTGCGTGATGCGAATCAAACAGCAGCTATGTTAAGTCATGAAGAAAGTGAACTCGAACGTACGAATTTTGAAATAGTAGATTCAGTTGAAGTATCTGTGAAAGGCTTGAAGCAAAGTAAAGTTCGATTTGAAGCGGTTCTATATGATGATATTGTAATTGAAAAAGACGGACAACCTATTTCAGATTTATTACTGCTAGAAGTGAAGTATTATCATTTTGACGAAGGTATTTATGATGATGGATATATTAATAAAGAAAAGCTCAATGCGGTAAGCAGACTTGCTGGGAATGATTATGCTGAAATTGGACACACATTCACAATCGAAAGACCATAATATGATGGGAGATAGTAAATATGAAACATATATTTAAACAAGGTGCACAAGGTAAACCAGTATTTCTATTACTTCACGGAACAGGTGGAGATGAGAGAGATTTATTACCATTAGCAGAAATGCTTGATCCGACTTATAGTATTTTGAGTGTTAAAGGTGAAGTATCTGAAAATGGTATGGCTAGATATTTCAAAAGACTCGGAGAAGGGCAATATGACTTAGAAGATTTAGAATATAGAGGACAAGAATTGTATCAATTTATAGAAGAATCATCTAAAGAATATGGTTTTAAATTAGAAGATGTTATTCCAGTAGGATTCTCTAATGGTTCTAATATGGCGATTAATCTCATATTAAGAGAACAAACACCATTTCAAAAAGCATTACTCTTTGCACCACTTTATCCATTAGATTTAGAAAATAATCATAAAGATTTATCTCATTTTAATGTCTTTTTATCAATGGGTGCAAGAGATCCAATCGTTACAAACGCACAAAGCGAGCGCGTGATAGAAATATTTAAAGAACGAAACGCAACAGTGACAGAAGCATGGGTTAACAGTCATGAAATTACGCAAGAAGCGGTACTTAAAGCAAGAGAAATATTATAAAAAGAAGACCAGCTCGGGGGAGCTGGTCTTTTCTTTTGTGAGAGGGAGTATGGGTTGGAGTAAGAGTGGCTAACGATCAAGAGTGGAAAACAAGATCGTTAGAAATTCTAACGATCAAGAAAACGAAACAAGATCGTTAGCGCACCAAATCGCAGGTGGAAAAGAGTATAAATACACAAAATGAGCTGTCTAACGATCAAGAATGAAAAACAAGAACGTTAGAAATTCTAACGTTCAAGAAAACGAAACAAGATCGTTAGCGCACCAAATCGCAAGTGGAAAAGAGTATAAATACACAAAATGAGCTGTCTAACGATCAAGAATGAAAAACAAGATCGTTAGAAATTCTAACGCTCAAGAAAATGAAACAAGAGCGTTAGCGGACCAAATCGCAGGTGGAAGTGAGTAAAAATACACAAAATGAGCTGTCTAACAATCAAGAGTGGAAAACAAGATCGTTAGAAATTCTAACGCTCAAGAAAATGAAACAAGATCGTTAGCGCACCAAATCGCAGGTGGAAATGAGTGAAAATACATAAAATGAGCTGTCTAACGATCAAGAATCGAAAACAAGATCGTTAGAAATTCTAACGCTCAAGAAAACGAAACAAGATCGTTAGCCAGCGAAATCAGCCCAGAATTTGAATGATATAAAGAAACTTAAGCACTAACGATCAAGAACCAATATAAAAATTTCGTAAAATTAAATATAATAATTATAATACTGACATTTTTCAAATTATTTTTTCTCGGAAAATTGAGATAAATAAACTATATAGTGATATATTAGATTATAGAAATATAACTAAAGGATATGGAAGGTGACGAAGCAAATGAAAATATCTATGAAATTAATGGTTGGTTCTTTATTATGCACGATGATGTTAGTCTTATTATCAGCTTGTGGTAAGGAAGAAACTAAAACTTTTACTGGTGAGCAAAACAGAGCAGATGTTGAAATGACGTATACATATAAAGGGGACAAAGTGTTAAAGCAAACATCTAAAATCACAATTGATTACAAAGATTTTAATATTACTGAAGATAGCCAGAAAGAAGAATTAAAGAAACAGCTTGAGACTGAAAGTAAAAAATTCCAAGATATTAAAGGTGTTAAGGAATCTGTAAAAAGTAACGATAATCAATTAATCGAAAATGTTGAAGTTGATTATGAAAAAGCTGATTTCAAAGAATTAAGAGATAATAATGTTGTTGATATTATTGGAGATACTGATAAAGGCGTAAGCATGAAAAAATCAGAAAAATTTATTAAAGAACAAGGATTCAAAGAGAAAAAATAACATAATAAAAAATCTCATGTGGCACTGAATGATTCAGTCACATGAGATTTTTTTATTTTATGATGGTACTTCTGTTCTTTTTTCGCTATGTTTTCTAAGTATAGCTGCTGATATAGCTGATACACCACCGAAGATGATAAAGCCTATAAACATCCACATTGTACTATTAAGTTCGATATCGTGGTGTAAATACAATAGTCCTCGTAATGTTTCTGCATAATGTCTAAATGGATTCCATCCGATCATATAGTCTTGATAAAATTGTGGCAACATTTGTTTTGGTAACATGATGAGTTGCATACTGAAGAATAACAATACCATAAATAATGGAATAGCTTTGACACCTAACCATGTCATAAATCCTAAGATGAGACTGATGAAAGCTAGGATTGCAATTGAAATGTATAAACCGATTTTAGTTGGTTCGTTAATTGTTACATCTAATACGTGCGTCATAAAGTAAATATATCCAAATCCACCGATTAATGCTGTAACAATCGCACCCCCTAATTGGCCAAGTGAAGCGAAAATACGGTCTTTAATTGTGATATTATTACTTGTTCTGAATGAGAAGAATAGAACAACTGAGCCAACTAATGATGCTAACCATACTGGTGTGAACATTAGGAATGGTAAGTTTCCGTTACCTTGATGTGATTTAACAGCGTTCATGTTTGTTTTATCCACTTTAATTGGATTTGTGATACCTTGAATATCTGAAGCTGAAACGTCGACATCCATTTTATCTAAAGTTTGGATACCTTGTTTAGAAATTTGTGTATTCAGTTGATCACCGATAGTCGTTAACATTGTATTCGCGAGTTGTGCACCTTGCATACTTGCACCTTCGTTAACGATGATTTCAACTTGTCCTTGTTTAACTTTAACAGGTTCAACTTTGTTTTGTTCTTGCATTTTTTTAGCTTGTTCAGGTGGAATTTGTCCACTTTCGATTTTTTCTTTCATTTGTGACTGCATTTCTTTAATTTTTGCGTCTTGAACTGTCTTTTGAACTTTACTCATAGAATCTTTTGAAAGATTTTCATCTAAAATTAATTCACCATAATATTTGTTGTCTTTGAAGCCTTGTTTTAAATCTTTCTTGCTATCTACATCTACCCATTCAACTTTGTCTGATAAATCTTTATTGTCTTTAATTTTATCTGCAAAAGTTTTCCCGATATTGACGTCTTTGTCTTGCATTGTTGTACCTTTATCTTGATTCACAATCGCAATTGGGACTGATTTTGGTTCTGGATTATATGCTGGAATAAAAGCAATCGCTAATAATAAAAGTATGACGATTACTAGAATAGGTGTCATCCAAAAAAGTTTCTTTTTGAAAATATTCATATTTTTTCCTCCTTGATTAATGAACATTGTGTTGATTATTAATAACATTGTTTATTATAATAGAATTTAAGATAGTTACAATCGTCAATTGCTTACGATACGTTTATTAATCAACAAATATATGCAAATTGTTCATTAAAATAAGGAGAATGGTTAAAAATGGCAGAAGATCGACGCGTAAGAAAAAGTAAAAGAGCAATTAAACAAGCATTTATCCAGTTATTAAAAGAAAATAACCTTGATCGTATTACGATACAACAAATTTCAGATTTAGCAGATGTTAATAGAGGAACCTTTTATTTAAATTATGAAGATAAATATGCTTTGTTAGATGAAATGGAAAATGAACAAATAGAGAAAATTAAAGGATTTGTAGATATTAGAAAGATGGATTTATCCACTAAGACGAGTGATCGTTTTATTGAAGACTTTGCGAATAAAATTATTAAAAATGTCATTACGCATATTGAGCATAATATGGAATTTTATCAAGTGATTCTAAACTTAGAACGTAAAAGTCAAATCGAAGAACAATTAGCAGATATTGTGAGAAGTAATATTAAACATTTAATAGGTAATAAGGATAATGTATTTGGCATTCCAGAAAATTATTACTTAAGTTATGTAGTAGGTTCAATGATGTCGATGATCAAATACTGGGTATCAGATGAAAATCGCGTATCCGTAGAAGAACTCGTAAATTATGTCTCAACAATCGCATCAACAGGACCATTGTCTATTATGAAACGTATGGTAGATGAGAATATTAAGTAATATAGAAGAAAATAATCATGATATGAATATAATTGGTAGATGGTAGAGAATGTACTGGCTTGTGCGCACGAAGACTAAGAAATATCGTGCGATAAGGTATAAAATGGAGGCATAACGCACGAAGACTGAGAGATATAGTGCGCTAGGGTACAAAATAAGGCTCAACTGCACGAAGACTGAGAGATATAGTGCGCTAGGGTACAAAATAAGGCTCAACTGCACGAAGACTAAGAAATATCGTGCAGTTATCCACCCAATACAATCCGTTCACATTATATAAACATAGAAAAAGCAGGGGCGACTATCGCAGCCCCTGCCTTTCATGTTACGTTATTTTATTTCATCACGAGATTTAATGATTTTGTTAATAAATCCGTAGTCTTTAGCTTCTTGTGTGCTTAACCAGTAGTCACGGCCAGTGTCTTTTTCTACTTTTTCAATATCTTGGCCAGTTTCTCTTGCGATTAATTCATTAATTTTATGTCTTGTGCGAATAATTTCTTTAGCTGTGATTTCCATTTCAACAGATTGACCTTGTACACCGCCAGAAGGCTGATGAATCATGAATCTTGTATTAGGTAAACTATAGCGGTTTTCTTTTTTACCAGCTAAATAAATAATAACGCCTGCACTTACTACCCAACCAGAACCGATAATATTAACTTCTGGTTTAATGAAATTAATCATATCATGAATGTAATAACCTGAATCTACATGACCACCTTGGCTTGAAATAAATAGATTGATAGGTTCATCGCTCATTGCTTCTAATAGTAATAGTTGATTACCGACTTCTTTTGCCACTTTATCATTGATTTCCCCGGTAATAATAACCGTACGTGTTTCTAATAACTTTTCAGTAAGTATATCTTTTTCGTTATGTTTTTCTTCAGACATGAAATCACTCCTATAATGATTGATACTACTATTGTGAACGAGTGCGATTTTGATTTCAAATAATTTGACCTACTTTGACTAAATTAAATATTAAATAAATCGTTAAATGATTCAGCCATCGTAGGGTGGGTATATATGTTATCTCTTAAAACGGTATATGGAATTTGTTGATCCATTGCAAGTTTTAGAATGTTAATCAATTCTTCAGATTCTTTACCGTAAAGACTTGCACCTAGAATAAGTTTACTATCTGCATCTACAACAACTTTGAATAAGCCTCTGTCATCATGATTGATTTTGTGACGAGGGATATTCTTCACTTCAATTTGACCTTCTAAAATATTGTGGCCATTTTTCTTAGCTTTACTTGCAGTGTAGCCAATTCTTGAAAGTGGAGGATCTAGAAATACTGTATAAGGCACATAACCTCTATTTTCCGTTGTGCGGTGTTGTTTACCAACTAAATGATCTTTAACAATACGGTAATCGTCTAATGAAATGTAAGTAAATTGAGGACCACCTTTAACATCTCCAACTGCATAAATATGGTCTACAGAAGTTTGTAGATGTTCATTAACTTTAATTTCACCTTTATCTCCAAGTTCGATATCTGTATTTTCTAAAGCTAAATCGGTATTAGGCACACGACCAGTCGCAAGTAATACCGCATCACCTGTTATATCACCTTGAGAAGTATGCACGATGGGACGATTATTTTCAGTAGAGAAGGCTGTTACTTCAGCTTCATCAATAAATTCAATATCCTGACTAATGATTTCATCATAAATAAGAGAAGCAATATCTTTATCTTCAGTTACTAATACATGCTTACGAGGATGCACGATTTTAATTTTACTGCCTAATTTTGAAAAGATTGTCGCGAATTCTAATGCAATATAACCAGCACCAATAATAACAAGTGTTTCAGGTAAGTGATCTAATGCCATAATCCCTTTAGAATCATAAATATTTTCAGTTGTATTAATACCATCTATATCAGGAATATTTGAACGCGTACCCGTATTAATCACAATCTTATCCGCTTGAATCGTTTCAACCGTTTCATTCTGGTCATTTAAAAGCAACACTGTTTGGTTATCTTTAAAATGCGCTTTATAAGTGTACACTTCGATATTGTCATCAGAATTAAGATTGTTGAAATTCTTCTTATTTAAAGCAGCAACAACATCTTTCTTACGATCCATCGCTTCAGAAAATGAATGATGTTCTAGACTTTCATGGAGCAATGTCTTACTAGGAATACAACCAACATTTATACAAGTACCTCCATACATTTTTGAATCTTGTTCAATAACCGCGACCTTTTGACCTTGCCCTGCAAAATCTTTAGCAAGCGTCTTACCAGCCTTACCAAAACCAATAATCAACATATCAAATCGTTCCATTTACAAAACCTCCAATTGTGATGATTTATATTTAGTATAACGCTTTTAGGAATGTAAATCTGTGTAGGATGCTTCAAAATCATTTAGCAAGTTTTCTATTATTTTACCGTTTTCAAGTTTATGCATAAAAATCTAAATTAATTATGAAAGCGTTTAATACTATAATGAATTTACAAATTACATAGGAGGCAATAGATATGTCTAATAATTGGTTAGAGATAGAACGTAAAGTAATAATTGTTACAGGTGGAACATCTGGAATTGGTAGACAGATTGTGAATTCTCTATTAGAAAATGGTGCAATTGTATATAATGTAGATTTAAAAGATAATCCAATTGATAATGAACATTATCATTTTATTCAAACGGATGTTACAGATGAAGAAGCAGTTCAAAGTACAGTTAGTCAAATTTTAGAAGAGCAATCTCAAATTGATGTACTTGTTAATAATGCAGGTATAAACTTACCTAGATTATTAGTGGATGTTAAAGGTGAAAAACCAGAATACGAAATTAATATGAAAGATTTAGATTTAATGTTTGGCGTGAATTTAAAAGGACCTATATTCTTTAGCCAAGAAGTAAGTAGACAATTCGTCAAAAATAATAAAGGTATTATTGTTAATATTGCGAGTGAAGCTGGTCAAGAAGGCTCAGAAGGTCAAAGTATATATTCTGCTACAAAAGCTGCATTAATTGGATTTACAAGAAGTTGGGCTAAAGAATTAGGTAAATATAATATTAAAGTTGTAGCAATTGCTCCAGGAATATTAGAAGAGACTGGGTTACGTACAAAACAATATGAGGAAGCATTAGCTTATAGTAGAAATACAACTGTCGATAAACTTAATGGTGATTATTCAAAATCTATACCATTAGGAAGAGTAGGAGAGTTAAAAGAAGTAGCTGATTTAGTTTGTTATTTAAGCTCAGATAAATCAAGCTATATTACGGGGACAACAATTAACATTTCTGGTGGTAAATCAAGAGGTTAAATTAAGAGATAGAAAGGTGGGGAAGTTATGTTATTGAATAAAAAACATTTATTAATAATAGAAGTATTGCAGAAAGAACACATATCAACTGATAAACTTGCCCACCAACTTTCTATATCTCAAAGAACGTTATCTAACTATATTAATCAACTACTTACACATTTTGGTGGTTCAATCAGTATTATTAAAGATCATCATGAAATATCGATGATTGTATTAGATGAATCAGTATTCTTTAATATTTTACAAAAACTGAAAAATAATATAAGTAAAAGCATTCATGAAGTCGAAGCTAGAGAAGAAAGTGTCTTTTACTATTTATTGAATAATGGTGTTTGTACAATCGATGACATTGCTGAAGAACTATATATAAGTAAAAGTATCGTTAATAATACGTTGATAGAAATAAAAAACATTTTAAAAAATTACAAAGTTGAAATTAAAGGTACTCAAAACGTTGGTCTCAGAATCGAAGGTAGTGAAATTGAAGTAAGGAAAGTATTGATTGAATGTTTTCCGAATCAATATAAAAGTGCTATATTACCCGACCACATAAATGAAACTTTAAAAAATATTCAAGATAAGTTTAACTTAGATGCTACCAGTTATAGAAGATTAAGACTTTCTACACAGGTCATATTAACTAGATTGGACGAAGGTTTTAATATTCAACAAAATGTTCAAATAGACGAGAGAGTGTATGAATCGGAAGACTTCAAAGTTGTCAGTGGCATTAAGGATTATATTAAGAAACATTATGAAGTTGTATTTCCTAACTTAGAAATTCTATTAATCGTCTTTCAAATTATTGGTAGGAGAGCTTCGATTATAGATGAAATGATAAATGAACAAGATCAGACAATACTTAATAGTATTATTGAAAATACTATTAAAGACATTAACTTTTACTACACTATAAAAATAGATGAGCAACTGTTCAGTAATGATATAAAACTTCATATCAAATATCTCATAAATAGACTCATATTCGAGATTAATATTCATAATGATTTAATAGATGAGGTTAAAACGAGATACCCATTTGCTTATGAATTATCAAAGGTACTCGCAGAAAACATTGAAAAAGAATTAGATATAGAAGTTCCTTTAAATGAACTTGGATTTTTATCTATATATTTTAGTGTTTACTTGCAGCAATTAGAACAAAAGTTAAAAGAAATAAAGTCGATTGCGTTTATAACAGATCAGGGTTTAAGTAGTGGAAAATTGGTCACAGTGCAGTTAAAAAGAATTTTTGGTAAAGATATTCAAGTGAAAGTAATAAATGAAAATCAAATTGAATTGAATGATATAGATCAATTTGATTTAGTAGTTTCAACAATAAAAAGTAATAGATTATTTAATAAAATTATTTATGTAGATAATATTTTAGATGAACAAGCTTTGAAGCTTAAAATAGAGCAGTTTCTAATATATAAAGATGTTAATAATCGCCAATTATTTAATAATAGTATTTTAGTTGATTTTATCAACGAGTCTGATGTTTATCATATTAGTAAAAGAATGAATTACAAAGATGTCATTCAGTATTTATCACTTGAAATGATTGATAAAGAGAAAGTAGATTCTGGCTTTTCGAATAGAATACTAGAAAGAGAAGATAATAAATCTACCATAACTGGTTTATTAGGCTTCCCTCATACTAGCCACAGTCTAAATGATATATGGGTGAAGTTTTGCATATTAGATGAACCTCTATTAGATTATGAAAATGTAAAAATTATTGTAATGGTAGCAACACCAGAAAATGAAGGTAATGAAGCGGTACTAATTCGATTATATGAAGAAATATTAGCAATTACAGCTAACAGTTATATCATTGAAAAAATCAATCGTGATACGGATTATATATCGCTTGCACATATACTAAATAAAGAAATCGGAGGTTAGTTATGTTTTTTATTATATTGATTATCATGTTAGCTGTTGGATTTGTAATTCAGTATTTATTAGGACTACTTCAAATTAAAAATTTTACAAAGCATTATACGAGCATGCGTGAAAATGGTCGTGTAGCAATAGGGAGAAGACCAGCAATTTTTAAAGCTGGGACACTCGTTTTACTACAAATAAATAATCGGAATGAAATCGAAGAAGCAAGATATATGCAAGGGGTAACCGTATTTTCTAAATTTAAAAAATTAAAAGGTTTAGATGGTTATAAAATCAATAAATTAAGAGATACAGATTTGAAAAAATATAACAAATTGTTAATTAAAGCAATATTGGACGCACAACATACATTTAACGTCATTCAATCAGGTGGAGAAATTGAGAAGATTCCATCTCCAATGATGAAGGCAGTTAAAAAAATAAATGGAATGTTTAAAAAAGAAGGGAGTAAATCATCATGGACTTCATAGTTAAGTTAGCTGAAGGATTTATTAAGTTATTTCAAACAGGTGCAGATACATTTATAGACTGGATGACAACAATTGTACCACTCGTTTTAATGTTATTAATTGCAATGAATACTTTAATTCAATTAATAGGGGAACACCGTATTAATATTATTGCTCAAAAATCATCCAAAAACCCATTATTAAGATATTTAGTATTACCATTCTTAGGATCGTTTATGTTAGCAAATCCAATGGTACATTCGCTCGGTAGATTTATGCCTGAAAAATATAAACCAAGTTATTTTGCATCAGCTGCACAATTTGCACATACAAGTAATGGTATTTTCCCACATATAAACCCAGCAGAGTTATTTATTTTTATGGGTATTGCAAATGGTATTCAACAGTTGGGATTACCAATGACAGATTTAGCAGTTAGATATTTACTAGTTGGTCTTGTTATGAACTTTATTGGTGGATGGGTAACAGACTTTACAACAAGTTATGTTGAGAAACAACAAAAAGTTAAATTAAGTACTGAAGTTAAACTTGAAGGGTGAGGTGACATAAAATGAGTCAAAAAGCTAAAATTGTAAAAGGTTCAGGTGGATTTGGTGGGCCATTAGAAATAGGTATTGAAGGTAAAAAAGATAAAGTTATGTATGTTACTGGCGGTCATAAACCAGATATCGTTGATAAAATTTGTGAAATAACTGGAGGAACACCAGTTAATGGTTTTGAAACATCAGTACCTGAAGATGAAATCATGGTTGCTGTTATTGATTGTGGTGGAACTTTGAGATGTGGTATATATCCTCAAAAAGGTATCCCTACAATAAATATAATGGCAACTGGTAAAAGTGGTCCATTAAGACAATATATTACTGAAGAAATTTATGTTTCTAATGTGGATGTTGATCAAGTGTCAGTAGCTGGAGAAAATAATTCTACTGGTAATGATACTGACTCTAACAATTCTGCAGCTACTTCAGAAGAAAAAACGACTTATTCTAAGAATAAAAAAATTATGGAAACAAGAGCAGAGCAAGAGAATAAATCGCTTTTAACTAAAATAGGTTTAGGTGCAGGTAAAGTAATCAATACTTTCTACCAAGCCGCTCGTGATGCAGTAGAAACGATGTTGCATACAATCATTCCATTTATGGGATTTGTTGCATTGTTAATTGGTATTATTCAAGGATCAGGAATTGGTGATTTATTTGCTAAATTTATGTCACCATTAGCAGGTAATATTTGGGGATTATTAGCTATTGGACTTATATGTTCATTACCATTCTTAAGTCCATTATTAGGACCAGGTGGCGTTATCGGCCAAGTATTAGGAACACTTATTGGTGTTGAAATTGGTAAAGGCAACATCCCACCTCATTTAGCATTACCAGCATTATTTGCAATAAATACACAAAATGCTGCAGACTTTATTCCGGTTGGTTTAGGTTTAGCAGAAGCAGAAACTAAAACGATTGAAGTTGGTGTGCCATCTGTTCTATATTCTCGGTTCTTAAACGGTGTTCCTAGGGTGTTTGTCGCCTGGTTAGCAAGCTTCGGTCTATATAAATAATTAAGGAGAGTAAATGACATGTATCAAACAGAGATTAAAAAAATAGGAAAAGATGCTAATGCATTTGAAGCAGAAAAGATGATTATATTATTTGGTGATAACGCACCAAATGAATTAGTAGATTTTTGTTACATTATTGATATTAATCCAGTTGAAAATGAGATTACTGAATCAAATAAATTATTCATTGATGGAACAGAATATGAAATTACAAAAGTAGGATCTGCAGTAAATAAAAATTTAAATGATTTAGGTCATATTACTTTAAAATTTGATGGAAGTACAAATGCAGAACAATCTGGATCATTATATTTAGAAGACAAAGAAATCGTGACACTTCAAGAAGGTTCAAAGATTGAAATAATTTAAAATAATTAAAACAGAAAAAAGCTTTGAAAGAGCTTTTTTCTGTTTTTTTATAAAATTATTCAAGAAATATAAGTAATATTACAACATCGGTCGACCACTTATGAGGCTAATAAGCTTATATACTTGTGGTGTTTTTCACAAAAGTTGATGCTTAACAAAGTGTAAAATTACAGTTGTGCTTATTTTTCAATATGGTAGTATACATAACTATATTGAAAGGGTGTTTATAAAAACATGAAATTCAACAAGAATAAAATAAATGTTGTAGATATGAAACAAACTAAAAAAAGTGTTTATGCTACAGGTATTGGTAATGCTATGGAATGGTTTGACTTTGGTCTATATTCTTATTTAGCAATTATCATTAGTAAGAATTTCTTTACATCAGTTGAAAATGATGAACTGAAATTAGTATTTACTTTCGCTACATTTGCGATTGCGTTCTTAATGAGACCACTTGGTGGTATTATATTTGGTAAAATTGGCGATAAACTTGGCCGAAAAACCGTTCTTACAACGACTATCGTATTGATGGCAGCTTCAACGTTATTAATTGGATTATTGCCTACTTATGATCAAATAGGTATTTGGGCGCCAGTCTTATTACTATTAGCGAGAATTATTCAAGGGTTCTCAACTGGTGGGGAATATGCAGGTGCAATGGTATATATTGCAGAATCTTCTCCAGACAATAGAAGAAGTGCTTTAGGTAGTGGATTAGAAATTGGTACTTTAGGTGGCTATATTTTAGCTTCGTTATTAGCAAGTGGATTATTTATTGGTTTATCAGATGCACAAATGCAAGCATGGGGTTGGAGAATTCCATTCATTCTAGGTGCACCACTTGGTTTAGTTGGACTTTATTTAAGAAGACATTTAGATGAAACACCAATTTTTGAAAATGATATTTCTGAGAATGATGAAAAACCAGAACCATTCATTTCAATTATTCAAAATCACAAAAAAGATATTATCGTATGCTTTATAGCAGTTGCGTTCTTTAATATTACAAACTATATGTTACTTTCATATATGCCGTCATACTTAGACGAAGTAATTGGTATTTCAACAACAGTTAGTACAGTATTGATTACTAGTGTTATGGTTATTATGGTGCCATTAGCATTTATATTCGGTCGTTTAAGTGACAAAATCGGTAACAAAAAAGTTGTGTTATTCGGTACATTTGGTTTAACAGCATTTTCAATGCTAGCGTTCTATTTCATAGGACTTAACCAATTAATGTTTATATCATTAGGTATCTTTATTCTTGGCTTCTTCTTATCAACATATGAAGGTGCAATGCCAAGTTTATTACCAAGTATTTTCTATACAGATGTTCGTTACCGTACATTAGCGGTTACATTTAACGTATCTGTTTCAATATTTGGTGGTACAACACCATTAGTTTCAACATGGTTAGTACATGTCACACAAAATCCATTAGCACCAGCTTATTATTTAACAGCTGTAAGTGTTATAGGATTTGTAACAATACTATTCCTATTTGAAACAACATCAGGAAAAGCATTAAAAGGATCATATCCAACAGTATCTTCTAAAAAAGATTTCGAACATGCCGTTAAAAATCCTGAAGATGCACTATGGTGGACAGAACAAGAATTACAAAAAGGTAAAGTAAAAACAGATTAATATATATGAAGAAAGCCGAAGACGTTTGTGACGTCTCCGGCTTATTTTATTAGAGTAATGGAAGAAGATAGAGCTTTCCTCAACTTTCCAACGTATGAATTGTTTCATCTATACCGAAATATTTTTTTAATATGGCTTTATATTGATCACGTTTGAAACTTTCTTTTTGTTTATGATTTTTAGACGTAATGGTTAAATGATCATAAGACATGCTTACTCTACCATATTCTTTAGCCATTGTAATAATTAGTTTCTGAACGAATATTGAATCAGGATGATGTTCATTATAATCTAAATGTTCTATAAAGAAGTCCCACGGTCTACAAATTTCATTTGTTAAATAAGATGTGCGCCATGATTGGTCATCTAACTGTTTTTGAAGGTGAATGACACGATCTTCGTCTAAAATAGCACGATAATGACCGTTAACATCATCAATAACTACAATATTATCTGGGTCAGAGATTGGAATAGCTTTTGTTGGTAAATCTCCAAATCCTACGTCTGCAATATAAGGTTGATCTAAATGTACGATTGTCGACATATGTGAACCGTCTCTACTCCAATTGTCATCTGGCGTATGAATCGTTCCTGATACACGTTCGACGTGAAATCCTTTTTCTTTTAAATAATATTGAAAAATCGTATTTAATTCATAACAAAATCCACCACGATGACGATGAACAATTTTGTTAAATAAATCATAAATGTTCACTGAAATCGGTTCTTTATTTTGAACGCTAATATTTTCAAAAGGTACAGTGTACATGAATCTTTCGATATAGTGGTTCAAAGTGCGCAAATCTACTTGATTAAAAGATTCTGTATCTATTTTTAAGTACTCTTCAAATTGTAAAATATTCAACTCAAAACCTCCTATTTAAATCTTAATTCTATTATAAAGGATACAAGGATAGAATATGTTAATATAAAATTGATATACAACGTTATTTTAAAGAAAGCTAGGTCATGCATATGAGAATTGGTACCATTTCAGATTTGCATATAGATAGAAGTAAAGATTACTATCCTCAAGATTTTGAATATATTTTAGCGCAAGAAATTACACATTTGAATTTAGACCTTTTATTAATAGCAGGTGATGTTTCAAATCATTATTTACAAACGATGCAGTTTGTTCAAAATGTTAAGCGTCATTCTAAAGTTGAAGTGTTGTTTATACCTGGCAATCATGATTATTGGAAAAAAGATCAAGAAGAAAAAAGTTCGTATGAAATTTTTGAATATTATAAAGCGCAACCTGAAAGTATTATAGCAAGTCCATATATTGTGAATGAAGATTGGGCGATTGTCGGGCACAGTGGATGGTATGATTATAGCTTTGCAGACCAAAATAAATTTAGTATGGAAAGATTAGAACGTAGAAAATATTACGGCTCTACATGGCTAGATAAAGAACATATCGATTGGGGTAAGTCAGACTTAGAAATGTCGCGATTAGCTGCCGAATCCGTGAGAAATGATTTAGAACAGGTAAAAGATAAAAATATTATATTAATGACGCATATTGTGACCAATCGAAAATTTGCTGTACCAATGCCACATAGAATATTTGATTATTTTAATGCATTTATAGGTACATCAGACTTTGATAAGTTCTATGAAGCATACCCAATCAAATACAGTATTATGGGGCATGTGCATTTTCGTAATATAATAGAAGAAAGTGGTATTCAATATATATGTCCATGTCTCGGTTATCAAAGAGAGTGGCGAACGACTGATTTAGCAACTGAAATTAAAAATACAATACAAGTTATCGAAATATAAAAATATATATCGCAGAAAATTTATGATTATAATAGGTGATTGAATGAAAAAGTATATATCATTATTTATCATAGCAGGAAGTGTGCATGCACTATTTTCATTGTATTGGGGACTTGGTGGAGAAGCGGGTCTCATAACAGTTGGCTCATGGGTCTTCACGTTAAGTGCACAGTTTGGAATATGGATTAATATCGGGCTGTTATTAATAGGTGTGTTTAAATTTTTAGCGACCATCGTGCCATTAACATTAACCAATCATTTTGATAAGAAAATATATATCATATCTTTAATAGGCAGTATTTTTCTAATGATATATGGTGGATTAAACATGATAATTGGCATATTAAAAATGTGTAAAATAATCGAGAGTCATAACTATTTTACAACCTTCGGACAAGCATTCGTGTGGGATCCACTATTTTTATTATGGGGAATCGGATTGTTCGGATATATTATGAAAGTGAAACAGAATAGATAAAGGAAAACGCCACTGGCAGGAGCCAGTGGCGTTTTTGTCGTATAAGATGACGAAGTTTGTATGCTGTAAGGGACAGAATTTCGAGAAATGTCCGTAAGAGAGCGTCCATCTAATTACCAGAATTCCGAATAGTGGAAGATACAGCGCTCTAATTACCAGAATTCCGAATAATGGTAGTTACAGCGTTCTAATTACCAGAATTCGAAATAATGGAAGTTAGGGCATTCTAATTACCAGAATTCGAAATAATGGAAGTTAGGGCATTCTAATTACCAGAATTCGAAATAATGGAAGTTAGGGCATTCTAATTACCAGAATTCAGAATAATGATAGTTAGCCAAACATTCAACACCACCATCCACACTTATTATTTCTGTTCTTGTAATTTTTTCGCGATTTGTTGTATTTCTTGTATTTGTTTCGTAGTGGATTTAATGCCACCTGATGAGAAGTACCATGATTTTGCATCTAAGTTAATGATGTTATTATTTTTTATGGCATCTACGTCTTTAAGTACGTCGTTTCCTAGTACTTTCTTACTTGTGCCTTTTCCGTCTGTTGCTTCGTCTCTATCCATTGCGAATATGACTTCTGGATCTTTTGAAGCGACGTATTCAAAGCTGACGGGTTGGCCGTGTGGATTTGGTTTAACTTTTTTATCTGCTGGTTTAAATCCAAGTTGATCATAAAGTAGGCCACCGAATCTTCCGCCTGGTCCGTAAGTTGATAATTCACCTTGGCTTGTAAGTAGCAGCATGACACTGTTATCTATATTTTTAACTGATTTCTTAGCTTTTTGTTCTTCATTTTTAAGTTGATCTGTAAGTTCTTTAGCTTTCTTTTCTTCTCCGAAAATCTTGCCGAGTTTCGTCGTGTTATCTGAAACGGATTTTACGACGGCATTATCATCTGAACCTATATAAAGCAGTGATGCATTAGGGGCAGCTTTTTTAAATTCTTTTAATGTTTCGCTGCTTGCTGTACGGTTTGAAAAGATAATTAAATCTGGGTCGATTTCAGCTATTTTTTCAAAATTTGGTTTCCCTAATTCACCGACATTTGTATATTTATCTTTCGTAAAAGATTTTAATTCTTTAGGTAGCATAGAATCACTTGAACCTATTGAAATACCGGCTACATTATTTTCTTTACCGAGTGCTTTAATGATATCTGTTGCACCGTAATCAAATGTGACGACTTTTTTAGGATCTTTCGTGATTTTGACTTTTTCATCTTTCTGTTCTGCATCTCTTCCGTCTTTATATTTACCACGTAATTCATATTTTTGATTAACTGTGACTGTTTCTTTCTTACTGTCTGAATCACTTGTTCCTTTTGTTTGACCACATGCTGCTAATATAAGTGTGATGACCATTAATACAAGTAACTTTTTCATATGTATGCTCCTTTATTTTAATATATCTATTGATGGAACGACTTTAAATAAACCTGTTGATTCTATCATGAATTTTAAAATTCTGACATGACTCATACCTGTAAAGACAACTGTTCTATCATGGTTAAGCGCATTTTTCATGATGTTGTTGGCCATAAATTGATTACGTTCTAACCATTCAAGTGAAAAGGCGATACCGGGACTATCTGCAAGTGAACGAATAGCAAAAACTTGTTCTAATGGAATGACTGTATCCTGATATTCCGTTAATTGTTCATATAATGATAAATCTTGTCCTTTTTTATTTTGATGACTTTGTTTTGCTTCGTTTAAATGTTGGTATAGTAAAGGGTTATCATTTTCAAGGTATTCATCTGCAAATGCTGCACGGATTTTACGGGTTTGCATTTGATTGTTGTCGATTGGTATAACAGTTGGTAAATTTAATTTCAATGCGAGTGGTATCGCTAAAAAATGATGTTCGTTGAGTTGAAGCGGTAAATGTTTACGGGATAATTGGTTAAAGTCTTTATCTAATTGATTTTTATTTTTAATATCCCATTCAATTGCGATTAAATCTGGATTGTATTGCTGTAATTTATTCAAAATGACGTCAGCGTCTTCTAAGTATCGTTGATAAGTTTCTAAAAAATATTGATTGCTTTGGTCTAACCGAATATGTGGCGTACCAATGATGCAAATTTCTTTTTGTGCCAATTTGACACCTCCTTAATTGATAATCGTTATCAATTATACATGAACGTTTTTATAAATACAATGCTGCTATTATTTTAAGATAATTAAATAATAATGTTATAATTAAATAATAGAAAATTTAGATTCAGGAAAGGGCTGGAAGTATGTTTTTAGCTTGGAATGAAATGAGACGAAATAAGACGAAGTTTGGTCTAATTATTGGCGTATTAGTTATGATTAGCTATCTTTTATTCTTATTATCAGGGTTAGCAAATGGATTGATGAATATGAATAGAGAAGCAGTCGATTTATGGAAAGCAGATGCGATTGTATTGAATAAAGATGCCAATCAAACAGTTGCACAATCATCTATTAATACAGATGATGTTAAAGGCAAATTTGATAAAAGTGAAGGTTTAAAGCAAACGGCTGTTATCGCTTCAGACGGTAAAAACAAAGAGAATGCGACGGTCTTTGGTATCGATGGAAAAGGGTTTTTAATGCCTAAAATAGAAGACGGCAAACTATTTGAGAAGAATAATGAAGTCGTTGCAGATCATACTTTAAAAACAAAAGGATTTAAAATCGGGGACACATTAACACTTTCAAATAGTGATGAAGAATTAAAAATTGTCGGTTTCTCAGTAAGTTCTAAATTTAATGCATCACCTGTTTTATTTACAAATAATGAAACGATTGGGAAATTAAATCCGATGTTAAAAGGCGATAAGATTAATGCGCTAGTCGTTAAAGATAAAAATTGGAAAGATGTTGAATTAAACAAAGATTTAGAAGTAGATGACATTGAATCATTTATTACGAAGTTACCAGGCTATCAAGCGCAAAATTTAACATTAAACTTTATGATTGTGTTCTTATTTGCGATTTCAGCAATGGTTATTGGTATATTCTTATACATTATTACCTTACAAAAGAGAAATTTATTTGGTGTTTTAAAAGCACAAGGATTAACGAATGGCTTTTTAGCGCGTTCAGTTATGAGCCAAACGATTATTATCGCTTTAATCGGTACATTGATTGGCTTTGGATTAACGGTGTTAACAGGTTCATTCTTACCAGAAGCAGTGCCTATTAAATTTGATTATTTAACAATGTTGTTATACGGTATCGTGCTTATTATCGTCGCAATTTTAGGTAGTTTATTCTCAGTATTAAGTATACGAAAAGTAGAACCATTGAAAGTCATTAGTTAGGAGGCGGAAACATGTTAGCATTTGAGAATGTCACAAAGTCATTTAAAGACGGTAATAGAACGATAGAAGCAGTAAAATCAACCAACTTTAAATTAGAAAAAGGCGAACTAGTTGCCATTATTGGACCATCAGGATCAGGAAAAAGTACGTTGTTAACAATGGCAGGTGCCTTGCAATTACCATCAGAAGGCACTGTATCTTTAAATGGTCAAAATATCAATCAATATAATGAAAAGCAATTATCTAAACTTCGATTAAAAGAAATCGGATTTATACTTCAAACAAGTAATTTAATACCGTTTTTAACTGTTCAACAACAATTTGAATTACTTAAAAAAGTGAAAAAAGACGTCATGAATGAAGAAGAACATACAAGATTATTGAAACAACTCGGTTTGGATAAAATTTTATCTCAATTACCAAGTGAAATATCAGGCGGTCAAAAACAAAGAGTGGCTATCGCTAAAGCACTTTACACAAATCCATCCGTTATATTAGCAGACGAACCAACCGCATCATTAGATACAGAAAATGCAATAGAAGTTATGGAAATATTGAGAAGAGAAACAAAAGAATTAAATAAATTATGTATTATCGTAACACACGATCAAAGACTGACATCATACTGTGATAAAGTATTTAAAATGGTAGACGGTGAGTTGAAAGAAGAAGAGTAAATTGGTTAAATAAAATTGATTGAATTATAAAAAAATCCTAGATTATTAATATCTAGGATTTTTATTTTTATAAATCCTTCGAAAAAGAACATAAAATTTTTTATTTTATGTAATTCTATATTGTAAAATTGAATTTAGTAAAGTAGAATAAATTATAATTTAATTTTTGGAGGTTTTGAATTTGTGGATTTTAATTTTAATTGTTATTGCTTGTGTATTTTTTACAAAAAGAAAAGGAACTTCGATGGTTGAATGGATTAGAGCACTTCCAACTGTAGTGCGTGTTGGTATCTTTACAGGTATAATGGGTGCACTTTTAAGTGTAATTGCTAAACCGTTCACAACTGACGCCTATGGTGGACAAATAGATTCATTTTCATTATTTAGTATTGTAGAATTTATTGGAAGTGGTCTAATAGTTATATCTGCATTATGTTTCTTATATATATTCGTACTATGGTTAATTGCTTTATTATTTGGATAGATTTAATATTGTAAATCATTTCTCAGTGCTAAATAAGATCCTTGAAATGTAGTTTCTAAAAATCAAGTGATTTTTTAATAATTCAGAAGTTTTTTATATAAAGGATTATGAGATTTTTAAAGTCATTTATTAAAATTGTGATGTAATTATTGATATTGCTGAAAACCAATATCGGTTAGGACATACTTTATCAACTAATTATTATTGAAAATAAAACCTCTCAGAATTTGAACTTAACAATAATGATAAAAAGAAATAAATAATTTAGTTGAAAACTAATTTCCTTTTGTAATATCAATTTTATAAAATAACTTATCCTACATTATGATGTATTAAAATCTAATTATAGAACTAATAAAAAAACTCTCGCTCAATATGTAATAAAGAGCGAGAGTTTTTTTATTCATAACTTTTTAATGCTTTTTCCATGATGTCCCATGCTAAGTCTACGTTCACTTCTGTAGCGAAATAGGCGTTAGGTTCTTGTTTATAAGTATTATGCAAATCTACAGACATTGTGCCATATGTGAGGTCGCTTTGATGTTCAATTTGGATAAATGTTTTTTGTAACGTGAATATTTCAGGATGCAGCAAATAGAGAATTGTACAAGCATCATGAATAGGACCACCATCCATATCGAATTGTGATTTATATGTAGATTTAAAGAACTTTAAGAGCTCAACTACGAAATGAGAAATTGGATTATTGATTTGATGAAATCTTTCAATTACAGCATCATCTGCTAATAATTGATGCGTCACATCTAATCCGAAGACAACAACCGGGATACCACTTTCAAATACTTTTTTCGCTGCTTCTGCATCAACCCAAATATTAAACTCAGCTGTTGGTGTCCAATTCCCAAACGTTCCACCGCCCATAATGACGATTTCTTCTATATTATGAGCGATTTTAGGTTCTTGGATAAGTGCCATCGCAACATTTGTTAACGGTCCTGTTGCTACGAGTGTTATAGGTTCGTTACTATTTAAGACTTCTTCAATTATGACATTTACACCATGCTGGTTTGTAGGCTTTAAGTTTGGAACTTTTGGTAATTCAGGACCATCTAAGCCACTTTCACCATGAATACTTTCAGCAAATGCAGCTTTCTTAATTAAAGGTCTGTCAGCACCGACTGAAACAGGAATGTCGCCTCTATTCATAATATCTAATACGTTTAAAGCGTTTGTTGTATTCTTATCTACTGATTGATTCCCCGCAACTGTTGTCACTGCTAAGATATTTAATGGACTAGATTGAGCACCAGCCAATATTAATGCGATAGCATCGTCATGCCCAGGATCACAATCCATGATGATTTTTCTATTTTGTAACATTTAAACACGTCCTCTTAATTAATGTATGTCTTGATGTCATTATACTAAAGCGTTTTCAACTAAACAAAATAAACAGACTATAAAAAATTATTCTAAATAAGGTCTTGTTTTTTAACAAATATACGTATATAATTTTAAATCGTAAACGTTACTATTTGTATAAGGAGTGTACGAGATGAAAAAATGGATTGGGGTACTAACAGTTGTTTTTGCAATTTGTATGGTATTAGCTGGCTGTAATCAAACAGATAGCAAAAATAATGATTCTGATAAATTAAAGATTAAGACGACAGTTTACCCATTGAAATCTTTTATAGAACAAATTGGCGGTAAGCATGTAGAAGTAGAATCAATTTATCCTGCAGGAACAGACTTACATAGTTATGAACCAACGCAAAAAGATATTTTAAACGCGAGTAAAGCGGATTTATTTGTTTATACAGGAGATGATTTAGATCCAGTAGCAAAGAAAATTGCCTCAACTATTAAAAAAGATGATAAAAAATTATCACTTCAAAATAGTATGGATCAATCAGAACTTTTAACAGATCAACATGAACATGGTCACGAGCACGGGGAAGATCATGATGACGAAGATGAACATCATGAACATGGAGAAGACCATGAAGAGCATGAACACGAACATGAACATCATCACCACGGTGGATTTGATCCTCATGTATGGTTAGATCCTAAAATCGACCAAGAAATGATCAAAGGAATTAAAGATGAATTAATTAAGAAAGACCCAGACCATAAAGCAGATTATGAGAAAAATTATAAAAAATTAAATAATGAATTATCGGATATCGATCAATCATTAAAAGATGCTACTAAAGGTCATGAAGGCCATACAGTATTTATCTCTCATGAATCACTAGGTTACTTAGCAAATCGTTATGGATTTGTTCAAAAAGGTGTTCAAAGTATGAATGCTGAAGATCCATCACAAAAAGAATTAACTGAAATTGTTAAAGAAATTAAAGATACAGATGCGAAATACATCTTATATGAAAGCAATATTTCATCAAAAATTACAGACACAATTCGTAAAGAAACAGATGCTAAGCCATTAACGTTTAATAATATGGAATCTTTAACGAAAGAACAATTAAAAGAAAAAGACCTTTCATATCAGTCATTAATGAAAGAAAATATTAAAAATATCGAAAAATCATTAAACGACAAGATTACAACAAAAGATGACAAGAAAGCTGCATCTCATGATAAAGCAATTGAAAAAGGGTATTTCAAAGATTCACAAGTAAAAGACCGTAAACTATCTGATTATGAAGGTGACTGGCAATCAGTATATCCATATTTAAAAGATGGCACACTTGATGAAGTCTTCGAACATAAAGCTGAAGAAGATGGCAAAATGTCTGAAAAAGAATATAAAGCTTATTATGATAAAGGCTATAAAACAGATGTCGAAAACATCAAAATTGACGGCAATAAAATCAGTTTCACTAAAGAAGGCAAAACAACAACTGGAGAATATGAGTACGATGGCTATGATATCTTGAAATATGAAAAAGGTAATAGAGGCGTAAGATACACATTTAAATTAAAAGGTGAATCAAACGATAACTTACCGAAATATGTACAATTTAGCGATCACAATATTTATCCTAAAAAAGCTGCACATTTCCATATATTCACGGGCAATGATAAAGATAAAGTCTTAAAAGAATTAGATAACTGGCCAACTTATTATCCAGCTAAATTATCTAAAGACGAAGTTAAAGAAGAAATGTTAGCACATTAAAGTAAAGAACCTGAGACCACGGTGGTCTCAGGTTCTTTTTTATATAAATGATTGCTATACTAAATTTAATAAAAGGGGGATGTATCAGATGACAAATATTTATGATCAAGATGATTTCTTTGAAGGCTATAAACAAAAAAGAAATCATGCATTAAGTTATAACGAAGTCGTTGAAATGCCTGAGATGAAGCGGTTAATGCCAAATTTAAATGGCAAAACAGTACTTGATATTGGCTGTGGTATGGGGCATTTAATTGCGCATATGTTGAAATTACATCCTAAACATATTACAGGAATAGATGAGTCACTCAATATGATTAACGCAAGTCGCGAAAAATTCAATTCTAACAATGTCACGTTATATCATGAATCATTTATGGATTTTGAGACGAATGAAACGTATGATGTAATCGTATCTTCACTTGTGTTTCATTATATTGAAGATTTTAAGAGATGCGCCGAGAAGTTGAATCAGCTCTTAAATAGTGGTGGCTCGTTACTCTTTACAATGGAACATCCTATACAAACAGCCACTAAAGAACCCGAAGTTGCACTAGAAGATGACAATGGCATATTTTTACGAATGGAACATTATTTTGATGAGTCATCTCGTTCAGCAAATTGGCTAGGTGCTGATGTTTATAAATATCATCATACAATTGAGACAATCTTCAATAATTTAATAGAAAATGACTTTGAAATTCAATGTGTAAAAGACCTTGGGCAGTCTGAGGAAGTATTTAAAATGTACGATCAAGCACGTATCAATAAGTTGAAACAATTCCCACCATTTCTATTAGTAAAAGCAAAGAAAAAGTAGAAGAAGTAGAACAAGTTAATATTTAAAAAAAGACACACGTATAAAGTTGAAAACATTATACGTGTGCTAAAAGCGATGCTCAGTAATATTTTATTTCATTTCTTTTAGTTGTTTTAAAATGATTTCTCTTTGTTTTTCTAGTGAAATTGGATCATTATATTGCGTTTGTTGTAAATCTAATTCGATAACATGGTTGTTTTTAACTGCATCAAGGTTTTTCCAGTTAGTTGTTTGTGTGAATTGTGGTGTTTCTCCCATTGTTGCTAGTATAATATAATCACCCGTATAATCAGAAAGTTCTTCTTCAGATGGCGTTGCCATATAAGCATTCTTTGTTTCTTTTTCTAATTTTTCAGGTTGTGTCATTCCGTAACCACCGTAAACAATTTCTGTACCACGTCCATAGTTTTTACCGAAAGCTGTTAAACCTTTTGGTGTTGATTGTAGGACTGTAATAGTTTTCCCGTCTACTTTATCACCTAAAGATTTTTTATCTTTTTCAAGTTTTTCTTCCCAATCTTTTATCCATTTTTTGGCTTTGTCTTGTTCATTTACAATTTCCCCAAGTTCTTTAGTAGCAGCTTTGTAGTCTGATTTCATAGCATCCATTTGGACAGTTGGTGCAATTTTTTTGAGTTTATTAATGTTTTTATCTTCTTTAGTAGTAATGATTAAATCCGGCTTTGTTTTAGCAATATCTTCAACATTATTTTGACCTAACATTTTTGCACCTTTAGTAGCATCAGATAAAGTTTTATTTTGTTTCACAAAATCGATGACCCCAACAGGTTTATGGCCAAATTCAACTAATGCACCTATGTATGTCGGATGTAATACGACAATTCTTTTCGGATCTTTAGGTATTTTGATTTTTTCACCATCATCTTGTTTAAATACTTTAGTATCAGATGAAGAATCCGATTTTGTTTCTGACGACTTTTCTTTAGTATCTGAGCTATTACAAGCTGCCAAGAAAAATAATAAGCATAAGCAAAAAATTATTAATCTTTTCATAAATTAAACCCTCCAAAAATATGATAATGATAATCAATATCATTTAAATTATAGCAATCAACATTAATTATTCAATACTTTATTTTTAAATTAATTTGACTTTGTTATTTTTTAAATATATCTTTGGTTTGTGTTAGTAAAAGAAGGGGTGAATATTTTGGTTAAACGATTAATTAGTGCAAATACGTCTGATATTTTGAGCTTTACATCAGAGGAATTGAAGCAAAGTATTAAGGCGAGTGAAGGTAGAACGGTACTTAGTGAGAATGTTGTCGTACATACGCCTGCTTTAGTTCAAGATATTACAAATGCGGAAATGGCAACTGCTTTTGGAGCGGATATGATTTTACTGAATGCTTTAGATGTCAATGAACCAGAAATAAAAGGTCTGTACCATGAAGCTTATCAAGGAACTGGCAATGCTGTTCAAGATTTAAAGAATCTTGTCGGAAGACCTATTGGTGTAAATTTAGAACCAGTTGATGATAAAGCGAATATGGCAGAAGTTAAACTAGATATTTCTGCAGGTAGAAAAGCGACTAAAGAAACTTTTATACAAGCTGAAAAATTAGGTTTTGATTTTGTATGTTTAACTGGTAATCCAGCAACTGGTGTTACAAATAATCATATTTTAGAAGCGATTAAAGTAGGGAAATCTCATTTTAATGGACTCATTATTGCTGGTAAGATGCACGGATCAGGTGTAGATGAGCCAGTCGTTAATTTAGAAGCAATAACGAATTTTGTAGAAGCTGGAGCAGATATTATATTAGTGCCGGCAGTAGGAACAGTATGGGGTGTCAGTGAAGAAGAAGTGAGAGAAGCTGTTCAAGTTGCACATAAACATGGCGCACTAGTGATGAGTGCAATCGGTACATCTCAAGAAGGTTCGGATGAGGCGACAATTAGAGAAATAGCAATCAAAAATAAAACATTAGGCGTTGATATTCAACATATAGGTGATGCAGGATATGGTGGATTAGCACCAGTTGAGAATATATATGCATTAAGTAAAGCCATTAGAGGACAACGCCATACAGTATCTAGAATAGCAAGATCAATTAATAGATAAATAAGAAGTTGGAGAGGGTGAGACAGCGTGGGCTGTCTCATCCTTTTCGTATTTGATTGGAACGGTAGTATCGGTCCAGAAACGGGAAATATGGACCGATACGAAAAATTATCGGTCCAGAAACGGGAAATATGGACCGATACGAAAAATTATCGGTCCAGAAATAGGAAATGTGGACCGATAAAAATAATTATCGGTCCAGAAACGGGATTTACAGGCCGATAAAAAAATTTATCGACCCGAAAACGGGATTTACAGGCCGATAAAAAAATTTATCGACCCGAAAACAGGATTTACAGGCCGATAAAAAAATTTATCGACCCGAAAACAGGATTTACAGGCCGATAAAATAAAATATCGACCCGAAAACCTCACCTCACTATAATCAACTGCCCAATCACCATAATAAATCATCCAAATCTGCATAAAACCTACCTATTATAAAAGACTTCCGTAATACTACGGAACTTTTCGATATGCTACTCGTTTATGAAAACGTTTACAATAAAATTGTATTAAGAAATGTTTGATTAAAGGAGGAAGGTTTCAATGTCAAAACTACCAGAGGATTTTTTATGGGGAGGTGCTGTAGCGGCGCATCAACTTGAAGGTGCTTGGCAAGAAGATGGTAAAGGAATCAGTGTTGCAGATGTTATGACTGCAGCTTCTCACGGGAAACATCGAGAAATTACAGACGGCGTCATTGAAGGTAAATATTATCCAAACCATGAAGCAATTGATTTTTATCACCGATATAAAGAAGATATTCAATTATTTAGTGAAATGGGTTTTAAATGTTTCAGAACTTCAATCGCATGGTCAAGAATTTTTCCGAATGGTGATGATCAAGAACCTAATGAACAAGGTTTAGCATTCTATGATGATTTGTTTGATGAGTGTTTGAAGCACGGGATTGAACCTGTTGTAACATTGTCTCACTTTGAATTGCCTTATCATCTTGTAACTGAATATGGTGGCTTCCGAAATAGGAAAGTGATTGATTTCTTCGTTCGATTTGCAACAGTTTGTTTTGAAAGATATAAAGACAAAGTTAAATATTGGATGACGTTCAATGAGATTAATAACCAATCTAACTTTGATGAAGATTTTGCGCCATTTACGAACTCAGGCGTGAAATATCAACCTGGTGAAAATCGTGAACAAATTATGTATCAAGCAGCACATTATGAATTAGTTGCGAGCGCTCAAGCAACAAAAATTGGTCATGACATTAATCCAGACTTTGAAATAGGATGCATGATAGCAATGTGTCCGGTATATCCGGCAACTTGTAATCCGAAAGATATCTTAATGGCTCAAAAAGCGATGCAAAAGAGATATTACTTTACAGATGTCCATGTTCATGGTGCATATCCAGGTCATATGACACAGTATTTCAAAGATAAATCCTTCAATTTAGATATTACAGATCAAGATATTGAAGATTTGAGACAAGGCACAGTTGATTATATTGGCTTTAGTTATTATATGTCATTCGCAATTTTACATGAAAAATCTAACGATAAATATGATTATGTTGAAACACGTGATTTAGTAAAAAATAACTATGTACAAGCTTCGGATTGGGGATGGCAAATTGACCCTGAAGGCTTAAGATATGCGATGAACTGGTTTACAGATATGTATCACTTACCATTGTTTATTGTTGAAAATGGATTCGGTGCAATTGATGAACTTGGTGAAGACGGCATTGTCCATGATGATTATAGAATTGAATATTTAAAAACTCACATCGAACAATTTATTAAAGCTGTCGATGAAGATGGTGTCGATTTAATGGGATATACACCATGGGGTTGTATAGATTTAGTATCTGCCGGAACGGGCGAGATGAAAAAGAGATACGGCTTTATTTATGTAGATAAAGATAACGAAGGTCATGGTACCTTAGACCGTTCTAAAAAAGATTCATTCTATTGGTACAAAAAAGTTATTGCAAGTAACGGAGAACAATTATAACATTTGGAGGTTTTTATTATGAAAAAAGCGTTAATTATATGTGCAGCAGGTATGTCATCATCACTAATGGCTAAAAAAACAACGAGTTATTTACAAGAACAAGGACATGACATTGAAGTTGATGCCGTTTCAGCAAATGAAGGCGGGAAAATGATTGAAAAACAATCTTTCGATTTATATTTAGTGAGTCCACAAACTAAAATGTATTTTAAAAAGTTAAAAGAAGCTGGAGATAGAGTTAATAAACCAGTTGTGAATATTCCACCACAAGCATATGTCCCGATTCCAATGGGCATTGAAAAATTGGCGAGTGTAATTTTGCAAGACATAGAATAATCAGTATAATATTCTCTATGAAATGAGGGAAGCTTATGCTTAGTCAAAGAGAAATAGATATACTCAGTTATTTATCACAGCGACGTAATGAATTTGTCAAAAGCTCAGAAATTGCAACGATCTTGCAACTCTCAGATAGAACGATTCGAAAATATATCAAAACCCTTAAACCTGAAATTGAAAAAAATGGTGCAACTTTGATTGCTAAACAAGGGTATGGTTATCAACTCAAAATCAATTTAATGATTGAATTTGAAAATTTTTTAAAAAGATATTTGAGCACTAAATCTGTGAATCAAGAAAGTATTAATGATTCAAAAGATAGACAATATTATATTTTGAATTTATTACTTTTTAATAAGACAGCTATTACGATTGAGCAATTAAGCGAACAATTATTTATCTCGAGATCCACAATATCTCACGATATCGCAAATATAAAAAAGATGATTGCGCAATATGATTTAGAACTTGTAAGCAAACAGCAACATGGTATCGGAATTGATGGAGATGAACGAGATAAACGTCATTTTATCATGGATTATTTCTTAGGAAATAGTTTCTTTCATTCTATTAATAAATATTTTCAAGATACGCCACTTTTGCAGCAAATCAATATGGAAGAGTTGGCAATTATTGTTGTAGATGAAACGAGAGAATCTAAAGTATATTTATCAGATTATATACTCCAAAATCTTGTATTACATTTAGGACTGATGATCAGAAGACTGTTAGATGGGCATTGTTTAAAAACAATTGCTTCAAATGAAGAGGTATTAACAGAAAATGAATTGTCAGTCGCGAGAAAAATTTTAAATCGTGTTGAACGTATTTATCAAATATCGTTTCCAGAAGAAGAAGCGAAGTATATCAGTTTGCATATTATGAGCAAAGGTTCAAAACAACAAGAAAGCGATGAAGTGAGTGATTTATCTCATCGCGTATCTCAAATATTAGGAAAAATAGAAGCAGATTTTGGATTTCCAATGTCGTCAGACAGTCAATTATTGTATGGGCTTGTTACCCATTTACAACCGTTGATTAAACGAATTCGCAATAATATCCACTTGGAAAATCCAATTTTGAATGACATTAAATCACAAAATGAAGCATCACTTACGATGACAAAAAATTATTTTGGTGAATTAGAAGAGTTAAAAGACCAAGATGTCAGTGAAGGAGAATGGGCGTATTTAACATTACATTTACTTGCAGCTATTGAAAAATATTACCAAAGAGAAAAGTTAAATGTCCTCGTTATTTGTGCAACTGGTTATGGTAGTGCACAGATGTTAAAGGTTCGAGTAGAAAGAGAATTTAGTATACAGATGAATATCATTGATGTGATTAGCTAATATGAAATAACAGACGAAAAATTAGAAAATATTGATTTAATTATTTCATCTATTGATTTATCAACCATCGTATTTAAAGTGCCTGTCATACAAGTGAATGTATTACTCAATGATCAAGATATTAAGAAAATTAATACATTTATTCATCATCATGATTCAAAATTTTCATATAACCATGTGTTAGAAGCGAATTTGGCACTTGAACAATATAGTTCTTTCTTTAGTCAATATTGTAGTGAACATGCGTTTAATTATATCGAAGAACCAATCACTAAACATCAGCTATATCAGCTTTTGATCAAGCAATTAAGTATTAAAGAAGAGCCGTGTTTTGAAGAAAAGTTGAAACGACAACTTCGGTATAGAGAAGAGTTGAGTACAGTTGTATTCAGTGATGAGGTAGCTGTTCCCCATACTGCACAGCCAGTCGGAGATTATTCAAGTATAGCGGTGGCACTTGTGCCTGGTGGAGTGTATTGGAATGAACAGTTTCCGAATATTAAGCTAATCATTATGTTATCACCTTCAAAATATAACGACAATGAGCTCAAAACGATCATCGATATTATCGTGAACCTCATAGATTCAGATGACAAAATTTCTGAACTGATGAATTGTAAGGATTATAACAGCTTTAAAAACTATATGATTGGTCAATATCACAAGTAAAGGGAGTTAGTCTATGGAACAAGAAGAAATTCAAGTTGTTGCTTTTGAAATTATTTTACATAGTGGTACTGCGCGTACAAATATACATGATGCTTTTAAAAAGATGCGTGAAAACAACTATGAAGAAGCGGAACAACTATTAGATGAAGCAAACCAAGAGATAACGTTAGCGCATCAATCTCAAACGGATTTACTACAAAAATATGCATCAGGTGAGTCTATTAATATGGAAATTATTATGGTTCATGCACAAGATCATCTCATGACAACGATGACGTTAAAAGAAGTCGCAATTGAGATGTTGCATTTGTATCAAAAAGTAAATGATGCAGTATAAATGAGGGATAAAAATGGATCAAGAAACGAAAAATAAAATTGAAAAAAATAGAAGAGAAACAAGTCTCAAAGCTATGTATTTTAATCGATTTTTATTAGTGAGATATATGTCTGCTTTGTTCTTCTTTTCGAATTTATATTGGTTTTTTACACTTGTGATGAGTCGCTCTTTAGCATTGATATTGCCACTTGTGTTGATGATTGTGATTTTGATCAGTGTTGCAGAACAAGTCAGAATGTATGGTAATCATTCGAATCAAGCGAAGTATACTTATTATTGCTTTTTAAGTATAAGCACAATCAATCTATTGCTTATACCCATTATATTATTCACACCATTATTCCAATATTTATATCCATTTATTGTGGATCAATCAGCGTCTCGACTTTTCGTAGTTGGCATATTGGTATGTGGCTTATGCATAAGCAGCTTCATCTTATTTAGATTACACAATATTCGACACGATAAAGACTGGCATTATAAACGACTACAAAGATTTGAAAATGCAATGAACTAATCAAAGAAAAGGGGTCTTGAAATGGGATCAGAAAACAAAGTTTTTGCTTTTTTAGAGAAGTATTTAATGGGTCCAATGGGGAAAATTGCTTCATTTAGAATTGTAAGAGCTATTATGGCAGCTGGTATGGCGTGTATACCTTTTACAATTGTAGGATCAATGTTTTTAGTGTTAAACGTTATTCCACAGACTTTTACGTTTTTAGAAGGATTTTGGAATAGTACATTTTTAAAAATTGGTGATTTGTACATGTTAGCCAATAAAGCAACGATGGGGATACTAGCCTTGTATTTCTGTTTAGTCATTGGTTATGAATATACTAAAATTTATGCAGAGGAAGAAGACTTAGATGTTAACCCACTTAACGGTGCATTATTATCTATGTTTGCTTACTTTATGGCCATTCCACAGTTAGTAATGGATGACGGTAAAATGGTCTTAGTTAATATCATGAAAAAAGATGTCAATATCTTTAATGGTTGGGAAATGTCTGGTGATGGTGTCAGTAGGCTAGGTACGACCGGGATATTCACTGCAATTATCATGTCTATTATAGCTGTTCAATTATATAGACTATGTGTAAAACGTCAATGGATTATAAAAATGCCAGAAGCGGTACCAGAAGGGGTTTCAAGATCATTTACAGCATTAATTCCAGCATTCTTAGTTGCTTTCGTTATACTGGCATTTACAGGAATATTAGTAGCTTTTGATACGGATATTTTCAAAATTATTGCTGTGCCATTTGGATTTGTTGTTAATTTAACTAGTAGTTGGATTGGTATACTCGTGATTTACTTCTTAATTCATGCACTTTGGATTGTAGGTATACATGGCGCAAATATTATCAGTGCTTTTATTACGCCAATTGTCTTATCAAACATGCAATTAAATATTGAAGGAGCAAATATTCCATTTGCTGGTGAATTCCAGAACTCATTCGTTGTTATGGGTGGATCAGGTGCGACATTAGGACTATGTGTGTTTATCGCATTTTTAGCTAAATCAGAGCAATTACGCGTATTAGGAAAAGCATCGTTAGCACCAGGATTATTTAACATTAATGAACCACTTGTATTTGGATTACCAATTGTTTATAACCCATTCTTAGCCATTCCATTTTTCTTAGCACCAATGGTATCAGCTTCAATAGGGTATTGGACAATTAAATTAGAACTCGTGAAACCAATTATTGCACAAGTACCATGGCCATCGCCTATTGGATTTGGGGCATTTATTGGAACAGCAGGAAGTCTCATGGCAGTACTCGTTTCATTAATTTGTGGATTTGTAGCATTCTTAATCTGGTTCCCATTTATTAAGATATATGATAAAAAATTAGTAGAACAAGAAAAAGGAAACGACGCATTAATATAGAAGCTTGAGATGAAGAGGCAACGCTAAGGTGGCGTTGCCTCTTTCCTTTTTGTGTTGTGTAATTTCTGGACCGATAAATGGAATTACCGGTCCAGAAATGAGAAATATGGACCGATAAAAAAATTTATCGACCCGAAAGCGAAATTTGCAGGCCGATAAATAAAAATATCGACCCGAAAACGAGATTTGCAGTCCGATAAAAATAAATATCGACCCGAAAACAGGATTTGCAGGCCGATAAAATAAAATATCGACCCGAAAATCCACCGCGCACCACTTCATCATCCATTTTATTTCGGATACAAAAACAATTTTAAATAAATTCTTAAAAAGTGCAGAAAAAATATAATTCTATAGTATAATTAAATTTGGTCGAAATTTATTTAGGAGGTCCGTTATGAAAGAATTCTTCCAATATTATAAACCCTATAAAGGATTGTTTTTCTTAGATTTTGGTTCGGCTGTTTTCGTAGGTATTCTCGAATTGGTGTTTCCACTTATTACAAGTATATTTATAGATCAGCTATTGCCAACTAAGAATTGGAGTTGGATTGTGATTTTTGTTTTTCTTTTATTATTCATATACGTTGTTGAATCTGTATTGAAATTCATCGTGACGTATTGGGGGCATAAACTGGGGACTAATATTGAAAGAGATATTCGTAATGAGCTTTATGAGCATATTCAAAAAATGAATTTTGGATTCTTTGATAACCAAAAATCAGGTAAAATCATTGGACGATTAACGAACGATTTAATGGATATTGGAGAAGTTGCTCACCATGGACCTGAAGATGTGTTTGTAGCAGTTATGACGCTTGTCGGTTCATTTGTCATTATGTTGACGATCGATGTGAAACTCGCGCTTATTACGTTCTGTGTTGTACCGATTATTTTTGTATTAACGATATACTTTAATCAAAAGATGTCAGGTGCTTTTAAGAACTTATTTAGCAATGTTTCGAGATTTAATGAGCTTATTGCTGATAATGTTGGTGGTATGCGTCTTGTACAAGCATTTACTAATGAAGGTCACGAATTAGCAAGATTTAAAAAGGTCAATGATAATTTTAGAGCGACAAAATTAAAAGCATATTCTTATATGTCTTGGAACTTGTCGATTAGTCATATTGCTCAAAAATTAACGTTAATCTTTGTACTGATTTTAGGAAGTTATTTTGTATTAAATGGAGCATTGTCATATGGTGGATTTGTAGCGTTTATTATGATTACAAATCTATTATTTAAACCATTAGAGTCAATTAATATGGTTATTGAACTGTTTCCTAAAGGTATTGCTGGGTTCAAAAATTTCAAAGAAATCGTCAATATGGATCCAGAAATTAAAGATAATGACGATGCTATCGAATTTATAGATGAACCAGATACGATTGAATATGAAGATGTATCATTCAAATATTCAGAGAAATTAATCTTAAATCAGTTATCTATCAAAATTGAACAAGGTGAAAAAGTAGCACTTGTAGGACCGAGTGGGGGAGGTAAAACGACAATTTGTTCGTTATTACCAAGGTTCTACGACCCGTTACAAGGTAAGATTAAAATCAATAATCGAGACATTAAATCTTATAAGTTGGAATCATTAAGAAAACAAATTGGTGTTGTACAACAAGATGTATTTCTTTTCGGTGGAACATTAAGAGATAATATTATTTATGGTAATTTAAATGCAACGGAAGAAGAAATTAATTACGCAGTTGACCAAGCACAATTAAGAACGTTTGTAGATGAATTGCCAGAAGGTTTAGATACTGTCGTTGGGGAACGCGGTACAAAATTATCTGGTGGACAAAAGCAACGTATTTCAATTGCGAGAATGTTCTTGAAGAATCCGCCAATTATTATTCTTGATGAAGCAACAAGTGCTTTAGATGTTGAAACTGAAAATAAAATACAATCAGCATTTAAGAATTTATCACGTGGACGAACATCACTGATCATTGCGCATAGACTGAGTACGATTAGACATGTCGATAGAATTGTATATATCGAACAAGGTCAAATACAAGAAATGGGCAGTCATGATGAACTCATGGATAAAGGCGGCAAATACAAAGATTTATACATGTCACAATTTGAACAAATTGATGAATTTTAACATAATGCTAGAGATCTTTTTGAAGAAAAAGGTCTCTTCATTTTTATATTTTGAGCTAAATAATAGACTTTCTGTTTAAAGTTGTTATTATAGAGTGGTAATATCTATGATTAAGAGGTGTAACATGAAGATTTCTAAAGGGTCAGACTATGGGCTGCATGCATTGGCATATTTAATTGCTAAAAGAGACCAACAACCAATCAATGTTAAAAGTTTATCTGAAACGTTAAATGTATCTGTAACATATTTATCTAAAATATTAACGCAATTAGTAAAGGCAAACGTCATAAAATCTGCATCTGGTGCAAAAGGCGGTTATTATTTAGTTAATAATTGGGAAGACATAACTGTCTATGATATTATTACTGCAATTGATGGTCATCAAAGTACACTTGAAGATAGCTTTGATCACGGTCCAGAGTGTAAGATACAAGCGATATTAACTTCTGCTGAAGATGAAATGACGCAAGCTTTGAAAAATAAAACTTTAAAAGATTTAATGTAAGTTAAATCTTTTTTTATCTATCAATTATAGATATTACGACTCTATAATAGTTATGAAAGGTGGAAATACTATGTTTGATTGTATCGTAATAGGTGGAGGGCCAGCAGGATTAGCGAGTGCACTCACGTTAGGAAGAGCTTTAAAAAAGACATTAGTGATAGACAATAATAATGCGAGAAATAAAGTGACACAGCATTCACATGCATTTTTAACACAAGACGGTGTAAGACCTGAAGAATTGAGAGCTAAAGCAGAACACGATGTAGATCAATATGATGATGTAACACGTATCAATGACACTGTGTTAAACATATTGAAAGAAGAGCATAACTTTATTGTTGAAACAGCCAATCAACAATATAAAGCTAAAAAAATTATGGTATGTACAGGATTGCGAGAAACATTACCAGAAATTGAAGGTTTAAAAGAAAGTTACGGCAAATCTGTCTTTTATTGTCCATGGTGTGATGGATATGAATTGAGACATAAACCATTACTTGTAGCTGTTCAACCTGAACATGTGAAACATATGGCTATGCTTATTAACAATTGGACAGACGATATCGTTATAAGTAGTCGTGATTTTTCATTATTAACTGAAGAAGATAAAGCGTTTATTGAAAGTAAACATATCACATTAGTGGAAAGCGAAGTAGCTGAATTTAAACATCATGAAGGACAAATTAATGAAGTTATCTTTAAAAATGGTGAACGAATTAATAGAAGCGGTGCAATCATTGGTGTGAAATGGGATACTGATTTTGAATTTTTAAAAGCGCTCAATATTGAAAGAGAAGACAACGGAAAAATAAAAATTAATGAGTTAGGCGAATCATCTGTACCAGGTTTATTTGTAGCAGGAGAAAGTAAAGATTTCATGGCATCTCAACTTATAGACGCAGCAGCAAATGGTAATCAAGTCGCAAAATTTGTAGCGATGCAAATCATTATGGAATCATAAATAAAACAGGCTGGGACATAATGTAATGTCTTAGCCTGTTTTATTTTGCTTATTTTTTAGTTATTTTAATATTAATTTCAAAGTCCCCGAATTGAACATTGTGATGTTCAGTATCTGAAGTTGGTTGTAGTATTGTGTTCTCGACTCTGCATAATTCTTGGATTAAAGCGTTCTTCTTCTGGGTCTTAGCTATTGAACCTGAAAAGCTTTTTGGTGGATTTGCCTTTAATTCTAATAGTTCTGATAAAATATCGTCTCTTGTTCTCATATTTATTGCCTCCTAATTTGATAGTTACAATAAAACAGCTCATCTTAAGATTAAGAAGAGCTGTTTAGAGAATCTTCTTATCTTTCAAGTTAAACTTGTTGGATTTAGCACAGTACATACGCCTGTTGCTGAGGTTTCATCGGGCCAATTCCCTCCGCCTACTCTTAATAAGACTACGAGCTATTTTATTGTTTCTTAATCATAACGAATAAATTGCATTTTGTCTAATTTTTTA
The DNA here is from genome assembly GCF_022386055.1 of Mammaliicoccus sp. Q-M61. NCBI lineage: Bacteria > Bacillati > Bacillota > Bacilli > Caryophanales > Staphylococcaceae > Mammaliicoccus > Mammaliicoccus sp. Q-M61. The sequence continues at coordinate 45,843 of NZ_JAJNJL010000004.1, forward strand.
AAAGCTAAATGTTTAAAAATTTTAAGATGGTCTATATATTAACTGAATATGAAGCATAGGAGGAATAGATTATGAAGTATAAAATGCTTTCTTTATTATTGTCAGCAGGTATCGTGTTAGCAGCATGTGGAAATGGTGACGATGATAACAATGATAAAAAAGATAATCAAAATGATGAAAAAACAGAACAAACAACTAAAGAAAATAGTAACGACGATCAAAATACAGATGATGATCAAGATTCAGATGATAACCAAAACACAGATGATGATCAATCTTCTGACAAAGCAACTGAAAATACAGTGAAATGGGATGACGTTAAAGTCTCTCCAGAAGATGCTGTAAAAGCTGCTCAAAAAGAATCAAAAGGTGAACTGAAAGATTTATCGTTTGAAAAAGAAACAGGCGAGTGGAGTTATAAAGTAGAATTAGTTGATGGAACAAATGAAAATAAAGTACTCATAAATGCAGATGATAAATCTGTTACGAATGTTGAAAAAGAACAAGAAGATAGTGATGATAATGATCAAACATTCAAATTATCTGATGTTGCAAAATTTGAAGATGCACTTAAAGTAGCACAAGACAAAGCTAAAGGTGATATTAAAGAATGGTCACTAAGTGAAGATAATGGCAAACTTGTTTATTCTATTGAACTAAAAGAAGGTAATAAAGAATCAACAGAATTTACAATTGATGCTAAGTCTAAAGAAATACTAGAACAAGAAACAGATTAATTTATTATAGAGCATAGGATAATTCATTTTGTCCTATGTTTTTTTTATGTTCATTAAGTGATTATCATTCTCAATTAATAAATCAGAAGAAGTTTGAAAAAATTTTCATTACATAAACACTATAGGTACAGTCTTATATTTGTATTTTTGATGAATTCTATAAAATTTTTATTGACTATTACACATTATAGGCATAAATTAAAGATGATAATGATAATCAATTAGATGGGAAGTGTTATGATGAAAAAGTTAGCAACAACTTTATTAGCAAGTACTTTAATTTTAACAGCGTGTGGGAATAGCGCTGATAAGAAAGAAAATGAAGATAAAAAAGAAACAAAGGAAACGAAAAAGTCTGAAAAAGCGGATTTCTCAAAAGAAACAAAAGCTTATAAAGATTTTACAACTGAACAATTAGATAAATTCTTAGCGGATACTGAAAAATTCGTTGAAGCGGTTAAAGCAGACGATATCGAAAAAGCGAAAGAAATTTATCCTACAGCTCGTATGTACTATGAAAGATCTGAGCCAGTTGCTGAAAGTTTCGGTGATTTAGATCCGAAAATTGATGCACGTTTAGCAGATATGAAAGAAGAAAATAAAGAAGACGAATGGTCAGGTTACCACAAAATTGAAAAAGCATTATGGGAAGATAATACAACTAAAGATATGGCACCAGTTGCTGATCAATTATTAAAAGACACTAAAGAGTTACGTGCAAAAGTAGATACAGTAGATGTTACACCTAAATTAATGTTACAAGGTTCAATCGACTTATTAAATGAAGTATCTAGCTCAAAAATTACAGGTGAAGAAGAAATTTATTCACACACAGATTTATATGACTTTAAAGCAAACATCGAAGGTGCAGAAAAAATCTTTGAAATATTTAAAGATAAAGTAGCAGATAAAGATAAAAAACTTGCTGACACAACTCAAGAAAGATTTGATAATGTTAATAAATTATTAGATCAATATAAGACTAAAGATGGTGGATATGAAGACTATACGAAACTATCTAAAGATGAAACGAAAAAACTTTCTGAAGCTGTCGATAAATTAGGGGAATCTTTAAGTCAAATGGCTGTTATTACGGAGTGATGATTGATGTCTAATAATGAAAATCATATAGCTAGAAGGGATTTTCTAAAACTCGCTGGTGTTGGTGGCGCAGGATTACTGATAGGTTCTACAGGTGTAGGCGGTACTTTTCTTGCATCTCAATACTTTGCTAAAGATAAAACAGGCGTGAAAAATAAAATCAATTTCTATGGTAAATATCAGTCTGGCATTACGACAGAACAACAAAAACATATTTACTTTGTCGTTCTGAGCATTAATAAAATGTCAATTTCAGATGTTAAAGAAATGTTTAAAGTATGGACAAATTATAGTGTTCATTTAATGAATGGTGAATATGTAAAAGAGCTTGGTAAAAACAAAATGTTACCAAGTCCAGATACAGGGGAGACGATTGGCCTAGACGCCAGTCGTCTGTCTCTTACTTTTGGTATAAGTCCTTCATTCTTTGAGAAAGTTGGATTGAAAAAGCATAAACCAGATTTATTAAAAGATTTACCGCATTTTCCTAAAGATCAAATTGATGAAGACTATTCAGGTGGAGACATTTGTATTCAAGCATGCTCAGATGATCCGCAAGTTAATTTTCATGCCATTAGAAACTTAATTAGAGTGGCTAAAGGTGAAGTTTCAATGAAGTGGAGCCAAGCTGGATTTAACTCATTTGAAGAAAAAGATGGTAAGAAAGAAACGCCTAGAAATTTATTCTCTTTTAAAGATGGAACAGGTAATCCTAATGTCCAAAATAAAAGTGATTTGAATGAATACGTCTTTATACAAGATGGTTGGGCTAAAAATGGTTCATATTTAGTCGCAAGAAGAATTCAAATGTTGTTAGAAACATGGGATAGAACGGCTTTAGGTGAACAAGAAGCCACATTTGGTAGATACCGTCATTCTGGTGCGCCAATTGGTAAAGAAAAAGAATTTGATACATTTGACCCTGATATTAAAGATAAAAATGGCGAGAACTTGATAGAAAAAGAGTCACATGTCAGTTTAGCAAAAGCAGCTAAAACGAATTTATTAAGAAGATCTTTTTCATATTCAGATGGTATAAACGCAAATACAGGTACTTTTGATGCAGGATTACTCTTTCTATCATTTCAAAAATCACCTGAACAATTTATTAAAATCCAAAGTAAAATGGGTGCTATTGATAAATTAAATGAATATATTACACATCGAGGTTCAGGTATTTTTCTATGTTTACCAGGTGTCCAAGAAGGAGGATATTTAGGTGAAACGTTATTCAATCGTATTTAGTTTAGTCGCAATACTATTTATGCTACTATCTTTGACCGCTAAAGCAGAAACGAGCTTAAGCGATATTTATATTAGTGTGACGGATGCCAAATCGGCTATACAAGATAAAGACGAAAAGGCATTCGACAAGCATTTCAAAGAGATTAAAGATAATTGGCAAAGTACGAATAAAAAAGACCATAAACTTGTGAAAAAAATAGATCAAGATATCGAAAAAGTTGAAAAAACAACGTCTCAAAAAGATAGAGAAAGTGCGTTAAATACACTGACTTCTGATTTAATTGATTATGAAAAAGTATTAAATCCTGTTGATAAACAGAAGAAACGAGATCAGTTACAAAATGAAATGCAGCCATTGATTAAAAATATAACAAAGGCGATCTCAGATAAAGATTTTGAAAAAGCAAAAACGATCAATAATCAATTAAATGCGACTTGGACAAAGAATGAAAAAATTGTTCGAGAAGAAGACATTGGTAGATATGGTCAAGTTGAAACAGCATTAATGTTTACAAGAATTGAATTAACGAAAGATAAAGTAGACGCGAATAGTGCACAAATGCAAGTCGATCAATTGAAAAAAGAACTTGATGATTATCATGCAGGGAAAAAATCAGATGCTAAAACAAGCGATCAAGATGTTAACATTTTAAATGAACATTTAGATACTGCGATTAAAAATATAAAAAATGATAATTTAGCTAAATCAAAGCAAGCGTTACAACAATTTATTATTGCATGGCCAAATGTTGAGAGTGAAATTAGCACGAGAAATGGTGCGTTGTACACTAAAATAGAACAGAAAATTCCTCAATATGCAGGTCAACTTGATGAAGATAATAAAGATGACATTGGTAGCCAGTTAGAAACGCTCAATCAAGAAATTAAATCAACTATTTCTAAGACGAGCTATACATTTTGGGATGCAGCTTTAATCTTATTACGTGAAGGTGTAGAAGCGCTGCTCATTATTATGGCGTTGCTTACTGTAACACGTAAATCTGAACAAACAAAAGCATCAAAATGGATTGTTACAGGAAGTGTCATCGGTATTGTATTAAGTATTGCGTTAGCTTTCATATTTAAAGCAATATTTGAAAACTTAGGTTCAACAAGAGAATTAACAGAAGGTTTAGTAGGTATTGGATCTGTGATATTAATGATCATCGTAGGTATCTGGTTGCACTCTAAATCAAGTTTAGATTCGTGGCAGAACTTCATCAATAAAAATATGGATAAAGCTATGTCTACAGGAAGTATCGTTACTTTTGGGTTAGTCGCTTTCCTATCTGTATTTAGAGAAGGTGCTGAGACGATTATCTTCTATTTAGGTATCGTTGGGAAAATCTCAACATGGTCATTAATATTAGGTATTATCGTCGCATCCGTCATACTGGCGTTAATTGCAATCTTCTTTAACCAAATTACAAAATGGATACCAATACATCGCTTATTCTTTATCATGTCATTATTCATATTTATATTGGCATTTAAAATATTAGGCGTAAGTATCCATACATTACAAATATTAAACATAGTACCACAACATACAATTAATCACTTACCATTCATAGACTTAATAGGATTTTATCCAACATACGAAACATTGATACCACAATTAGCATTAGTCATTTTAGTTGTGATTTACTATGCAATGAGTAAGAAGAAATAGAGTAATTTAAAACGCTAAGAAAAAAGGAATTGTCTTAGCGTTTTTTAGTGTGTTGCCAAAGCCTTAGACTTTATTGGCATTTTTTTATGCGCATGCTTTCCGCGGGCATGTTCTCAGCCTGTAGTCTTCGAATCATGCTGTTCCCGCAGGAGACAGCGCTAAAAAATACCATTTGAAATGATTTATGTTTCAGATTTAGTACTTAAAAATCAATTTAGTTTTCGTTGTAATTGACATAATAAACTTGATCAATAAATTCTTGTATGAGTTCATCTTCATATTTGTCTGCTATCTTCTCACTCATCTTTTCATCTAAAATTATATTGTCACTTATATAATCTTGATAATGTCCAATTTCATGCGCTAATATTCTTAAAATGTTTAAATCACTATCAAAAAGTGACATTTCTTTTTTTAATTGTCCATAGCTATGTGTGGAAACGACTATTCTTGGATACTTAAATAAAGATTTGGGATATTGGAAGTAACCATAAGAATCTTCGAGTTCTTTATGCGTAATATGAATATTAACTTTTAAAGGGAATTCCAATTCTTTTTTAATGAAATTTCTAAATTGTACAAAAGCCTTCTTTAAATGAGCACTTATTTCAGAATCAAACTTCAACGTAAGTCCATCCTTATAAAGTGTAGAACTATTATTATGACAAAATAAATATTTGTAAGTTAAATAATAACTGTATTTTCAAATGTTATATTCAAATCGGTCAAAATGATCAATGAGTTCTTTATGTGTAACTTGTTCGTACTCTAAAGTATAGAATTGTGCGATATGAAAATTTAAATCATATAAAATTTCAGAAAGTGCATATTCAAATTCGTTTACAATAATGTTATTGCTCTTTTTAGCCACAAGATATTCTTCAATATTATATAAAGAATAATATATATGACGATTATCAAAGTCTACTTGGCAATCTGAAAGATAACCATAAGAACTTATTGGAGCATCATGGATAATAATTTTAATGCTTTGATTTAATATGTTATTTCTATTAATCCATTTAATATAATTTCTGATGCTTTGAACTACACTTGTGTGATTACTTTTATTTATTACTGATATTTTAGTCATCTTCATCATCCTCAAACACTTCTTACAATAAATTATCTATACATTCCAAATATTGTCAATTTAATCTTACAATCATTCATGACATTTGTCATATGATATTCGTGACAGTTTGTACTTATAACGGATGGTGTGATTTTTTATAATATAGATAACTTATAAAGGACGGTGATGATTGTGATTGATGTTCAAAATGTAACGAAAATCTATAATCAGAAAAAAGTTGTGAGTGATGTTTCTTTTCAAATTAATGAGGGTGAATGTACGGCTTTAATTGGTCCAAATGGTGCTGGTAAGTCTACGTTGATTGATATGATTATTGGGGACAGACATCCTAATGACGGGCAAATTATTAGTGACAATCAACAATTAGATAAGAAGCGGATGGGTATTTTGTTTCAAACGACGGCTTTCCCGGATGTGATGAAAGTTAAGGAGTTGTTTTATCTTTTTAAGTCTTTTTATAAAGATACGATTTCGATAGAAACTTTTAAAGAAATTACTCGATTCGATAATGATAAACTTGAACAATTTGCTGCTAAATTATCTGGTGGTGAACGCAGAATATTGGATTTTACATTATCTATTATTGGGAAACCGGATTTTGTCATTTTGGATGAACCGACAAGTGCGATGGATACTGAAATGAGGAAGCATTTCTGGAAAGTGATTGAGGAAATGAAACAAGAAGGTAAAACGATATTTTATACTTCTCATTATATTGAAGAAGTTGAAAGAATGGCTGACCGTGTTGTTGTACTTAATAAAGGTGAGCTTGTTATGGATAGTACACCTAGAGCGATACGTCATAGTGAAAACAAAACGATGATTCAAATTCCTTTATCTAAGAAAGAAGTGGTGAACATTCTTAAAAATGTTTCGGTTGAAGCATCTAAAGATATGCTCATCATTACGACTGAAGATGTTAATCCTGTTATTAAAGCATTTATAGACTATGGCATTGATTTTAATGAGGTAGAAATTATTAAAGAGTCATTGATGGATACGATATTTTCAAAAAATGAAGAAAGGGTTTGATGAGATATGTTATGGGCGTATTTTAAATCTGAATTGTTATTGTTAACTAAAAAAAAATCATATTTAATACTTTCGATTATGTTGCCGTTAGTATTTTATTTAATATTTACAGCGTTATTGGATTTACCTAAAGAATACGAAGCTAAATTTTATAAAGAATATATGTTTAGTATGGCGACGTTCAGTTTAAGTAGTTTCTGTATTATGACATTTCCGTTAGAGATGATAGAAGATAAGAAAATTGGATGGTCTAAAAATTTATTCAAAACACCTTTATCTCCAAGTTATTACTATGCAGGGAAAGTAATGAAACTCATGTGCATGTTTTGTCTAGCCATTATCGCATTATTTTTAACAGGTGCTTTTTATAAAGGTGTTGAAATGTCAGCAGGCGAATGGATTGGCTCAGGATTGATGTTATGGGTTGGGTCTAGCATGTTTTTATCAATGGGCGTTCTCATATCTCAAATAAAAGATATTCAAAAAGCTAGTGCTATTGCGAATATCATATATTTAGGACTTGCTGTATTGGGTGGACTTTGGTTCCCGACAGATCAGTTTCCAGATTGGCTAAAGCACGTATCGTATGCAACACCTACTTATAATTTAAGAGAACTTTCTTTATCTGTGACAACTCAAGGTGGTATACACTTTGTATCACTTCTTATATTGGCAATTTATTGTATACTGTTTATAAGTATTGCGTTGATTATACGTAAAAAGACGGAAGTGGTTTAATGACATTAATAGAAAGAATTAAAGATAATCCTATAGGTTCATCAAACTTAATTTATCTCATCTTTCCGATATTGAGTTTAACAGTACTTGGTCATAGAGGACCTTTATGGAGCGGTATATTGGTTACCGCTCTATTTACGATAAGTTACTTAATGATGATTTATGTAGATTTATCTAAAAGGCGCATGCTTAGAAGAATACTTTTAATGGTTCATTTTTTAGGTATATTTTATTTTGTAGATTTTTTTAATGCTTCTCACTTATTATTCTTTTTCTATGCAGCTTATATTATTCCATATGTTTTTCAAACTAAAATAAAATCTATCGAAGTATTGATGTATATTGTGTCGTTTATGATTGCTATTTATATTATTGCAGTTGATCATAGAGACTATTTAATTATTATGATACCTATGAGTATTGTCATGATATTTATTATGTTTGGAAATTTTAAAGCGTTAGAATCTGAACAGTTAAAAGAAGAAATTAGAAGTAAAAATGAACATATCAATACGTTAATTGCTGAACAAGAACGAAATCGAATAGGACAAGACTTACACGATACGTTAGGTCATGTGTTTGCGAGTTTAAGTATTAAATCTGAACTTGCGATGAAATTAGTGGATAAAGATATTGATAAAGCGAAAGAAGAAATGGCGTCTGTGAATGAATTATCTAAAGAAGCACTTGTTAAAGTAAGAGCAATTGTAGATGATTTGAAGTTGCAATCTTTTGAAGAAGAAGTGAAGACGATGGAAACATTGTTAGAAAATGCAAACTTATCGTTTGAATTTAACAATGCTGACAGAGCTCAATCACTCAGTCCAACTCGACAATCAGCACTGTCCATGATTTTGAGAGAAGCGGTTAACAATGTCATTAAGCATGCACAGGCTACTAAAGTAACAGGTGAAATCGTTGAAGAAAATGAACATTTAACATTGGTAATCATAGATGACGGCATAGGTATGAAACACATTGATGAAGATGATTTTAAGAGTATCAAAAATCGTGTTCATGCATTAAATGGCCAACTAAAAGTAAGTAATTTAAATAAAGGATTAAAAATGACGATCACATTGCCTAGAGGGGATGACACATTATGATATCAATTGTTATAGCAGAAGACCAAGAAATGTTACGTAAAGCCATGGTTCAATTGATGGAAATGAATGATGAATTAAATATTTTAGGGGACTTTTCAAATGGAGAAGATGCATTAGAAAGTATTCAAAGTCACGAACCAGATGTCGCGATACTAGATGTCGAAATGCCTAAAATGACAGGATTAGAAGTATTGAAAAAAGTAAAAGATTCAAATTTAAATACGAAAGTCATCATCGTTACAACTTTTAAAAGACCTGGATACTTTGAGAGTGCAGTAGCAAACGATGTTGATGCATACGTATTGAAAGAACGATCAATAGATGAACTTGTCGAAACAATTAAAAATGTGATGGACGGTAAGAAAGAATATAGTGAATCTTTAATGACATCAATGTTTAAAGATCGAAATCCATTAAGTCCGAAAGAACAACTAGTATTGAAAGAAATAGGCAAAGGCTTATCCAGTAAAGAAATATCAAAAGAGTTATATTTATCAGACGGCACAATTAGAAATTATACATCGATAATTATAGATAAATTAGAAGCAGATAACCGGTTTGACGCATGGCAGAAAGCAATCGAAAAAGGATGGATATAGATAGGTGCAAGGGTAGTAGAGGTAAGTAGGGAATTTCTGGACCGATAAAATAAATTACCGGTCCAGAAATGAGAAATATGGACCGATAAATAAAAATAACGACCCGAAAACGGGATTTTCGGGCCGATAAATGAAAAGCTGAGCCATCATTTGATGATGTGCTCAGCTTTCTTATTGATTATTTTGTTTTTACTGTGTGTATAAACTCATATAATCCGTTTAGTTGATCGAGTTGTTGATTACAATGTTCACTATCATGGCAAATATAATTACCATTTTTAGTATATGTTCCATCACCTTTTGACTTCGTAGTTGATAGAAACATGGAAACATTGGATTCTTTCTTACATATACTACAGATTCCGGGTTTAATGGTAGGTGATAAGTCTCCTGATACACCTATCAATTTATCATCTTCATAAAGCACGATAAATTTCTTTTGTTTACCAGAATCATTCCAACCTATATATGAAGACTCTTTTAAGTCTATGTTATCCCATTCTGGATGTTTTAATTTCTTGGTCTTTTTAAAGATTTTTTCAAGTTGCTTACTTGAAGGCTGTTCAAATGGAACGACGTAGCTTTTAAGTCCAAATAATAATTTCTCAATTTGTGCTCGAGAAATCTTTTTATTCATAATGATTTTTGTGAAATCTTCTATTTCTGAATGCTTTTCCTCAAAAAGCTGTGAAATATGGTCGTATGTTATAGCTTGAAACGTATCGATTGTTTTTATATCATTTACAGATTTATAAACGTTAAATAACTGTTCAGATTTTTCTTTAATACTAACGAATTGATATGGTTTAATGTAATTATTCATATTGAATCCCTTCTTTTAAATTATTTCCTTTGATCGTTGGGTATGAATAATTGTAGAGAACATGACACATTTAGTAGCATCTTAAGATCCCTCCTTATCAGACACTAGTATAGTCCTTTAACCATGTAATTTCAAATGTATATTATTATAAAAATTATTCGAAATAGTGTAAAATTAAAAGACAACCGAATATGGTTGGAATTTTTTATTATATGGAGGAATTAATTAATAATTGGGGACCACAATTAGTTTAATCACGTTTATTGTATTACTCGCTTTAACCGGATTCTTTGTTGCGACGGAATTTGCAATTGTAAAGGTCAGGTCATCTAGAATTAACTACTTAGCAGAACAGAATTATAAGAACGCTCAACCAGCTAAAAAGGTAGTCGAACATCTTGATGAGTATTTAGCAGCATGTCAGCTAGGTATTACCATTACAGCACTTGGAATTGGTATGGTTGGCGAATCAACATTTGAGTTTATTCTGCATCCACTTTATAGTAGCTTTGGATTATCAGAAACGGTTATTCATGTCTTAACATTAGTCAGCGCATTTATTATCGCAACTTATTTACACGTTGTAGTAGGTGAAATGGCGCCAAAGACAATCGCAATTCAAAAAGCAGAACAAGTTACATTATTCTTTGCAAGACCGATCATACTGTTTTACAAATTATTATATCCTTTTATTTTTATTTTAAATGGGTCAGCAAGAATGATATTGAGCTTATTTGGTATGAAGCCTGCGAAAGAGTCTGAATTATATCACTCTGAAGAAGAATTGAAGATGTTGATTAAAGAAAGTCACCAAGGCGGGGAAATTTCATCAACAGAACTAGAACATATTAATAAAGTCTTTATTTATGATGAACTTGTCGTCAAAGATTGTATGATTTCTAAAGACAATATGACAATGATCAATAGTGATGCTAGTCAGCAAGAAGCTATTCAATTTGTGAAAAATGGCTATTATACGAGATATCCAGTTTACCAAGATGATAAAACGAATGTTATTGGATATTTACATGCGAAAGATTTATTGAAAGACAACATACAAGACATTACTGAATTGATTCATGAAATCATATACGTCAAAGAGGCAGATGCCATTCAAAACGTACTAGATAAAATGAAAAAACAACGCGCACATATCGCAATTGTTCATAATGAACACGGTGAATTAGCAGGTATGATTACGATGGAAGACATACTTGAAAATATTGTCGGTAACATTGAAGATGAACACGATAAATAGACGTAAAAAGAACCTGAGCCACAAAAAATGGCTCAGGTTTTTCTATTCTGTCTGTTTCTTTTTGGGTGGCCAGATGAAATACGAGATGGTGATAGCTAAATCAATAATGAGCACTATTGACCAAATGTGAATAACACCATCCATAGCTTCTGTTCTATTTTTATCATGAATTAAATAAATGATTAAATGTAGAATACCTGTCCCTATAATGTAAGAGAGTAAATGTTTAAACCAACTTTTCGCATATAGTTTAGCATACGCGAATCCACTAGGTTTCTCAGGCTTGCTACCTTCTTTCATGACATAATATCTGAAGCGGTCATCTGCCCATTGAATCATACTTTTACCAAAGACAATTGAAACAGATATATAAACAGCAGCAATAGCGTGAGGTGTTTCGGCAGTTGCACCGTTCATTAAATCCACAGCTGTTGTAATTAATAGAATCAAATCAATTACGGGTGTAAGTGCTAGAAAAATGAGCCCAAGCTTTTTCTGTCTGAAGACATACCTTGTGACGAGTCCAAGTAATATAACGACCCAGAAAGCAACTTCACAAAAAATAATGAGCCACACAATAAAATTCATGATTATCCTCCTTTATTTTGTAAGCTTTGAAATTTCTTCAAATACAATTGCTTCAATATCTTCATTAGAGGTCTGTTCTGGATTTAACAATTTATGTAGTGCTAATCCATCAATTAATGCGTGAAGTCTCATTGAATTAAGATGTATATTGATGTTGTTTTTTAATAAGTGATCGCGTTCTAAAATTGTTAATACCGTTACACATAGTTCATCTAATCCATCATCTAAAGTACTCTGTCCGTATTCATGGATGTCATATCGAAAGGCCATCCATACTTCCATATCAGCTAATCTTTCTTCATCTAACGGTAAAACGGCGAGTAAACATGCTTTTACTTTATCAATTGTATCTTGGTTATCAGACGTGAGTATTGATTCGATTCTCCTTCTTACCTTTAGTTCTACTTCAGACATAACGGCACTGAGTAATTCTGAATGACTTGGAAAATAATATCTAATTTGTCCCGGTGTCATTTGTGCGAGTTTAGCAATTTGTCTAACCGTAGATCCCTTTGCACCATTTTCAACAATTGACTGAAAGGCATATTGAATAATTTGTTCTTTTTTTTCTTTATGATTAATAATTTTTGGCATAGTAGAAGTCTAACATATTTTAATACACCTGTGTTAAATAAAAGTTTGAAAAATAAAATATATTAAATAATAAAAATATAAAAATGCATTGACATTAACGTTTGCAATACATATGATGAAATTATAAATTGCATTTTACAAAATCTTTACATTCTTTACAAAAAATTAATAATAGGAGGTAAGAGTATGGCGAATTTCTTGAAGCCAGCGAAACATATAGATCCTCTACCAAGTGAACAGGTAGATGATACATATAAGAAATTGAGACTACAAGTCTTTATAGGGATATTTCTTGGTTATGCTGGTTACTATTTATTAAGGAAAAACTTTTCACTTGCAATGCCTGCATTGATCGATGAAGGCTTTAGTAAGACGGAATTAGGATTTGCTTTATCAGCTATTTCAATTGCATACGGTTTTAGTAAATTTATTATGGGTACAGTGAGTGACCGGAGTAACGCAAGAATATTTTTAACATTAGGTTTAGTATTAACGGCAATCGTTAATTTATTGATGGGTTTTATACCGGTCTTAACATCTAGTGTATTTATCATGTTTATTATGCTTTTCTTAAATGGTTGGTTCCAAGGTATGGGATGGCCACCATCTGGAAGAGTGCTTGTACATTGGTACAGCGTTAGTGAACGTGGCGGTAAGACAGCTATTTGGAATGTCGCGCATAATGTTGGTGGCGGATTAATGGCACCGATAGCTTTATTAGGTATTTCAATTACAGGAACATTGTCATTTGGTTATTTAAAAGGATTTGAAGGTGCATTTATATATCCAGCTATTATCGCGTTAATTATTGCGATTATTTCATATGTTCTAGTTAGGGATACACCTCAATCGATGGGATTACCACCCATTGAAGAATATCGAAATGATTACCCTAATAAAGAGCAGAAAACGTTAGAAGTAGAGCTTACAACAAAAGATATTCTCTTTAAATATGTATTGAATAACAAATGGGTTTGGATGATTGCTATCGCAAATATCTTTGTTTATTTTGTTAGATATGGTGTGTTAGACTGGGCACCAACATATTTAAGTGAAGAAAAAGGTTTCGATTTAAATGCATCTGGTTGGGCATACTTCTTATATGAATGGGCAGGTATTCCAGGAACATTATTATGTGGTTATATTTCAGATAAAGTGTTCAAGGGTAGAAGGGGACCAGCAGGATTTATATTCATGTTAGGTGTGACAATCGCTGTCATTGTATATTGGTTAAATCCAGCAGGAAACCCATTAGTAGATAATATTGCATTAGTTGCGATCGGTTTCTTAATATACGGACCAGTTATGTTGATTGGTTTACAAGCATTAGATTATGTACCTAAAAAAGCAGCAGGTACTGCAGCAGGATTAACAGGATTGTTTGGTTATTTAGGTGGAGCTGTAATGGCTAATATCATTATGGGATTAACTGTTGATAAATTAGGATGGGATTCAGGATTCTTATTATTAACAATCATTAGTGTATTAGCAATGTTAAGTTTCATCTTAACTTGGAACAAACGTGGACAAGAAGTTGTAAAATCATAATTATATAAAGTGTAAAGAGACTAGGGCATTTTACCTTAGTCTCTTTTCCTATTTAATGATAAACGTTCGCGAAATTCAATGACACGATTCAATAAATTCTCACTTAATAAATTGTATGATTCTTTCAAAATATTAAAACATTTACCTTAATCTGATTTTCTTCAATTTATATATTTACTGATTTAAGTTTTCGAATTATAATAACGTCATTATAATTCAATATTTTTACATTAGTAATTTGATGTTTACTTTTGGAATTTGGATTAAATATATTAAGATATCAAAGAATTAGGAGATTTGTTGTGAGAAATATATATGAAATCAAATACCTAAAATATTCTGCTACTAAATATCGCAATCATATAGGTATTTCTTTTTTTGTAGTATTAAAGGGTCGTGTTATGGTCACGATCAAAGAGCATAGTAAAGAATATAAAGAAGGAGAAACGTTTGTTGTTAAACATAATGAGTGGTATAAACTCGATGTATCAGAAGGGAATATCGTCGTACAAATTCATCTGTATGAGTCAATCATAACAACGATGATACCAGAGTTACTTTCATATCATCAGCATGTAAGTATGCAAACAAAGTTAGTCCCTTTACGAGACCATTTAATTTGCCTGTGTGATTTATATTTAATACAAGAAAACAATCGCAATTTAAAAATCATGAAGCAACTTATTACGATATTAGAATTTTATAGAGAACGATTGACGGTTTATTCAAAAGAATGTCCACTTGTTAATCGGCATATGAACCCAATAATTGATGAAATTAAAGATTATATTTATGAGCATTATAATGAACGTATAACGATCAATACATTCACCGATAAATATCATATTTCTGAATCATATTTTTCGAAATTATTTAAAGAACAGATGGGTGTGAACTTTAAAGATTATTTAACGGACATTAGATTGTTAAATAGCACGTATGATTTAATTCATACACAAGAAAAAGTAATCGACATTTCAGAAAAACATGGATTTTATAATGTATCGTCTTATATTTATTGCTTTAAATTGTATTATGGCGTTACACCGAAAAAGTATCGTGATATGACACAACGTAAACACGTACAAATTGAGCGACAAAGCTTTTTTAATGAAGTAGATTAATAACAAACAATAGATAAAAGCTTTAATATCAGTATTTCGGATAGGTTAATATACACTTTTAATATATAAAAAGGGCAGAAAAAGGGCAATGTGTGAGAAAGTTGGTATTTTGCCCATAAAAAATAGAGCCGATATTTCGACTCTACTAACTACTAACCGCTTCTAATTTGTTCATCATATCTTTATCCATTTGTTCGGTAACATGACTATATATTTGTAGTGTTGTCTTATGATCTGTATGTCCTACTCGTTGCATGATAGCTTTTAATGAAACTCCTAACTGTGATAATAGAGATATGTGTGTATGTCTCATTGTATGAGTTGTGACATGCTTTTCTATTCCGATATCAGTACATGCTTTTTGTATAACTCTATTTATAGAAGGAATCATTAAAGGACTACCTTTAAAGTTTGTGAATATAAAACCTCTTTCGACATAAACTTCTCCCCATTTTAAAGACTTTTTGTTTTCTAACATAACCTTTTTCAGTATTTCGCAGCTTCTAGTAGTTAATGATATTGTTCTGTATGATGCTTCTGTTTTAGTAGTGTCTTTGATACCTATATGATTGTCTTTATCTTTAGTCCATTGAATAGTACCATCTATTGTTAAAGTTTTATTATCAAAATCGATATCTTGTGGCTGGATAGCTAGTAACTCGCCTATTCGCATTCCATTTAAAGCTTGAAATTCAACAATATATGCAGTAAATAGGTAAGTTCTTTTTATATCTTCGGATATTTTCTCTTTAGAAATTTCAATTAATCTATTTGATACATCTATAACTTGATCTAATTCTAAATAATTTTCACGTTTAGCTAATATTTCATCTCTTGTTCTTGCTTGCTTAGGAATATCAATATCATCTATGAAAGAAACATCTTCCATTTTATATTTTTTCTTTAGGTAATACATAACTTGTTTTACTAATCTCAATATGTCTTTAATGTACTTATGACTTTTATTTTCATCAATAGCTGTTTTAATTAACTTATTAATTAAATTTGAATTTATCTTTTGGGCTAGAACATCATCAGGAATATGTTTTTTCACTAATTTTAGTCTACTTGCTATCGTAGTAATTGACGATAACTTACTTCCAGACACAGTTTTATAGTGTTCAAACCATTCGTCACATGCTTGATGAAACGTTAATGTTTTTAGAGTAATTGGTGTTTTGTCGTTTAACTTCTCCTTAATACGCTCATTTAATCGCTTCTGTGCCTCTTTCTGTGATTGTTTACCATTCTTATTCATAACTACACTTACACGCTTCCATTTATCTGTTAATGGATCTTTATATTTCTCATAAAAGCGGTACTGCACAATGTCATGCTTATTAGTAAATTCTTCATACCACATTTTAACACCACCTAAAAAATTATTTTTGTACGATTTTTGAGACATCTTTATGCCAAGAAGATGGAAAGCCATAAGAAGTTAATACTGAATCCATAATTTCATTAGTCAATTTTTTACTAATGTTATTCGTCCTTTTTAATAGTGAATTATGCAAGATAGCATAATCATCTTTGGGCAAGAAACATTTGAGTGCAATAAATACGTGAAATGGTGTTTGACGTGAAGATTTAGAATCAACCTCTAAAGATTCATATAATTCGGGTATATATTTTATATTGTTTTTGCATTTATATTTTAATAGTTTATTGTTATGAGCAACGCAGTTCCTAATGTTTAGAACATTATCTAATATATTGTCTAAATAGTTTGGTTCTAGATTGATTTTTTTATCTATATTTGTGCTTAATATTTCAGATAATTCTTTGGCGATATTGTTTCGTGTTTTATTATCTATAAATTTATAAAGCTTTATAACATTACCCAGTGTTAAATCATTTACTATTACCCAAATAGGGACATCTCCATGATTCTTGAAGTGATGTTTAACGGAATTCTCTTTTTTTGATCTGATTAAGTCATTAACTTTTTTAGAGATATATGATAACGTTTGTGTTAATGAAAGAGGATCATTACTTGAATAATTGGATGTATCTAAATAAGCGAATGCTTTATTATGAAATTTTTTTGCAAAATGGTATGCAAATATAGATTTAAAATGTTTTTCAGCAATAATTATAAATTTCATCAATAAATTTTTAATTTCCGTATCGAAAATATGTAAAGCTTTAATTTCGTCAAAAGTTGTTCCAGATATATATACATTTTCTTTAGATTGAAATAGTTTGCTATACATATTTACAACATTGTAATAATTATTATGAATTAGATAACGTTTAACCTCTTCCTTGTCCCTAATAGTTAAACCTCTATCAATGAGTATATTAATTTGCTCATCAATTGTTTTAAATGGTCTCAATTTTTAATCCTCCCCATAACAAAAACGCCCCTTATAGCTACTAAAAGTAGAATAAGAGGCGTTTTGCGCTAATAAGTCCTCCCAACAAATAGTTGAGTCAGATACTTATTGCTTAACTTGATTCTTATTCTATATCTACAATAGTTAATTGTCAATTATGAAGTTTACATTTTAGAAAGATAACTTTGTTATAGTGTAATTTCAGTATACCTATTTATACAACATAAGCTAAACCTTCTTATAAATTAATAATTATTGGTCTGTCTTTCTTGATTAACCAGAATAAAATTATTCAACTTCTGAATCTGTTCTAGCTGAAACTACACCATTTCTTAAGTCAGTCATACTTATATTTTCGTCTGCAGAAACCATGTGATTCACCTTTTTATAGTGTAAAAATTCTGGTGTTAATTCATTGTATTCATCAACACTTTTGTTATATTCATTCTTACTAACATCTTCTTCATCAAAATATGCAAATTTCTTCAGTTGTTCTCTATATGCTGTATCAGGTAATTCTTTTAATTGTTCATTTGTCATTTGTTCACTATAATCAAAGGCTAAATTTCCAAAACCATCAGTAAAGTCCACTAGATCATCTTCACTAAAAATTATATCAGTGATATCACTATTTAATTCTTTACCTAAGAAATCATTTTTGTATTCTGCATCTACATCTTCATATTCCATATCTATTGTGTTCATTACTAGCACAAGGTGATAATAAATATCCGCGTTTGCCAAATTATATGTTTCTGTTAAATCAGGGTTATTGTCTTTAAATTTTTCAACTTTTTGTATGTTCTTCGCAGCGATATAACTCATATTAGCTACTTTGTATATTGGATCACTAATACTTGTATCTACTTCTTTGATGTCTGCAGTGTTATTCTCGAATGTTTTAATAGCATTATCTAATTTATCCAAATCATCTTTTGATATATCTACCACATCTTCTTTAGCTGTAGTATCAACAAGAACTTCACCTAACTTCTTAGTTTCTATTTTTAGTATTTTTTCTTGTTCTTCAATGCTCATATTTGGGTCTTTAATTGATTCTTCTTTATTTTCTTTACCACATGCTGATAGAACAATAAGAGATAAAAACATTAATAATAAAACCTTTTTCATTCCACATATCTCCTTTAAATATTTTCTATATATAGTGTGATATAACTTTAAATTAGATATATCATCTATCAAGCAGCTATTTAGAAACTAATTAAAATGAAATTTATATCACATAAGCTACTTTCACTTATTAATATTACTTTAATCTGATACGTTAAATTTACGTGCTTGTTAATTATATTTGTTAATCGTTATTGATCCATTTCAATAAATTTGAATACGAAAATTTACCTTGTGTGTACTTCACTTTTACAAATTGAAAATCTTCTCTGTTAATGATTTCGGAAAACTTTGTATCTCCAACTTGAAGTATTTCTTTTGCTTGGTGTCTATTTATAACAGCAGGATATTTTTTGTCATATAAACCCGCTTCATAAGCTGATTGAAATAATTCTATTAAGTGATTTCTTAATTCAATTTTTAAATTTTCTAGTGACATTTATATTCCTCAACTGATTTAATTTCTTAATTCTATTTCAATCAATAATGATGCCATTTCATCTATTTGATTAAATATTCTTTCTTTGGTTTCATCATCTAAATTATTCCAACCGTCAAATTTATTGAAGTTAAGTTCGTAACTTATCCCCTCAAGTACATTTGCTAATTCATCATGGACATAACCTATCAAATTAGGAAGATTTATAAATAATACGTGAAGAAACTTCCCTTTTAATAAAGAAGTATAGAACTTTATGACGTCTTTTTTAATAATGTCATGAGATTCTAAACTATAAACAATACGTTCATCCTCATACATCTCATTTAATTTAGACGTTAAAAATTCGGATAGAGCATCTTCATCATCTTTAAAGTTTGTTTGCAAAATATTAGACATATTTTTGAAACGTTTTAGTCTTTGGATTCCAGTATTCGAAGTATATATATCGAATAATTTTTCTAAATCAGAAAGTATAGTATTGTTTATCTCATCATATAAAATCTGATCTCTATTATTTATTAAGTCCCAAGATGAAGTTTTTATTTCTTCGTTTGCAACTTTCATATTTCTTCTAACTTCCTCAAATAATAAAATCTTACGAGTGTTATATTCTTGAATATATTTAGAAATAAGCTCATCTTTATCTAAAAAGTCTAGTTCAGAATGATTTTTAAAATAATCATTAATTAAGCCTTTAATTAACTCTTCATATGATCCATATAGTAGGTAAGAAATACTACATTTACCGAATTCACAAATTATTTTTATTCGGTGTTTGTTAGGGAATGAAGCACCACGTTCCCATTTCGAGACAAGGCTTTTATTAGCGTTATCTATCAATTGCCCAAATTCTTCCATTGTATACCCGTTAGACAGTCTTATAGATTTTATCCTGCTTCCTACATTTTCTTTATTTAAGTCCACTTTATCGCCTCATTTCTGTTTACTAATAAGTTAACAATACATCAAAAGTCAAAAAGTTTCAATAATTAGTTGAAATAATAACAACAGGATGTTATACTCTTAAGTGTCAAAAAGTTTCTTTGGAGGTGATTAGGTGAATAAAGTTTTAGGATACAGAAAAATGTTGGGATATACTCAAAAAGATTTAGCTGAAAAATTTAATATTTCTGTGACAGCATACAGACTAAAAGAGATTGGAAAGATAAGTTTTAAGAAAAAAGAAATGTTGGTTTTTAGAGATATGTTAAGAAAGACTCATTTTCCAGACATAACAATTGATGAAATATTTTTTTAAATTCAAGTGTCAAAAAGTTTCTTTTAGGTATGAATAACGGTGAAAAATGAAATATAAACCTCAAAATGGATCTACAGAAAGATTTATAAGTCTACAAAATATTACTTTAACAACAGCTCAAAGAGGAGGCATACAAATGTCAGATGTAAAAGAAATTCCAACAAAACAAAATACTGTTACCGATCCAACTCAAATTGTTGTATCGCCTTTGTATTGCAAGGTCTCTGCACTACCTAAGTTAATAGGCATTAGTAAATCTAGTATTTATCGTATTTTGAAAGAATATGATGAGGAACAAAATGGTATTGAGAACATGTACGTTTCACTATCAGCTACTTTAACGATAGTTGATATTAAGAAATTTCAGGCTTATCTCAATACTAGACATAAAACATGGCTTTAATTTAGGAGGACTAATTTTGAAATCAAAGGCAATTAAAAATATTAAAAAGAGTATTGAAGAATTAGAAAAAGCGTTAGCAGATGTTCGTGACGTATATGTGATCGAATTAGAAGGTAAATCAAGTGTTGTCAACCGAGTGAATTATCTGAATTATACGATGCTTAAAGTACGTGGGATGCTCTCTACTGATCCTTTAGAAAGTTTTAAACCTGTAGCTAAGATGAAGGTAACAAGCATGATAATTGTTTTAAGTGAAGCGGCTAACTTTGATGACGGAGTGTTATATTTCGGCTCGTCACCAATAGACAAAATGACCATGATTCGAATGGCTCTAATTTTTGTGATAAACGAACTGAAAGAAGCATTAAAAATAGAAAGATATTAATTGGAGGTAATAAATATGAAAGTACAAGTGAAAATAATTAAGACAGCAATAGGATGGCTCAATATACGATCTAGTGAGACAGACGAACTATTGCTCAATGCACCATTAGAAACGATACAAAAATTAATACCTAATTTTAGTGAGAATACATGCCTAGCAACTGCAGAATTATCAATGTCAGCAATCATGGAGGTTCAACATGGTTAAATTCAAACAAATCGAAGCGGGTTTATCAGTAGTAGCAGAAACTAAAGAAGAAAAGAATTTACTTGAAAAGAATGATAACCATTTCCTTAAGTTCTTAGAACAACATATGAACCGTTTAATTAAAGAATCGCATAAAAAGAACCTCACACACCGTAGCGACCAAACTTCAAGTGTGCAAGGCATTTAGAACATAGATGAAATCATTCGATTTAAAATTTCATCTTCCTAAATTATAGCATGGATTCAGAAAGTGAGGGAGTGATGAATGAGCAAAGGTTTAGGCTGGATAAGCTTACACAGATCAATACAAAATCACTGGTTATTTCAAGAAGAAAGAAAGTTCTCTAAATTCGAAGCATGGATTGATTTAATTCTAATTGCGAATCATAAAGATGGAAAAGTTATGCATGATGGCCAATTGATAACTGTAAAACGTGGTCAAAAATTAACATCATTAAGGAAGTTAGGCAATCAATGGAATTGGTCAATTACTAAAGTAGATAAGTTTCTAAATATCTTACATGACGATGGAATGATAGTGCTGAAAAAAGACACTAAAAAAACACTTGTAACCATTGTAAACTATGATGTTTACCAAAATGAAGATATTGAAAAAAGACAGAGAAATGACACAGAAAAGAAACAGAAAGAAAACAGAAAAGAATCAGAAAAGAAACAGAAAGAAACAAACAATAATGTTAATAAGGTTAATAACGATAATAATGTTAATAATCCTCAGAGCGTAAGCAATGAAGATTTTAAAAAGATAGTCGATTATTACAACAAATCAATTCAAGCATTAAACGGAACTGATTATGAATATTTAGGACAAGATGTCGATAAATTTGGTAAAGAATTAGTTTGTAAAGCAATACAAGAAGCTGCACGTAATAGCGCCCAAAAGTATTCGTATATCAATAGTGTACTAATGGATTGGAATAGAAACGGAGTTAAGACGAAAGAAGATGCTGAACAATATTTACTGAAAAGGCAACATAGATTCAATAATAAAAATAAATGGCAAAAGGAAGAAGAACATTATTCACCATATCAGGAAATGGAATTTGCTGAAATACCCGATGAAAATCTTCCTTTTTGATTGGAGGTTAGAAAATGATACAGATGAAGTACAGAGAAGCAGAAAAGGGGTCACCTGTAACTTATGAATCGGACTCTTATATTTGTTCAGGCTGTGGTCGAATAGTTAGCGACATAAAGCATGAGAATGGTTACGAATGGAGTTATAACTGTCACTGCAACTTGAATGAATTGGCAAAAAGCAATATAAAGCATTTCGAAAAGATTAACAGAGATAAATATTTTAAGAAGTCATTATCTTTTATTCCTAAGAACTTTCAAAACACTAGTTTCAATAAATATGAACCAGAAAACTCGATGAATGATAGAGCCTCTAGGATATGTCAAAGGTACGCAGCTAACTTTGATTTATATAATCCTCAATCTTTATTCATATTTGGGGATTATGGGATAGGTAAATCAATGTTAGCCGCTTCTATTATGAATGAAGTGAGAAAGAATCATAGAGTTATGTATTTAGATATTAACTTGCTTTTAAATAACATAACAATGAGTTGGAACTCAAATACATTATTGGCAAAACAAAACTATCAAGAAACAATGCTACAACTAATCAGAACAGCTGATTTAGTAATATTCGATGATGTTGGCGCTTCAGCTAACTATAAAACGCAAATGTCATTATTACTAACTATCATTCAATCAAGATTAGGCAAGCACAACATTTATACGACCAACCTTGATCAAAAAGAACTGTCGACCGATAAAGATTGGGAAAGGATATTCTCGAGAATGATGGAGAATACAACGCCAATTGAAATGAGAGGTAAGGACAGAAGGAGAAAAGGGAAATTTAAGGACACATCAAGTAATGTAACAAAAAAAGCAGAAAAGAAACCAGACCAAAAAACAACGAACGGATTACCCTATGATATCAGTGATCCACCTTTTTAGGAGGTTATTGAATGCACATTGATGAAACGGAACATAAATGTATTAAATCAACTGAACATTTCACTCGTGGTGATAATTATCATCTAATTCCAACCGAAGTTACAAAAGATGGAATTAAGTATGACTGGTTTAACTATCAATTTGGTTTGCTGTTCGATAATGATTTTAAAGAAAAACACTTTGACCAAATATATTTCATTGATAATTGATTACTTACGATATTCAAGTGAAAGGATAGCTAATTTAGGGCGTTAGCATATTGAGTAATACAAATAGTTATAAAATGTTTAACGTCCCAAATTAAGCCTTTAAAACGCAAATATGCTATATAGGAAAGAGGTATCATTTATTGGATTATTATGAAAATGAATATAAAAATCTTAACAAGGAATTGCAAGAACTTCAGAGGTATTTATCAGAAAAAATAGAGCATGCAAAACATGATGATGCTGATCCAAATTATATTAAAGAACTTGAAGCGGAAAATTATGCATTACATGTTATTTGGGTGAGAACGAATGGGACTATTCTATATGATCCTAATAAGTAATTATTGGGATATGTTGGTATAAAAGCCTGATATATTGGGCTTTTATATGTGGTAAACATGGCTGAAATGCTAAGGATTTTCAAATATAGGAGGGGTGTGGTGATTTTCATCCCTCCCAACCTCTCAAAAATGATGAAAAATGTTGATATAAATACTTATTAAGAAAATTGTTGGAAAATGTGAGTATAGAACATAGATGTAAGTAACAGTCAGAAATTATTTGAATTTAGTAAAAAGTGATATGGAGTGAAGTGACATGTCAAAAAAATCTAAATATATGAAAAAATATAACGAACTCAATAAAGAACAAACGAGAGAACGTAATAGACGTAATTATTTAAAACGTAAAGCCAAACGTAAGCAGCAATTAAATGAATTGAAGGAAGCGGATAAAGAACTATTAGATTGGTTAGATAAACAAAAACAAAATCACGTTAGTAAAATGTCGCCAGCAAGATTAAAAAGACGTGAACAAACTCAAAAGTCAATATTTGAAAAGGTTTTATATTAGGTTTTCTAAGGTTTATGAGGTAACGATTCGTTACCCCATCATAAGGTGTCGGTGAAATACAGACTCCCAAATTTGAGACGTGAATCACGAGGTCATCGATTGGGATTAAACAACATCTTGAAACAATTAGATAAACTGATGCACCAATTTAGTGCATCACGTCAAAACTCAATTTTGAGTTCTCTGGATTAGAAAACGCAAATATCCATTTTCTAATGGGGGAACGATTTGTTCCGTCCTTTCAAAGGGGTGCGTGAAACACGACCTCCTTTAACATGGGGTAGAGATTCACGACCTCATAAAAAATCTATGATATAAAACCACATTGCCAATACGACTAGATGATTCTAATTACAAAATGTGATATTAGAAAAGCTGAAGTACAGAAACGGTACGGTGGGTCAAAAACCAAAATTGGGTTCTGTATATTAATGGCTAATTTCTCAAAACGCAAAATTGCGTTTTGCTATTAGAAAACCGAAATGTCGGCTCGTTAATTTAACCGAGCCAAATGAGGACTCGTTTATTCGACCAACTCAAAATTGAGTTCGTATATTTTAACCAACGTAAAAATGCGTTCGTTAAAGGATGGCTTTAAATTGGGGGCAACCTTATATAGATTTATATATCGTTAATCCGCTTCTTTTCTAATTGACAAAATTGACACATTAAAAAGTATATAGTCAGAAATGACTATGAACACGCTCAAATTTGAGCACATTGAAAAGTACACGCCCAAAAATGATCGCATACTATTGCTCAAAAATGAGCGATAGCTATTACTCAAAAATAAGTAACAGCAAACTATAAATAAAATACAGTTGGACAAAATTGTACAAGTGTAGTTACAACTACGATTGAAGACAAAAAAAGTCCATAACTTAAAACTAAAGGAGGAAATAGAATTGCCAAAAAGAATTATACCACCTACTAAAATCAATACATTTATAGGTGAAGAAAAGATTGTAGAACAAGTATATGCAAAACCAAATCAACTGCATAAATTATTTGGGATAGGACGAAGTACAGTTTATAAGCTACTAAAAGAATATGACGAAGACAATAAAGGAGTAAAAGAATTATATGTAGGTTTATCAGCAACGTTGACGTTAGTAGATATTCAGAAATTTAAACAGTATCTAAATAGAAGACATAAAGAATGGATGTAAAGGAGAGATATAAATGAAGAAGACAAGCTAAAGTACCAAATCAGTACCTCAGGTCAAAAAATATAATGAAGTCCTATTTTGGGACTTCATGCAAATATGGGAGGTAAGTATGGATAATCAACATCTTCTTGAATTTAAAGCTAATTATAAAAAAATGGTGAGTAAAGAATGGGAAGACAACTTTTTACGTTGGGAATTATTTAGAAATGAATATCTCGGTGGGGATCCAAACGTTTGTTATAACAACACGATGCTAGAAGTATTACAAGAGGTTATAACAGAGAGAGGTCTTGAACGTATAACGAAAGAAGAAATGATATCAGAATATTACACTAGGCTTAAGTTTTACGAGTACCTAGTTAGTACTAAACAAAAAGGACTTGAAGCTTATATATATCTACTAGAAGAAATGAAATCATACCCTAACATGCCAGAGGATTATATAACTTTTATAAATGAACTTATTAAAAAAATCGTACTAGTAAATGAAGAAAGTGAAAGAAATATTGAAGAAGAAACAGTGAATGAAACGCCAGAAAATAAAGCAGAAATAGAACCTGAAGAACTTGATTTTACTAAATTTCTGTGAGGTGTACTAAATGACTTATTCAGTTACTGATAGAGCGTTATTAACAAAATATAACAAAAGGTTTCAACGAGTAGTTATAGAGAATAAAAAAGCTGAAATAGAAGAATTATATCATTTGAATTGTTCGACAATGGGGATAGATGATGCTATGGGTTTGTCTACTAAAGTATTTAATACATGTGATCTATCTATTCACATTATAGAGCGTAAAGAACGTTTACAACGCAAAATTGAAGTGTTTAAACAAGCTAACGAAGATGTTGATGAAGCTTTTTATCGTTTAGGTTGTGTAAGAACAATTGATGCTATTTTGTACTATCAAAAATATGGAAAGAGAAAGATTAGTGGAGACTCGCATTTTATAAATAAATTCAAAAGAACATTGGCAGAAATACAAGACGAAAGAGAGAAAGATGAACCGATTGAAGATGAAGAAGTAAACGAATTATCAAATGAAATTCAAGGATATCTTGACTATGAGTTTAACATAGAGCCAGAAGTCATTGATTGGCGAGAAGTATATGACCATTTAAAAAATAAGCACCAATATGAGCATCATGACTTCAAACGTAGAAAGGAGGTGATTTAATGGCGAGGGTATCGTATAAAGACTGGATAACACACGAGGGCTTATCAAAGATTGAAGGGTGGGCTAGAGACGGTCTAATTGATGAACAAATAGCCTATAATATAGGGTGTAGTGTGAAAACATTATATAACTGGAAAAAGGCTCATGTACCAATTTTACAGGCCTTAAAAAGAGGCAAGGAAGTTGTAGACAGAGAAGTTGAAAGTTCTCTACACAAAAGAGCAATGGGATATGAAATTGTCGAGAAGACAACGGAAAGAGTGTTCAACAAGAAAACAGGCAAGTATGAACTAGTAGTAACTAAAGAGGTTACTAAACATGTAGCACCAGACACAACAGCGATTATCTTTTGGCTTAAAAATAGAAAATCCGAATGGAATGATAAACACTCTGTCGAACATACAGGAGACATTACATTTACTGACGACATCATGACGAACATGACAGAAGATGAATTGCGTAAGTTAGTAAAGTTAGCTGAATAGGAGGGCTGAACTATGCATAGTCCAAACATACAACCGAATAAAAATAATGTAGTAGTAGATTCAGGTCAAGTTGTGTTTAACCCTATATATGCTAAACCTGGTCCAATTAGTAAATTATTTGGAGTAGGTAGAACAACAGTGTATAGCTGGTTGAAATCGTATGAACAAGACAATTTAGGAGTTGAAGGACTATACCTCGACTTAACACCTGGACTAACGTTAATCAACATTCAAAAACTAGAAGAATTTTTAAAGAAGAAACATAAAAAATGGATATAATTGATTTTTTAAATGACAAAAAGTAATTAAGGTATTTTGAAAGTGTGGTTTTAGAAGAATAGAAGCGGTTATTGAATTGATTTTTAATGAAATTATCGCAATTAAACGAATAGGAGAAGATAAAATGATTATAAATACTCACCAAAAGGGGGAGTGTTTATATGGCAACTATTAAAGAGTTACAAGCTAAATTTAGCGCCAACCAAAGTGGAATGGAATCGGCGTTTAATGCTATTTCTAATCGATTAAATGATATTGAGAAAGCATCTGATCGTGCTGCAAGAAGTATTGAAAAGAATATGACTCGTGGAATGAATAGAGTGTTCAAAACGGGCGAAGGCTTTGAAAAGGTTGGTTCGGTTTTTAAAAATATCTCAAATAAATCAGCTGAACTAGGAACTAGCCTTACAAATAAAATTACAAAGCCTGCAATGATTGCTGGTGGTGCTTTAGCAAGTATAACCATTGGTAAAGGTTTCGGGCGTTTGGTTGAGATTGATAACGCTAAAGCTAAGTTAGATGGTTTAGGTCATAGTAGTGAAAGTGTTCAAAAAATCATGGATAACGCCTTAGAATCAGTTAAAGGCACATCGTTCGGATTAGGTGAAGCTGCTACGACTGCATCTAGTGCAGTTGCAGCTGGAATCAAACCAGGTAAAGAACTTACTAGATATTTAAGTTTAACAGGAGATGCAGCTGCGATAGCTGGTTCAAGTATGGGAGAAATGGGTTCAATTATAAACAAAGTCCAAACTTCGAACAAAGCGTATAACGGAGAGTTACAACAACTTTCTGAACGTGGTATACCTATTTATCAATGGATTGCTAAAGAGGCAAAAGTCACTGCTGATGAAGTATTTAAAATGGCAAGTGACGGAGAAATTTCAAGTAAGATGTTCTTAAATGCTATCGAAACAAATATTGGTGGCGCAGCTAAAAAAATGGGACAAAAGTCCTTTACTGCATCTCTTGCTAACATGTGGGCAGCAGTTGGACGACTTGGTGCTAGTTTCTTAGATGCTGGTGGTAAAGGTGGAGGTTTCTTCAGTAAAATGAAACCTTTAATGAATGATTTAACTACTGCTATTGACGGAATGGAAGGTACTGCTGCAAAGTGGGGAGAAACTCTAGGGCAAGTGCTTGATAAAGTCGTTAACGGTATCAAAGGTATTGTAGGATGGTATAACAGTTTAGACAAGAATACTCAAAAGCTGATTAATAGTGTGATGCAATGGGGAGCAATAACTTTAGTAACTGTTGGACCGCTTCTTACTGTATTTAGTAAATTTACAGGTATCATCGCAGGTATATTCGGACCATTCGGTAGATTTCTACAATTCTTATCTAAATTTGGTACTGCTGCTAAAAGTTCAGAAGGTGCAATTGCAGGTATTACAAAGCAATTCCCAAAAATAGGATGGACTTTAGCTAAATTAGTAAGTCCAGTTGGTCTAGTAACGTTAGGTATAGTTGCGCTAAGTACAGCATTTATTGTCGCTTATAAGAAATCAGAAACATTTAGAAATATTGTTAATGGTGCTTTAAATGGTATCAAAAAAACATTTATGACAGTATTTGATGTTGTAAAAGGTTTCTTCCAACTGTTTAAAGGAAACGGTCAAGATGGCGTGATCACATTAAGTAAGATACTGCCACCTTCAGTAGTACAAGGGTTAACAATATTCGCAGACAACGTTAAAAGTATTTTCTCTGTTGTTGTTAGTGAGGTTAAGAAGTTTGGTTTACAAATTGGTGGACAATTAATTAAATTCTGGAATGAAATGAAACCAGCAATCATGAATGGTATGAAAAACTTAGGTACATTCATACAAACGATTGGTAAGAATATCAATACAACTTATCAAAACATGAAGCCTAATTTGATTAGTTTATGGAATTTAATAAAGACTGTTTCAACAGCAATTGTAAATATCATTAAATGGATGATGCCAGTTATTAAGACAGTTATAAGAAATACATGGGAAGCGGTTAAACAAATCATTAGTGGCGCATTAAATGTCATTATGGGTGTTATCAAAGTATTTACTGGATTATTAACAGGCAACTTTAAATTAATGTGGTCTGGTATTAAACAGATATTCATAGGCGCTTTTAATATCATTGTCGGATTAATTAAATCATCATTTGTTGGTCAGATTATAGCAGTGATCATAAGATTTAGTGCTAATATAAAACGTTACTTTATCAACATGTGGAATAATATTAAAGCAACGTTTATGAATGCAGTTAATTATATTTGGAACGGTGTAAAAAATAGGTTTACTGGATTGATGAATAGTATCAAATCAATATTCACTTCAATTCGAAACTTCCTAGTTAACACGTGGAACTTTATAAAAAATAAAGTCATTAGCATTGCACAAACAATTTGGAATAATGTGCGTACTAAGTTCACAGGATTATGGAATAGCATAAAGTCGATATTCACGAGTATACGTAATTTTGTAGTTAATTTATGGAATGGATTGAAGAACAAAGTAACATCAATCGCTCAAAATATTTGGAGTAATATTAGAAACAAATTTAATGGATTGTGGAATAGTGTTAAATCAATATTCAATAAGATATACAATTACTCACGTGATACATGGATATCAATTAAAGACAAGATTACTGATTTAGCAAACACGACTAAAAACAACGTAATTAATGGTTTTGAATCTATGTACAATAAAGCAACTGAATGGATAGGCAAAATTAAGCAATTCATAATTGATGCAAAAGACGGTTTCTTTGATGTAGCTAAAGATTTAGGTAATTCAGTAGCTAATGGTGCAATCAAAGGCTTAAATTCAATGATTGATGGTGTTAACTGGTTATCTAATAAGATTATGGATAAAGACTTAATCAAGAATAAGATTGCCGAATTATCTACAGGTACTGGTGGCACTAATTCAGTTAAAACAAATTCTAAAGGTCAATTACAACAAGATACATTAGCGATGGTTAACGATAAAGGACCAGGTAACGGAAAAGGTCGTAACGGACATCAAGAACTAATCAGAGATAAAGACGGCTCATTATTTGCACCTAGAGGACGAGATGTAATACTTCCGCTTCGAAAAGGTATGGAAGTAATCAATGGGCGAGATACGCAAAATATGTATGGTGGTATACCTCGATTTAGTGCAGGTTCAGCAACTAAGAAGCAAACCAATAATAAGAGATCAGCATTTGAACAAGGTTTTGACGTAGCAAAAGCTTATTGGAATGCTGGAACAGATACACTTGCTAAAAAAGGTGGAGAGATAGCTGGTAAAGGTGTTTCTAAAGCCTTTGAAGTGTGGGATTATATTGAAAATCCAGCAGATTTAGTCCAGCTTGCTTTGAGTAAATTTGGAGTTAGTTTCGATTTACTTAAGATACCTAAAGAAAGAATTGTAGCAATGAGAGATTTCTTGAAGCATGGTTATGCAGGTCTTAAAAAAGCATTTGTTAAAAAGGTTGCTGAATGGTTTGAAGAAGCGGGTGGATACGGAAATGTTGACGGCTCAAGTATCTTGAAACATGGAATTAGTTTCGGATACAGTCCAAACAAACCATTGCCAGGTTATCCATTATCAATCAATGGTGGACGACATTTCGGTATTGATACACCACATATTCACGAAAAGATACAAGCGCCAACTGGTGGTATTGTCAGAGAGCAAAGTGATTTTGGTGGAGGTACAATCGCTCAAATTTTAAGTGGTAAAGTTGCTCAATACTATCTTCACTTAGATAGAGTACTGAAGACAGGAAAAATTAAACAAGGTGATACATTCGCTCAAACAGGTAACAGTGGTCACTATACTTCTGGTCCACACTTGCATACACAAATTGAAGACCCAGCAGCAAATGCTTTAACAAACAAGAACACTAAAGATCCAGTAGCTTTCTTAAATAGTAAAGGTGGTAAATCTGGTGGCGGCGGTTGGTTAAATGCAGTTAGAACTGCACTGAAAATTGCCAATCTACCTGTTACAAAAAGATATATCAATGCTTGGATAAAACAGATTGAAACTGAATCAAGCGGTAATCCTAATGCTATGGGTGGCAATGACGGATTAGCAGACGGAAATGCAATGGGTCTTGTGCAAGTTAAGCCTGGTACTTTCAAAGCCAATCAAGGTAAAGGTATGGGTGACATTTGGAATCCATTACACAATCTTGTAGCAGGCATGAACTATGCCAAAAAGACATATGGTTCAAGATTGTTAGGAAATATTGGTCAAGGTCATGGATATGCAGATGGTGGTATTGTGAGCATGCCTGAAATAGCTTGGCTTGCTGAAGGTGGATTTAGTGAATCTGTAATCAGTCACGATCCAGCTAAGCGTGCGAGAAATAAAGTGATTTGGGATAGAACAGGTGAAATGCTTGGATTTAGTAAAGAAGAAGAAATTCTTACAAATGTATTGGAAGTACTTAAACAAAGTAAGAATATTCAAGAGTCAAGCAGAAGAACACAAGAACAAATTGCCAGAAAAGATACTAATGTTTACATGGACGGAAAAGAGGTCGCTAAAGTGGTTAACCAAAGACAGGGGCAATTATATCGTCAAAGAAGTTATAATTTAGGTGGATAAATGATGATTGGGTACCGAAAAGTAGGTACCCTTTCTTCTTAAATAAGGAGGCTTAAAATGAATATCAAACAATTAAGAGATATAAAACAATCAGTCGAACAAGTAAAGCGTGTAATGATTATGTATGCTCAATCTGTTAAGCAATATGAAAATACTATAAACTATAATTATGAAGTGAATGAAGAAAATGAAAAGTTGTATACGATAAATAGAGAATTTAAAGAAGAAGCGGATAAACTAAGTGATAATAGCAAATTAAATTAGCTGTATTAAATAGTGTATTCGAAATATGTATGATCCATATGATATTTTTAAACTTCTTAGTAAACGCCGCTTCCAAATTAAAGATGATACTAGTGAAATGATAAATGAAGTTAGAGAACAAATGAAGTATATATAAAGTTAAAAAAGAAGCCCTTTACTATAATGTACAGGGCTTCACATTTGTGAAAGTAAGTGAAAAGTAAAATGAAACGACCAGACTTTAAGCATTATAGAAAATGATTGAATGCATAACAAGTAAAATCTTCGATAGCTAACAACACTAGTTCTTTTTACATAATTCGTTTATTATACCACCATACATTTGCTAGTGACAATGATATCAAAAACCCTCTAACAAGTGGAATGAATGTTAGAGGGAAATATATAAATTAAAAGGGGTGCTTATAGCAACTACCTATATTATACAATTATTTATATGTTAGTGACTAGGTATATAAATGAATATAGATAAATATGATTTGTTAGTATATAATTTTAAAATAGAAATGAGGGGTATTTATGGGGACGTATAAAGAATCGGATGAGCAATTTTTGTATTCATTTAATTTTATGGCAGAAGAATTGATAAAAAGAAATAATGAGCCACTCTATGAGCTATACGAGATAATAAGTTTATTCGATGGTAATTTCTTTCACGTTATAAAAGCTTATAGTCATTTTGATGATAGTTTTAATAATTATAAATTAGCAAAAGAAGAGACTTTTCAAAAATTGTTGGATACTACTTATCATGTGAATTATTGTATAAGATTGCTTTCGACTCTTGATGACATTATGAATAAATTGATTGTGAAAATATATCTTTACCATAACGAGAAAATAAAATTTGAAGGACAGAAGGCATGGGATTACACTAATTTTTACAAGAATACAGTCAAAAAAGATAAACATAACGAATTGGAATTGCCCAACATAAATACTATAAATAAATTCACAGTAAATGATAGACATATTTTCACTCATGAAGGTGTGGATTTAATAGTGGATCCAGTTATTGAGAAAGACGGAATGACAAGCTGGTATGATTTAAATGCTGAAGTAATTAGAACTAAACAGGTAGATTTGTTAGAACAATATAAATCAGATATTAATAAAGATATAAATAATATTAAATATTCTGTTCAAAAATGTAAGAGAATATTATTCCCAATGTTTGAAGAAGAAGAAAAAAGAACTATAAGATAAATAACTGGGAAAGATAATATTAGTTATTAACCAAAATTTAAGATATAATATACATATTGAGATTGATTCTTGATAGTTGAACCATTCCCTTCTCGTTGTGATTTAACTGTTTTGTAAGAACCAGATGTAATCAACTTGCTAACTAAATTCGATAATCTGTAGCAGTTCCGTTGCTACAAATTCAAAACCCTATCTAGCGTAAACTAGGTAGGGTTATTTTTTATGTAGACATCAGTTGTAAGAATAGTCAGAAAATGATAATATAAATATAGACCCTTTAAATTGTGTTTGCTCATATAAACTTTAATCTTTTAATTACAAATGTATTGAATCCTTCATCAATTTTTAGATGAGGGATTCTTTGTTTAAAGTTAATATTTTATATGTTACTATTTAAACAGACATATTAAACACAATATGACGGCGAGCCTATTCATACAATTGAGTAGGTTATTATTTTGACTAGATTATCCATAGTGATATAATTAAATTAGTTTAAACCTATTATCTCCGTTTTAGTTTTAAACTCATATTTGGTAATACCTTTTTACACCTCACTTATGTGGGGTGTTATTTATTTGATTTAATACCTAAAGTGTAGTATTACTATATATAAGCACTTATATAGTGCTGGATTTTCATATATAAATAACCATTAACTTGCCCTGTTACTTTGTGTGATGGGGTTATTTTTAAATTTTTATTGCCATATTTAGCATAATTTGGTAATTTAGTAATACAAGGAATGGCTTAATACCCGATTTAACATTCCTTATTGTTGAATGATTCTATTTTAATAAGCCACTCTAGACCTTTTACTATCATCTAGAGTGGTTTTTGTATGGAATTAATAGAAGAATGTGTCACATATTGTACGAAAAGTTTACATTTTGTAACCTTTTTTAGAACGTATGTATTGAATATGCTATATTTATAGCTTATATTTAATCTAAAGGAGGAGATAATATGAGCAAAGTAGAACAAACATTACCCTACAGACAATTGTTTAATGAATCGATACTCAGTGTTATTGGTGGAAAGTTAAATGATCAGCAACATTCAATATCGACTAAAGACTTTCATATCAAGATTCGAGATATTGTTGAAGCATTTAATCTTGAAATCGTTGAAGAAAACTTAGGTTATGATATTTCTGGTCGTCTTGAAGGGAATAAAATAATTGTTAATGAAAATCATTCTGAAAATAGAAAACGATTTACTATAGCACATGAATTTGCTCATTTTATTCTCAATCACGATGGCACTAATCTTAGAACAATAGATAAATCAAATTATAAAAATCCAGTAGATTATTCAAATGAAATTGCTGCAAATAGTTTTGCTGCAAGTATTTTAATGCCTGAAATTCAAGTTGAAACACTCTATGATACGTTTTTAAAAATTAATAATTTAGATCAAAATACTAATTTAACTTCTGAACAAAAGCGAAAGTTATATGAATATGTTTCCGAAAAATTAAAAGTATCTGAGTCAGCTGCTAGTTATAGGTTGATAAATTTAGGCTTGATATGACAAATTTAGAATTTAGTTATAGTGACATTGAAAAAAGTTATAAGGAAGATTTGTATTTTGATGTTATTAATATTGATATAAAGGTTAAAGTTCGAAACCCTGATGAAAGTAACAATACTTTATACAAAATAAAAGGAGTTTCTTCAAATACTAAATGCAATAATGAAGAACTCGCAAAAAAAGTGGGTAGTATAACTGAAAAAATAAACGTCAGATTAATCGATGACTCGCAAAAGTTTAATAATAATTGGAGTTTATTTTATTTATATAAAGAACTTCTACAACAACTTGATGGAGAATATAAATTTTCAAGAGGACAATGTACGGATTGGGAAATGTTACCTGGTATAATTAGAAAAAACACTAATGATGAACTTAAAAATAAGTTTGAAATAACCTATAAAGATATTATGTATAGGTATCCAGACTTAGTTCAGTACTATCCTGCAATTTCTGATGAAAGTAATATAAAAATGAGAGAGCAAGAGCTTGCTCATTTACAGCATTATGGTATGAAAACAAGTTTGATTGATATAACTGAAAATCCATATATAGCATTGCTATTTATGGTGTCTGATACTAGTGCTAATGACTTTGAATTTGCAACTTTAGATTTATATAACATTGATCCAGAGATACATGATAAGTTTAATTTATTTAGTAAAGTAAAACAGTTAAACACTAATCAAAGAATTATTGCACAAAAAGGAGCATTTTTAAATTTTGATAAAGTATCCTTAACTACTCCCACACCAAGTAAAATTAATAAAATACCATTAATTAGAATCAAACTTAAGATTAGCTTTAAACATTTAAAGAAAACTAAACGTTTATTAGAAAAAGAAAAAAGTCGTCATAATGAGTTAAAAGAAGAATACCTTACCATGATGGATAGATCGAATGAACAAAATGATAATAACGAAGAAATTCGTAAAGAAGATATTCAGGGGAAAATCAGAGAATACTTCGAATTAGGTAGAAGTGTAAATGCTTTAAAAAGATCAGTGAAATCTCAGAAAGAGTATTATGAAAAAATAGTCTTAAGTAGAATAAGAATGGATATAAAAAATAAATTAGCAGAATATCATTATCGTGAAAAACATTTATACCCAGATTTATATAAACATATTCAATATGTTGAGTCGGAATATGTTGAAAAAAGAATGAAAGAAAATACTAAAGCGGAAACTCGAGAAAATGTTAATGCTAAAAACTTAATTGCTAATTTCTTAATATAAATTGTTTGTATAAAGGATTATATTAATAGTTTTTACAATAAAAAAAGCCCACCTTAATTGGTGGGCTTTTTTTATGATATAATTTAATTAGGTGGAAGAGGTTAGAAGTATATATGAGGTAGACTGTTAATTACGGTTTCCTCTTTTTTTATTCTTCTATTATTTCGTCTATATCTTCAATCTCTGTAACATCAACAATTTCTTCTTCAATAATTGAATCTAATCTTTTATGAATCTCATCTTCAGTCCAACCTGTTTCTTTAAGTGGTTTGCTAATTTTCATGATGTTTTCTCCTTAGTGTGATAATTCATTATACAATATATTGATTAGATTAGTATGATTATTACTTTATCTCAATAATACAATCCATATTTAAAAAGTTAAACCCACCTTAATTGGTGAGTTATTTATATGGATGGTTTTTAATATATTCTTTTGTGTTACCTTGATTGCTACCTGCAGCAGCCATTGCTTCGTATTGTTCAACAATTTTGTAATCAAAGTTTTTACCTAGACCATTTGCAATGTTTGTACGTGCAGTTTGTATAGTGCCATCATATTCTTTTTGTTCTCTACTTCCCTCAGGTAATGCATCTCTATTAATTGTCATAAGTCTGAATGCATAATTTTTATCAGATAAGTGAGGTAAGTATTCGGGCTTTTCTTCTGACACTTCGTTGTTATCCTCTGCTATTTGTCCACTATTCATACTAGTATCGTTTTCGGCAGTTTGATGTTTTTCATTAACACTGGTTGATACATCATCCTTTTTTGCTATTGTGTTCTCATACACCATAAACGCAGCAAAAGATAATCCTATCATCAAAATAGCTATAACTAAGAAAGACATTACAACTTTTAAAATGTTCATTCTACCATTCCCTTCATTTTTTCGAACTTCCATTATTATAATTCTACTCTATCCCAACAATACAATCCATACTCAATAACACTTTTTCGCCATTCTCTAGTATCTCTAACTTGTTACGCTCACTATCAAATTTATTAATCTCGCATACTTCAAAATTAAATACATCAACTTTGATAAGAATGCTATAATACTTCTAAAAAGGGGTTATTATATGAAATTTTCATTGGAAGGTGTTCAGATACATTTTGAGAATGGAGATGTAATTAATAAATATTATATAGCCGATACTTTTTTAGCAGTTGGAGAACAGTTTAAAAATAATTTTAAGATAAAAAGTACACAAAAGATGCTTTTTTTAAAGTATAAAGCGGTTATATTTAATATAGTTACTTCAATAGTATATTTGAATAACTATATTAAATTTTCAAGTGGTGATAAAAATGACATGAATGATTACCACAAACTAATCAATATACAATCTAGTAACTCATATCTACAATCAGCATATGATAATTTATACCAATTATTAAACTTCATGACTTATGATGAATATGATAATAAAACATTCTACGAAAACGATCAAAAAAGAATTAATACCGAAATTAACTTTAGAATAAAAAATATAAAAAGAGTTCCACAAAACACGGAATTAATAAATATGCTTAACAATTATTATGAGGAACATATGAAAAAACTTAGATTTTACAATAATTATGTTAAACATAATGGACATATGGAAGAATACGAAGATGGAACAACAAGTATATTTCAGATAACTCTAGATGGTAATGATATAAAGAAATCTGTAGAAGATGGATTGAAAGATGCTATTAATGGTGTAAATCCAATAAAAAGCAAGGCAGCAAAAGGATATAAAGTAAACTTGAATGAAATGTCAGAACTTTTAATAAGTGCAATTGATGAACTTTTAAGAGTATTAGACGTTGTTATGGCATATTATATAGATGAAGTATATAAAGAACTGATAAGGATTAATAATTTATCATAGTAAAAGGGCAAAAAAAGGGCGAGTAAATGATAAAAAGGGCAAAGGTCTGAAACAACTTTAAGGGTTTCAGACCAAATAAATACTGTTAAATCAATGTTTTGGGAAACTATGAATGATTTGTATATTGATTTTATTAATGAAGTAGATCATGAGCAAGATTTATCAGATGAGGAAGTTAAATATTATTTGAAAAAGTTTCAAGAGGATTATTCAAGTATGATATGTACATAAAAATTTAGTAATTTTAACAAAACATAACCTCCCAATCTTTTATAAGGTTAAAGAGATTGGAAGGTAAATGATTCGCATTATGATTGTGCGATATATTTTTTAATAACTTCTTTGTTCTTTTCTTTGAAGACGTCGTTGTGGCTCGATACGCGACCACCTGCTTGTGCTTCAGGATCGATATAGCTTTTAGCTAAGTTTGCAGCATTTGCAGCATCATTGAAACAAGAAGCAATCAAATGAACTTTTGCATCATGTTTAAGGATATCCCCAGCACCGAATATGCCGGGTACTGAAGTTTGAGCATTTCCTAAACCTTCAATAAAGAATTCATTTACTAAGTTAACTTTAGTTTGTGCGTTATGAAGTAATTCTGATTCACGATCAAAACCATGACTAATGATAACTTCATCAACAGGTATGATTTCTTGTTCCTTTGTATCAACATGTTCTAAAACAACTTCTGTAATGACAGGTTTATCAGGATCACTGTTAAGTTGTTTAATAACCATACTTGGTTTCTTAGAGATATCAAGTTTATCTAATAATTGTTTCATATGCTCATGGCCAGAAATTTCTTCTTTTCTGTAGCAAAGCGTAACACTTTTCGCATATTCTGATAAATCACAAGCCCAGTCTAATGCAGAGTTTCCCGCTCCCGAAATTAATATGTGTTTGTCTTTAAACTTCTGAATTGACTGTACAACATAATTTAAATTAGATAATTCAAAACGCTCAGCACCTTCAATATCTAAAGTTAATGGTTTAATAATGCCACTACCAACAGCAATAATGACAGATTTTGAATGATACTCATGACCTTTTTCTGTATATATAATAAAATGTTGTTCTTCAACTTTTTTAATATCAATAACTTTTTCTTCTAAGCACACTTCTGGACCGAAATGTAAGCCTTGTTGAACTAAATCTTGAATAACTTCATAACAAGGTTTTGGCGCAAGTGCCCCTATATCCCAAATGACTTTTTCAGGGTAGACGTGCATTTTACCGCCTAATTTATTTTGGAAATCAACTATTCTAACACTCATTCCTCTTAACCCGGAATAGAAACTTGCAAATAATCCCGCTGGACCCCCGCCGATAATCGTAACGTCTGTAATATTCATCAGTCATGATTCCTCCTAATTATTTCAACTTACGATTATTATCCTATATTTGCAAATGATAATCAATATCAATAACAAAATTGTCATAATTTTTTAATTTAAATACATATGTAAAATATTTTTAGATGAATAAAAATTGGGCGAGAATATTTATGTGAATCGGGGGGTGATAGTGAGGATGTATTTGAGTATTGTCGAAAAAATGAGTCGTGTTAGGGACAGAATTCCGAAAAATGTCCGTAAGAGGGGTTGTTAGGGACATAATTCTGAGAAGTGTCCGTAAGAGGGCGCTCACCTAACTACCAGAATTCCGAATAATGGAAGTTAGCGCATTTTAATTACCAGAATTCCGAATAATGGTAGCTAGCCGATTCTAACTACCACAATTCAGAAAAATGGAAGTTAGCGGGTTCTAACTACCAGAATTCCGAATAATGGTAGCTAGCCGATTCTAACTAACACAATTCAAAAAAATGGAAGTTAGCGTATTCTAATTACCAGAATTCCGAATAATGGTAGCTAGCCGATTCTAACTACCAGAATTCAGAATAATGGTAGCTAGCCGATTCTAACTACCAGAATTCAGAATAATGGAAGTTACAGCGTTCTAACTACCAGAATTCAGAATAATGGTAGCTAGCTGATTCTAACTACCACAATTCAGAAAAATGGAAGTTAGCGCGTTCTAATTACCAGAATTTAGAAAAATGGAAGTTAGCGCTCACCTAACTACCACAATTCAGCAAAATGAAAATTAGCACACTCATACATAATGAAAGGCTGAGACAATTTTTCATGTCTCAGCCTTCTTATCATACTTATGCGATTGGGAAGAGTGATTCGATAAGTTGAATGTTCTCTTCTGTTAAGTTCACTTCTAATGTTTTTAAGTTGTCGATAACTTGTTCGCCTCGTTTAGCGCCTGGTATGATCACATCTAATGATGGTTTTGTTAAATAATATGCTAACACAATATGTGCTACGTCTACGCCATGTTCTTGTGCGATTTCTCTAAGTTTGTCTACTTTTTTAAGATTTTCTTTAAAAGCTTCACCTTGGAATTCAGGTTTTTCTGCTCGTAAGTCATCAAACGTTGTATTTTCATCATATTTACCAGCTAATAATCCTGCAGCTAATGGGAAATATGGAATAAATGTAATATCATGTTCTGCTGTATATTCCAAGATGTGTTCATTCTCACGATTTAATAAATTATATTCATGTTGAATCACATCTACATTACCATTTTTATTGGCTTCTTTCAGTTGTTCTAATGTGAAGTTAGAAACACCGATTGCTTTAATTTTTCCAGCATCTTTTAATTCTTGTAAAGCTGCAACTGCTTCGTCTTTAGGTGTTTCGTCATCTGGGAAATGAATATAATATAAATCGATATAGTCAGTTTGTAATCTTTTAAGGCTGTTTTCAACTTGTTCTTTTAAAAATTCAGGGTCGTTAGATAATTTCGTATCATCACCGTCAAAGTAGTGAGCGCCTTTAGTAGCGATCACGACATCTTCGCGATTGTATTCTTTAACGACTTCTCCGACAAGTTCTTCTGATCTTCCTGGACCATAGATGAAAGCAGTATCTAATAAATTAACACCATTGTCTAGGGCAGCTCTTACAACATTTTTACCTTGTTCTTCATCAAGGTTTGGATATAAATTATGACCGCCAACAGCATTTGTTCCTAAACCGATTGGATTAACTTCAATATTTGATTTACCTAATTTTACGCGATTTGCCATTTCAATCATCCTTTTCTCATTGTTTGTTTTAAATTTGAATAAGTTTGAATTAAAATTCTTCATAAGTTGCTGGATCTTGATCTTTAAGTCGTCCATCAGCTTTTGTTAATGCATCAATTGCGTGTAAATCTTCTGATTCTAAATAGAAATCAAACACATCTAAATTTTGTAGTTGTCTTTCATTAGATGTTGATTTTGGAATTGGAACAATACCATTTTGAACGTGCCATTTTAAAATGATTTGTGGAATTGTTTTATTATATTTTTCAGCGATTTTACCAATTTCTTTATCGTTTATAACTTCTGAAGCGCGACCTAATGGACTCCAAGCTTCTATTATAATACCTTTTTCTTGATGATATTCGAGTACATCTTTTTGGTTGAAATAAGGATGTAATTCTATTTGGTTAACTGCAGGTAGTACGCCAGTTTCTTTTTCTAATGTATCAATATGTTCTTCTAAGAAATTACATACACCAATAGATTTAATAAGGCCAAGTTTCTGTGCGTCTATGAGTGCTTTCCAAGCTTCTACATATTTGCCTTGTTTAGGGTTTGGCCAGTGAATTAAATATAAGTCAATATATTCTACACCTAATCGATAAATCGATTCTTGTATAGCAGTAATGGCTTGATCATAACTATGATAACGACCAGGTAGCTTTGATGTTACGATAATTTGATCGCGACTAACATGGCTTTCTTGTATCGCTTTTCCGACAGTACCTTCATTTTCGTAGTTATATGCAGTATCTAATATGCGATATCCGTTGTTTAATGCATTTACGATTGCATGAACACCAGATGATCCGTTCAATTTATATGTGCCGAATCCTACTTGCGGTAACACTTGTCCATCATTTAAATGATAATTTTCCATGATAAAATGCCTCCTATATAAATATAATGACTGTACACTTTTAAACTATATCATACCTCTTTTTGTAGATAGGAATAATCAGCTTATAAATATTTTTGTAAAACGTATTGAATTCATATAGTGAATGTAGTAAGATGTATCTCATTGCGCAAGATAAGTAGCTAATAGCTAGAGTCATATTATTGAGAAAAGAAGGGTTAAAATGGAGCGTGTATGTGTCATATCATTAAGCATTATAGATGCAATCATGATACTCATGTTGGTACTGTTTAATACGGCAATTATTTCTAATATTTATGTATTAACAGTTTATGCTTTAATCATGGTACTGGTTTCTGGTTATATTGTATATTTAGCTATCAGTATGAAATGTGATCAATCTATTAATCAATTTGATCAATTTTCTAAATAATTAAATTTAACGAGTAAAAATGTATATGATTGAAAATTCGACGAATAAGCCATTATGGTTTGTTCGTTTATTTTATTTAAAAAAATCGTAAATAGTATGTAAAAATGTAGTAACATACTTTTACGTTGCATGTTATAATAATGGTG
Source organism: Mammaliicoccus sp. Q-M61 (assembly GCF_022386055.1). Taxonomy (NCBI): domain Bacteria; kingdom Bacillati; phylum Bacillota; class Bacilli; order Caryophanales; family Staphylococcaceae; genus Mammaliicoccus; species Mammaliicoccus sp. Q-M61. The sequence goes on from NZ_JAJNJL010000004.1 coordinate 88,688, forward strand.
CTTTTAATTAAACGAAAAGGGTGGACAATAAACAATGTTTTTAATCATCAACATAATTGGTTTGTTGGTATTCATTGGTGTCGCTTTTCTTTTTTCTAGAGACAAAAAGAATGTTGATTGGAAATCAGTCTTAATACTAATTGTTATTAACTTAGTATTAGCATGGTTCTTCACACAATTTTCTTTCGGGGCGAGATTCGTTAAAGGTGCGGCTGACGGCGTATCATGGCTTTTAGAATCTGCTTTTTCGGGAATTGGATTTGCATTTGGTAGCTTTACAGCACCAGGACCAGGGAAAATGGATATGGCAGTTTCAGCGTTACTACCAATTTTACTAGTTGTACCAGTATTTGATATTTTAATGTATTTAGGTATTTTACCGAAATTTATTTCAATGTTAGGTTGGGTTATTTCAAAAGTAACAAGACAACCTAAATTTGAGTCATTCTTCTCAATTGAAATGATGTTCTTAGGAAATACGGAAGCATTAGCGGTTTCATCTAAACAATTAACATCTATGAATAAAGTCAGAGTACTTACGCTTGCAATGATGTCTATGAGTTCTGTATCAGGGGCAATTGTTGGTGCGTATGTCACAATGATACCAGGAGAATATGTATTAACGGCAATACCATTAAACATCATTAATGCGATTATTGTAACAACAATTTTAAATCCATTTGATTTAGACCCAGAAGATGATGTTGTGGCTGAGATAGACGAAGGGGAAAAACAGCCATTCTTCTCATTCTTAGGGGATTCAGTTATCAATGCAGGTAAACTTGTATTAATCATTATCGCATTTGTTATCGCATTTGTTGCGATTGCAGACTTGATCAATAAATTACTAGGTATTATGGATCCAATTCCATACTTACCAAACATAAGATTAGAGTATATTCTCGGAATCTTCATGTTCCCATTTGCAATTTTACTTGGTATGCCAGTTGGAGAAGCATGGGTAGTTGCTCAACAAATGGCACTTAAGATTGTAACAAATGAATTTGTTGTCATGAGCACAATCAGTAAAGAAATAAGTGAATATTCAACACATAGAGCAGCAGTAATTAGTACATTCTTAGTATCATTTGCTAATTTCTCTACTATTGGTATGATAATAGGTACTTTGAAAGGTATCGTCAAAGAAGATGTATCTAATTTCGTATCTAAATATGTACCAATGATGTTGTTATCAGGTATATTAGTATCACTGTTAACAGCAGCATTCGTTGGATTATTTGCTTGGTAAGTTCAATAAACACTTTTAAAGTTAAATTTAAAAGCAACAAGCACATTTAATGTACTTGTTGCTTTTTTTATAAAGGGGGATATATCATGCTCAAAAAAGTATTAGATATATCGAGTATTGTTTTGTGGTTAATTTCTGTCATATTAATATTGATTAACTTTGCCGATTTACCGGATAAAATACCGAGTCATTATAATTTTGCTGGAGATGCAGATGCATGGTCGACGAAGACTTTTATATTCTTTATGCCGGTATTAGGATTATTGATATGGCTTATGCTTCATTATTTAGTCAGCAATCCAAAGTTAGATAAATACATACATGTTCCATCACTTTATGGTCAACCAAATAAAGCCCAAATAGAAAATGCTAAATTATTAATTTACTTTATTAAATTTGAAATGATGGCATTATTTACATTTCTCGTCATTAAAGACTTGTATACGGCACTTGGTATGCCTTTTAAATTGGGTGTTTGGGAATCGATTATTATTTTAAGTGTGTTAGGCTTGACGATTATCATATTTATGGCTCGAAATCATATGTTAGATAAAAATGAAAATACGAAATGAGTGAAGATAAATGTCTGAATGTACTTGGCCAAGTAGTGATTTAATGAAAAAATATCACGAAGATGAATGGTGTAGAATTAATAAAAATGATGATTACATCTTTGAAATGTTATCATTAGAAGGTGCGCAAGCTGGTCTGTCATGGGAAACGGTTATTCAAAAGCGTGAAGCCTATCAAGCAGCTTTTAAACAATTTAACATTGATCGATGCGCAGCGTTAACAGATGAAGAATTAGAAAGCATTAAAACTGAATATAATGTCATTAAACATATAGGTAAGATAAAATCCGTAAAGAGTAATGCATTATTAGTTCAAGAAATACAACAAACATATGGTAGCTTTGCTGATTTTCTTTGGTCATATGTAGACGACGAGCCAATTATAAATGAATGGCATGACATGTCAGAAGTACCGGCAGAAACGGAGCTTTCTATTAAACTAAGTAAAGACTTAAAAAAATTAGGATTCAAATTTGTTGGACCTAAAATTATGTATTCTTTTTTACAAAGCATCGGTATTATAGATGACCATCTCATCATCTGTCCATATCACAGTTATAATAGAAATAAAAAGGGTTAGGACAATCATTAAAGCTTGTCCTAACCCTTTATGTTATTTCAAAATTATGCATCTTTGTCATTATTAAGATTTGTTTGAATAAATGATTCTACTGAATCTCTTAATTCGTTAAATTGCTCGGTATCCATGTTCAAACCTTTGAATGTTTTATAAATTTCCTCTAAGATTTGACCTTGTGTTTCGACACCTGATTCAGTAAGAGAAACACGTAAGTTTCTTTCGTCATTAATCGCTCTTTCACGATTAACGAATCCTTTTTCTTCAAGTTTCTTTAATAACGGTGTTAAAGTCCCAGAATCTAAGTATAGTCTGTCGCCTAAAGTTTTAATATTGATTACTTCGTTTTTATCTATAGCTACAAGAACGATATAACCTGTATATGTTAGGTTATATTTCTTCAATATCGGTGTATATTTTTTTATAAGCTCTTTTGACGCAACATATAACATGAATCCAAGTTGTTTGTTGATTGGTGGTATATCCATTTCATTATCCTCCTTACGTCAAAATTAAGCCTATTATGAAATGAAAACAAAGTCAAGCTATTTACGAAATGTTCATAAAATAGCAAAAATTATCGCGCTCAATTCAGTTTTGGAAAATCTCAGTTATAATATAAATATAAATTAGAATTTTTTTGAAGGAAAAGTTAAATTGTAATGTTATTTTTGATATTCTATTATAGATATAAAGATAAAGTGAGGTGTATAGTATATGAATCAACAACGTTATCCTAAATCTTTAGTTCAAGAAATTGTGATGAATGCTGGTTTAGTATTGTTAGAAGCGGGATCGGAGGCTTTTAGAGTTGAAGATACGATGTATAGAATGGCTAAACGATTAGGGTATCCGAATAATCAATGTTATGTCAGTTCAACGATTATAAATTTCGCTTTAGATATTGATGATAATATTAGAGTTTATAGAGTTAGTAAACGAGATACTAATTTAGGCAATATCCACCGAGTAAATAATATTTCTAGAATGTTAGATAAAGGGCAAATATCTGCTGAAGAAGCATTGAAACGTATTCGTACTATACATAAATCTCCATTACCATACTCATTACCGTTTAAAATGATTGCTGCAGGTTTCATTTCAATTTTCTTCCTATATTTATTTAGTGGACATAAAGAAGATATCATCGCTACATTTATTGGTGGTGCAATAGGTTATTCTATAGTGGAAATCCTACATTCATGGACACGTGTTAAATTTATAGCAGAAATTATTGCCGCAAGTGTCATCGCATTAATCGCTATTTATAATCAAATGTTATTTGGTGGAGATGCTTTAAATATTGCGATTATATCTGCAGTTATGCCGATTGTGCCAGGTGTACTCATAACGAATGCGATTCAAGATTTATTTTTAGGACAATTATTAGTTGGTATATCTAAAGGATTAGAAGCAACTTTTACTTCTATTGCCATTGGTGTCGGTGTAGGTATTGTGTTGTTAATATTCTCATAAGAGGTGAATTATGGTTATTACGATAATATTAAACATTGTATTTAGTTTTGGTACTGCTTTCTTTTTTGCTTTATTATTTAATTCACCTAAATATTTATTAACTCCTGCTGGTATCGTTGGTGCCATCGGGTGGGTTGCTTTTCAAACGGGTATGATAGTCAATGGATCTGATGTACAATCTTCGTTTATTGGCGGTTTGTTTATAGGTGTGGCAGGACATATCATGAGTAGAAAATTCTTCTCACCAGTTATTCTCTTTATTATTCCTGGTATCATACCACTTGTACCTGGGGGCACAGCCTATGAAGCGATTAAAAATTTAATATTAAATGATTATCATGAAGCATTAATTACGATGATAAAAGTTGCGCTTATCTCAAGTTCAATAGCACTTGGATTGCTCATAGCAGATTTATTATCGAAAGTTTACTATAAATTTAAGAAACATCGACAATTAAATAAAGTTAAATAAAAAGGTTATCACGCATGTATTGTCATTAATAAGCGTCATAACCTTTTATTTTTATTCGTAAATATATTTAAGGACTTCTAATGCTTGGTCTACTGTCTCAACAGTGACATTTGCTTTGTTAGATAACTCTTTAAGTGGGTGAATTAAGTCAGTTGGTCGTATAAGTATTAACGGCTTGTTTAAAGCAATCGCCGTAGAAGCATCCATTGCTGTATTCCATTGTTTATATTTTTCACCAAATAATGCAATGACAACATCTGCTTTATTCATTAACACTTGCGTACGGAAATTATTAATATCAGAAGCGGCATGATCTTTATAATAATTATTAGGTTGTTCACCTAAAATAGATTCACCAATATTATCAGAACGATCATGGTTAGTTTGTGGACCAACAAACGTTAACGGTAAATTGTGCTGTTCAGCTTTCTGAGTGATTTCTTCTCTCCAATTATCATGAATTTGTCCTGCTAAATAAATCGTTAAATTTGTCATACGAATATTCACTCCTTTTTTATTAGTTTAACATATTTAAAACAATTGCTTTCTTTGATATGATTAGAAAAATATAAATAAAAAAGTATGGAAGAAGGCTCTCAATATGCATACAATCGAAATAACAGCTATTCAAGAAAATGAAATAGAAGCTTTATCAACAATATGTAGAACGACTTTTAAAGATACATTTATAGACGACATGCCACAAGAAGATATGAATCAATATTTTGAAGAAGCATATAATCATGAAATACTTTTAAGCGAACTGCAAAATAAAGAATCATGGTACTTCTTTGCAAAAATCAATCAAGAAATAGCAGGGTACATGAAACTCAACATTGGATCAGCACAAACAGAACCAATGGGAGATGACTATTTAGAAGTACAACGTTTATACATGTATAAGCAATTTCAGTCAAAAGGAATCGGCAGTGAACTCATGAAAAAAGCCTTTGAAATTGCTAAAGAACAACAAAAATCAAAACTGTGGCTAGGCGTATGGGAACATAATCACCAAGCACTGAACTTCTATACTAAACATGGGTATAAAATAGTAGGATCACATCAATTCGTTGCAGGTAATGACATATCAACCGACTATATCGTTGAGACAGAAATTTAGTGATGAATATAATACATAAAAAAGAGACCTAATTCCAGGTCTCTTTTTTAAAGTAACTATGAATCATTTTATAAATTCTACATAAAATCTGAAAAGTAATCTCTATATTTATAGTTAACATATGCTCCAATAATAAAAGTGATTAAAAGAAAAGCAAAATTATATATCACTAAATCCCAATTATTAATAAAGAACCATTCTTTATATAGAATCGCTGAACGGTATCCTTCAGCCAGAAAATAAATGGGGTTATATTTGATAATATTTATGACAATTTTATTATCTGGTAGATAAAGAATAGATGATACAAAAAATAACATTCTCATTAAAGCTTGTATAATCATTTGAGTGTCTCTTATTATGACGTTTAAAGTCGATGTAAATATAGCTATAGATATCGAAAGTAAAAGTGCATATGGAATAAATATTAATAATTGTATTAAATATATTGATGGTGTATATCCAGCAATAAAGCATATTAAAGTTATAATGCCCAATAGCACTAAATGACTATAAAATTTACTCACAACGATATAACTAGGTAAGATTGAAATTGGAAAGTTCATTTTTGCTACTTGATAATATTTCATAGTAATAGACCTAGTTCCATCTAGAATCCCCTGATTAATAAAAAACCACATACTTATACCTACTATTAGCCAATAAATAAATGGAATTCCTTCCATCTCATGATTACTTCTAAATCCTAGCCCAAAAATGAACCAGTATATTGCAATTTGGATCATAGGATTTATTAATTCCCAAGCAGTACCTAAATAGTTATTAGTATTTGCAATTCTAATTTCAAAATTAGCTAACCTTTTAATTAAATAAATATTTTTAACCTGTTCTTTTAAAATGAATACAAAAGATGACATACACGTGCGCCTACTTTATTTAATATTTATTATTTTTACATAATTTAACCACAATTCCATTTATTTGTAAATGTTGTTTTGAAGTAGGCGATCTTTGTTGTAAAATTAACTTAAACGTAGTGAATCATAGGAAGAAAAATATATTATGTAAATCACTGCACCTTAGACAAAGGATCTTAATAATGGTGTATTTAGGAGTGATTGCATTGCTATACTTAATAATTATTTTATTCATTGTAGGTTATACTGCATTTAACACGTGGGTACAGGTATATGGATTAAAGAGGTATAATAAAAAAGTTTCCAAAAAGCTATTTAGAAGTATATTACTAACAAATTTAGCGTTCGCTATAATATTAATCATCTTCTATATCTGTTTTCCTTAATAAAGATACAGATGCATTTGAAGATGTTTGGAATCATATAGAATATTTTATCTTCATAATTTTCTCATATTGAAATGAAAGAAGTGATTAATGTTAGGAGGGGTATTTATGATTAAAATGCTCTTTATATTTTCAATTGTTTTTGTGATTTATTATTTATTTTGGAAATTATACATTATCTGCGCAAAGTTTTTGAAACAACAAAGAAGAACAAAAAATAACTACATAGTTAAACATATATTACTTTCATCTGGTGAAAGACTTAGTCACGTAGATTTTATAGTCGTACTATTGTTAACTTACTTAAGTTGTAGGTAGACCATATTAAGATACTAATGCTATATTTGATGAAGATTATACAATAAACATAAGTGTGTGATATTAGAGTGGAATATAATTCTATAGAAGGTGCAGGTATTGATGAAATTCAACAAAATAACCAGTGTCGAAAGTAACTCAATTATTAGGGATCTATTTCAAAATATATTGAACATAGAAAGTATAAAAGATGTTGAAGAGTATTACAGTATAACTGAAAATGAACTGTATTCTGTTAGTAATAATGAACGTATAGTAGGACTAGTGGGGTTAATCAGTACTGAACAAGAAGTTGTGATTAAACATATCGCTATTCAAAGTCACTTACAGAATAAAGGGCTAGGAACTGAGATTATAAATAAAATACATCAATTATTCCCTAAACAGAAGTTAGTAGCTGAAACGGATAATGACGCAGTAGGTTTTTATACTAAAATAGGATTTAAAATTATTTCTTTAGGGGAGAAATATCCAGGAATTATTAGATATAAGTGTATCAAAGAGTTCTGAAAGGTATAAAAATAAGGTGATTAATGTATATTTTACACATGACATGACATGTAATAGGTGGTATAATGTAATAAATAGAAATAATTGTTATATTTTAACATTTTATCTCATTTTTATATGGAGTAGTGCTTGAACTTATTAATGGTGTTGGCTAAAAGTCGCCTATTATTTTTTATAATTCTCTGGCCAATGAGAAAAGTAAGCTATTGCACATTCATATATAATGGGTGCAACGATGTGGACAAAAGTAATTACTGTAAAACCCCCTCACTATGCCAGTAGTAAGGGGGTTTTTAATGCAATATTTCATTTATCGTTTGGACTTGATTTAGAGTTTTGGTTATCATTATTTTAGAAGATGATTGTGGTAATACACATACTAATTATTTTAAAATCAAGTGGTGTTTGAATATGCTTGAGAATAAAGAGAGTTTTAGATTACTTTATCAAGCTATAAGCGAACTATCAGTTAGAATTGGTGATAATCAATTAGAGACAAACTCTGTAAGTTTATTATTATTGGATTTTGATTTTGAGCATGAGGTGTTTGATAAACTTATGTTAGCTATTATGAAGTATTTGGGTAATGTAAGTTTAGATGATATAAATCATAGAGAACTTTTGGAATTGATAGATCAGACTATTCCAGAGGATAGACAATTAAATGAATTTGTGAAGAACAAAATCATTATAGGTTTTGCTAATAATTATTTTCCTGAATTACAGACTGTAGCAAATCACATAAAGAATGAAATGGGTATGTCTATTGCTAAAAGTAAATGAATTTTTTGAACATCAATGTTAATTTTACACATGACATGAAATGCAATAGGTGGTATAATGTTACTAACAAAAGCAATTGTTGTGACTCAACACCAAACCCCCTCACTATGGCCGTAGTGAGGGGTTTTTATTAGTGGTGTCGGCTAAATGTCGCCTATTATTTTTTCTTACGATTCTCTAACCAATGAGAAAAGTAAGCTATTGCACATCCACATATAATGTTTCTTACTCTTGGAGAGCGGTATATGGTTAAAAACAATTTTAATCTATATTGTGAACATTTTGAGTGTCTTCTATAGAAAAGGGTGAACTTATGATTATTTGGTTAAATGGGGCGTATGGTTCTGGAAAAACGACTGTGGCTTTTGAATTGAATAAGAGATTATCTAAATCTTTTGTTTATGATCCTGAAAATTTAGGTTTCTTTATACGTCATAATATACCTAAGAATTTACATAAAGATAATTTTCAAGACCATAATCAATGGAGATACTTTAATTATGATTTATTAAAGTATATAGCAGAGTCATATGACGGTATAATCATTGTACCTATGACGATCATTAATATTGAGTACTACCAAGAAATAATTGAACGCTTAAAAAAAGATGGGATTCGATTAGAACATTATATACTGTATGCAAATAAGAAAACTTTAAATAGACGTTTGAATAAAAGATTGGAATTGGGAGAAACATTTGCTCGTATTCATATGGACGACTGTATTGAGTTTTTTGATAATGTTGTTACAGAATATAAAATATACACAGATCAATTAAATGTTGATCAAGTTGTTAATGAAGTCGCTCAAAAGAGTCAATTAAAGCTATTAAAAAATAGAAATTGGCTAAAGAGAAAACTCGATAGAATTTTAACGACATTTAAGCATATTAGATGATTAAATGTTATTTTCCAAGACGAAACCCCCTCACTAATGTGATAGTGAAGGGGTTTTGATTTATCCGATAAAGCTTTGTATAGCATCTATTAAACTGTAGACACCTAAAAATGATACGACAAGTACGACGAATAGTCCGATGATGTTAAGGACGATGCCGTTTGCAAATTTACCCATCATATTCTTTTTATTTAATATTACAAAGATTAATATTGCGATGAGCGGTAAAATGATGCCATTTAATGCTTGTGCGATTAGTAAGACTTCTAATGGTTCGAATCCGAGTGAAGAGGTGATGATACCTATGAAAATGACGATTGCGAACACGAGTCTATATTTTTTACTTTTCACGCCACCTTCCCAACGGAGACAACTACTGATTGTTGCTGCGGCACCCATTGGAGAGGCAATTGCTGAAGATAGACCTGCTGAGAATAATCCGACACTCATAAATATAGGTGCAAAGTCTCCTAAAATTGGCTTAAGTGGTTCAGATAACTCGACTAAACTTGAGACTTCTTTTCCATGGATGAGTGTGCCTGAAGTAATCAGTATGGCAGCAGAAATCAGTCCACCTAATCCTATCGCAACAATTGTATCGATTCTTACAATTTTTAAATCTTTTATACCATTAAATCGTTCGTGTATGGAACTGGCATGGATAAAGAAATTATAAGGTACTACTGTTGTACCTATTAGTGCGATAATAGTTAATAATGAGCCGTTAGGTATGCTCGGTATGAATGCACCTTTTAAGACAGCACCGAAATCTGGTTGAATGACAATCACTGTTGTTATAAAGATGACACCCATAATGAGCACGAGTACGGTCATAACTTTTTCTATTAAATCATAACTACCGCTTAACCCGATTAACAAAATAACAATACCAATGACAGGTGCAATATAATTTTCAGGAATACCTAGTAAATAGGCAGCACCTAACGATGTTCCTAATAAATCCCCCGATATGTATGCTGCACAACCAACTGCGACAGCAATCATACTGAACCAAACTGTGATGAGTTTAAGTAATTGGTGATTAAAAATATCCCGTATAGCTTCTCCTAAACCTTCATTTGTAACAAGCGCCAATCGAGCAACCATTTCTTGAAGTGCAATCGTTGCAATGATTGAGAAGACTACTGCCCAGAGTAAGCTGTATCCAAATCCTGCACCACCTTGAGTCATGGTTGTAACGGTACCAGGACCAACAAATGATGCAGTAATAATCATTCCGGGACCAAAAATACTAAACTTACTTCTTTCTCTCTTTTCAGTCATATCTTGTCATCCCTTCGTTTGTAAGGCGTTAAACTTTGTTTAAATACTTAATATGGCCGGCTAATACATAAAGTACAGCAGTTGAAACAAAGTGAGCAGAGTTCTGATTCGCATCTTGCATTGGATAAACTTCAACAAAGTCCATACCAATAAGACCTAACTTTCCAAATTCATAAATCATTGTTAATAGTTCATAACTTGTTAACCCATTGCCATCAACAGGGCCGCCTGGATTAAAAGCGAAATCGAGTACATCACTACAGATCGTTAAGTAAACGACATCTACATCTTTACTTGCTTGAGCATAAATATCACGCGCAAACTGACGTAAATCAGATGTTTCTTTAATTTCATTAATTGTGATAGTAACCGCACCATTTTCTTTAGCGAATTGTCCCGTTTCAGGCTGGTTACGAGGTCCATGAATACCAGTATGAATTAAGCTTTCATTTCGAATGCCTTCTGTTTCGTACAACCTCATGAAAGGTGTATTACGCGCAAATTGTTCATTTTCATAGTGAGGCATATTATCATAGTGCGCATCTAAATGAATAATTCCTACTTTTTTCCCGGTGTTCGTTAATCCTTTTAAAATTGGATAGGTGATACCGTGATCGCCACCTAATCCAACTAAAAATTTATTAGATTTCCATAAATCTTCAGCAAATGCTTCGATGTTCTGAACCGTTTGATCAACATCATGTGGTACAGTTGAAACATCACCTACATCCCCGATAGATAAATGTTTATGTACATCTATGTGATCTAATTCAGGTAAATATCCACTATATCTAGCAGAAGATAATCTAATTTGCTTCGGCCCTAATTCACACCCAGTATAATCTCCCCAAGTGCAAGGTCCTTCGAAAGGGACGCCATATACGAGAACGTCTGTAGAATAATCTTTTTCTTTTGTTAAGTTTTTACCACCTAAAAAGCAAGGTGTATTGCCATAAATTCGTTCTGTCATTGTAAAAGTTCTCCTTTCAATTATTTATTCACATTATATAAAAGTAATCATGCGTTTTCAAACTTTTCTGAATATTATTTTTGAAAAAGGGAATATTAATTTTAATATATTAATTAAATTTCACTTAAAATGATTGGAGGGATTTATAATCATGATATATAAATGTGTATGGATGGTTACTGCTATATTGCTATTAACAGGATGTAGTATCACAATAGGAGATCCTCAAAATCACAATCAAAAACCTTCGAAATCCAATAATAAACAGCAGAAAAATAAAAAAGAAACGCCAAAAATTAATGTTTTATCACAAGATTTTTCTGATCATTATATGAATGAAAACCATGTTACGGGATATAGAGGATTAGTGAAGACAATGGATAAATCAGAAATAGAATCTAAATATGGAGATGAAGAAGAAGTACGTAATTTTTTAGGAAGAGAAGGGCATGTTTATGGGAATTTTATGGTTATGTATTATTTGAGTGAAGGTTATCCAGTTAAACAATTTAGTATCGTTCCTAGTAATCACGTTACTTACAAAGACTTTGTAGATTTTCATGGTGAACCAACACAAGATTTAAGAACGAGACAAGGACATTCATTTGTTGTTTATAACAAGACGAATCATAACGGCTATCAAGTTGCTGTATATACAAAAGGAAATACTGACGATGATAATATTCAATATATCATGCAATTTCCAGATGACTTTCAGTTTGAAAATTCAAGGGATAATCAACAAACAACTATTACGAGAGAGAATGTATTTGATGCAGTAGAAGCATTTGAAGGTATAGATAAAGATGATACAGATCATATCATTTGGAAAGAACCTAAGAAGAAAGGTGACGTGTTTGGATTTTCATATTCAAGTAAAGATGGCAAACTACTTGGTTCTTATAATGTTAGTGAAGATGGATATGTTGAATCCTTTAATGAAAATGGCAAAAAAATTAGAGCTGGTTATATTAATTTAAATCAGTAAAATTACATTCGTAGCGTTGACAATTTTAATGGAACCGATTACAATCATATCATGTTAATATATTTTTTTGAATCTTTTTGGTACCGGTACCAAAAAGGGCGGGATAAATAAGGAGTGAAATGAATGAATTATAAAAAGGAAGCTCAGAATATTACTGAAGCAATAGGTGGGAAAGATAATATTGAAGCTATTGCGCATTGTGCCACACGCTTAAGACTTGTATTAAAAGACGAGTCTCAAGTAAATGAAGATCAATTAAATGATATGGATGTTGTTAAGGGGACTTTTTCAACGGGTGGTCAATACCAAATTATTATAGGTTCTGGAACGGTAAATAAAGTCTTTGCGGAAATGGAATCTTTAACAGGGTTAGAGCCATCTACGACATCAGAAGTAAAAGAAAAGTCGACTAAGAAATTAAATCCGATTCAGCAATTTGTAAAAATGTTATCAGATATATTTGTTCCTATTATTCCTGCAATTGTAGCAGGTGGTTTATTAATGGGGATTAACAATATTTTGACAGCTAAAGATTTATTTTATGATAAAGCGTCATTTATTGATGTACATAGTCAATTTGCAAGTTTAGCTAATATGATTAATGTTTTCGCAAATGCACCATTCGTATTTCTACCAGTTCTAATAGGGTTTAGTGCAGCGAAGCGGTTTGGAGGAAATGCATTTCTTGGAGCTGCACTTGGTATGATACTTGTGCATCCTAGTTTAATGAATGGTTATGATTATCCTAAAGCTTTAGTAAAAGGCGACGAAATCCCAACGTGGGAAATTTTTGGACTTTCTATCAAAATGGTTGGTTATCAAGGACAAGTGTTACCTATATTAGTCGCATCTTACATACTTGCTAAATTAGAAATTGGATTTAGAAAAGTCATCCCTTCTACTTTAGATAATTTGTTAACACCATTACTGTCATTATTCTTTACAGCATTTGTTACATTTTTAGTCGTTGGACCAGTTACACGAACTGCAGGGACATTCTTATCTGACGGTTTAACTTGGTTATATGAAACGGGTGGCGCAATCGGTGGATTATTATTTGGATTATTATATGCACCGATTGTTATTACTGGTATGCATCATAGCTTTATCGCTATTGAAACAACATTGATTGCAGATAAAGCAAATACAGGCGGATCATTTATATTCCCAATTGCAGCAATGTCTAACGTTGCACAAGGGGCAGCAACACTTGCAGCTTTCTTTATTGTGAAGAATCATAAGATGAAAGGTACTGCTTCAGCAGCAGGTATTTCTGCATTGTTAGGTATTACAGAGCCAGCTATGTTTGGTATAAACTTAAAATTACGTTATCCATTTATCGGTGCGATTATAGGATCAGGTGTTGGTTCTTGTTATGTAGCTGCAACAAAAGTAAAAGCTATTGCACTCGGTACAGCAGGATTGCCAGGATTTATTTCTATAGCTCCAGGTAGTTGGTTTAACTATATTATCGGTATGGCGATAGCAATTGTTGTCGCATTCGTTGTTACAATTGTATTATCTAGAAGAAAAGCATATAGAGATATGCAATCATAATATTTGTTACGACCTCTCATTATTTCGTACAATAGAAGTAGTTATTAAATGGAGGTATTGAACATGAAATTAAATGAAATTGATGAAAATGAATTATATCCTACAGAAAAAGTTGGTCCAAGTGTATTAGGAACAATTATTTATAAAGTAGGCGAACAAAGCCAATTTAAAGGGGCATATATTACAACAAATGAACGTGTTATTATGAGCGTTGATATGAACGGTGAACCTTATAAAAGAGTATTTAGTTATCAAGATATCAAAGCAGTTACAATAGAAGATAAAGGTGTATTATTTATTGAATTCCTCCCACAAGGAAAAGTTGCAATGATTGATATTGAAGAAGGCGACAAAGAAGCATTCAAAGATTACGTTAACAATCTTGTTCAACAATAAATAACATCGTTAAAAACCTTTCAATGAAGACTAGAACTGGTCTAAATTGAAAGGTTTTTTTATATACAAATGATGAAATAGATTAACTGTTATTCAATCCAATAATATTGACTTCGTTAAATATTTTATCAAGCTTTTCATAGTCTAAATCATTATTTGTGGACTTTGACCAATGTATAATACCAGCTAAATTAGAAGCGTAAATAAAAGGTAGTAAAGATTGAGGTAAATGCTCTGGTGTTGAAACCATATTGATATTATTTTTGAAATCTTTGCTGAATACTTCAATAAAGTACTTAGCGATTTCGTCCATAAATGCAGTATCACTATTATCTTTTTGCTTTTCAAATACGTCACTTAACTCACTGATAAATGCCTTTTCCATCGATTGAAATGGATGATGTAGACGGTCGTATAAATCTAATTCAAAGAAATCTTTTGTATATTCGCTTAATGCATATTGTAAGAGATCAAACTTATCCATAAAATGCTTGTAAAATGTTGTTCTATGTATAAGAGATTCATGACAAATTTCATTTACAGTAATCTCTGAAAAATTCTTCTCTTTAAGAATCGAGATTAATGTTTCTGTGAGTGCTTTTTTAGTTTTAATCACGCGTAAATCCGTTTGTTTAGTCAAAATTAATTCCACTCCTTTAATATACAGTGTATGCATAAAAATTATGAAATGCAAATAGGGAGGTTGTGAATTACAGTTGATATGAGTTTTGTATGGGAGCGTGTCGTTATTAGCAGTTTTGATGAGAAGTGCAAATACTGAGGTTGTTATTAGCAGTTTTGGTGAGAAGTGCAAATACTGAGGTTGTTATTAGCAGTTTTAGTGAGAAGTGCAAATACTGGTGTTGTTATTAGCAGTTTTGGTGAGAAGTGCAAATACTGAGTGCGTTATTAGCAGTTTTGGTGAGAAGTGCAAATAAGGAGACCAGTAATTACAATTCTCAGTAGTTTTGTAACTAAGGCGGCCCATAGTAACAATTCGGCTGAGTTTTGTAATTAAGGAGGTCCATAGTAACATTTCGGCGGAGTTTTGTAATTAAGGAGGTCCATAGTAACACTTCGGCCGAGTTTTGTAACTAAGGCCGTCCATAGTAACAATTCGGCGGAGTTTTGTAATTAAGGAGGTCTATAGTAACATTTCGGCGGAGTTTTGTAATTAAGGAGGTCTATAGTAACACTTCAGCGGAGTTTTGTAATTAAGGAGGTCCATAGTAACAATTCTCAGTAGTTTTGTAATTAACAACTCCGTTACGAACAAGTTTAGCTAGAAGTGTTCACATGGCCCTCGTTATGAACAAGTTTGGCAGAAAGTGTTCACAAGACCCCCGTTACGAACAAGTTTAGCTAGAAGTGTTCACAAGACCCCCGTTATGAACAAGTTTAGCTAGAAGTGTTCACAAGACCCCCGTTATGAACAAGTTTGGGCAGAAGTGTTCACAAGGCCATCGTTACGAACAAGTTTGGCCAGAAGTGTTCACAAAGCCATCGTTATGAACAAGTTTGGCCAGAAGTGTTCACAAGCCCGTCGTTACGTACATATTTAACAACCCCCATATATAATAGAAGAGACTAGGTCACAATGACCTAGTCTCTGCATTATTACTTAGTTAACATATCTTTGAAGTATTTAGATTGTTTTTCGATTGAAATTGGATCTGAATACATAAATTCATTTCTTGGATAGTAGTACACGTGGTCTTCTTTAACTGCTGGTGTGTTTTTCCAAATGCTACCTTTAGTTAATGAAGAACTTGGTGCTTTTCCATTTTCAGTTGGGATTAATAAATAATCACCAGTGTATTTATTAAAGTTTTCGAATGATGTTGTTAACCAACCTTCTTTAGGAATGTCTTTTTGTGCTGCTTCTGGATGTTTAAATCCAAATCCTTGATAAATGACTTCTGAACCTCTACCAAAGTTCTTACCGATTAATGTAAGTTCTTTAGGTCCAACTTCCATGATAGAAACTGTGCTGTCTTTACCAATTTTGTCTTGAACTTCTTTCCCGTCTTTAGCCATGATATCTTCTAATTCTTTAACTTGTTCTTTAGCTTTATCTTCTTTACCTAATAATTTCCCGATTTCAATGTGTACTTCTTTAAAAGTACGTTTACTGTGGTCGAATGGTACAGTAGGTGCTATTTTTTCATATTTTTTAATTTGTGGGTTAGCATTATAAGTAATGATTAAATCTGGTTTAAGCTTTGTAACAGCTTCAACATCTTCAGAACCAACACGTTTCCCGTCTTTATCGTCAACATATTTTGATTTAGGGAAATCAGCATCTGTTCCGACTGGATCTACACCAAGTTTTTGGAAGTTACCTTGGTTAGTTGTTAATACGACAACACGTTTTGGATTGTTAGGAATTTCAACTGTTTTACCTTCATCTGTTTTATATTTGTGAGTTTTGCTTTTAGATGAGTCATCATCTTTGTTGCCACAAGCTGCTAATACAAGTAACAATGTAGCGAGGAATACAAGTAATTTTTTTGTCATTTTTCTCTCTCCTAAGTGATAATTACTTTCAATTATATCATGTTAATTTGTTAAATAGTATCCATTTTTTTATTTTAAATTTGTTTATGAATTGTAAATAATGGATAATAAACTGTAACGATGGAGGTGATGTATCATGCATGAAATTAGAATAGAATGTCCCAAAATATTCGACTATGAAAAATGCTTAGATTATTTAAAAAGAGATGAGAATGAAGTGTTATTTGAAGTTGAAGATCATAAAATTTATCGTGCGATTAATTTAGATGGCGAGCGACTGTTGATGTGTATTTATTATCATCGCCATTACTTAATTGTTGAGATTTTAAATGATGTTTCTGTAAATCCCGCACTTACTGAAAAAATAATTGCATATATAGAAGAATGGTTCGATTTCTCAGCAGATTTATCATCGTTTTACCAATATGGTAGAAAAAATGAAATACTAAAGCCATTAATCCAGGAATTATATGGTTTAAGATTGATTAGAATTCCAAATTTATTTGAAGCTATTTCCTGGGGCATAATTGGACAGCAAATTAATTTAACATTTGCATACCAACTTAAAAAGAGACTTGTTCAAACATATGGCGAAAAAATAACTTACAATCATAAAGCTTATTATATCCATCCTACAGTTGAAGTGATTGCGAATGTTTCTGTACAAGAGTTAATGGATTTAAAATTTTCAAGAAGAAAAGCAGAATATTTAATAGATATTGCGAAAAGAATGCATTCTCAAATGTTATCTAAAGACATGTTGTTGGATATTGAAGATACAAATGAAATTGAGCGCACACTTATTAAAAATAGAGGGATTGGTCCTTGGACAGCACATTATGTTATGATGCGTGCGTTAGGTGTTCAGGATGCTTTTCCAATCGGGGATGTTGGTTTACAAAACGCATTGAAAGACATCTTGAATTTAGGTAAGAAACCATCTAAAGAACAAATGTTGAGTTTGAATGAAGGTTGGCATGAGTGGAGTTCATATGCAACGTTTTATATATGGCGAGCGCCACATATTCAAAATTAAAGAGTTGGATTGAAATCTCTACGATAAATAGGGTATTTCATCCAACTCTTATTGTTTAGTCTAAAGTTTGTTCTTCACCATTAAAGATAAGTTTCGGTTCAATTGTTGCTTTTAAAGAATGTGCAACCGTACAATATTTTTCGACACTCAGTTTTATGGAACGCTTTAATTTTTTTAAATCCACTTCACCTTCAACATCAAAGATTAATGTGACATGTTTCACTGCTCGAGATGTTGTATCTTCTCTTTCATCATCTACAGTAATTTCTAATTTCGTAACTTGTGCTAAACGTTCTTTCATTAAATTGGTAACATCAATTCCAGTACATCCAGCTAAACCGCTTAGCATAAGTTCAACAGGAGATGGACCGTTGTCATCTCCACCTGATTCTGTTGGTGCATCAGAGATGATGTCATGGCCAAATTTGGATTGTGCTTTAAAAGTTTTCTTACCTTGCCAAGTAGACTTAATCATTAAGCTCTCCTCCTCTTTTTCTAAATTGTATCAACTTCAAATAATATAGACTAGTAAATCGTCTTTCCCATAATCATTCATAAAATAAAAAAATTTGTTTTATGTCTTTTTGTTCATATTCAGTTCATATTGCCTCGCTATGATATGTATATACATTAAAGAGAGAGGAACGGATAGACATGAAACTAGCACTTAAAGAGCTTACTTATTACAAATTTAAATATCTACTCGTAACATTAATTTTATTCTTATTAGCATTTTTAGTGTTATTTATATCAGCTTTAGCACAAGGGTTAGCTAAAGAGAATGTATCGGGAATTGAACAATGGAATAAAAGTACGTACGTAATCGCCAGTGATGCTGACAATAACTTGAGTCAGTCTAATATTACGACGAAAACTGATGACGCTGTTAATACAATCACTAAAGGCGACACAATCAAAACAGCAATGCAAAAAATAGATACTAAAAGCGGGAAAACGGATTTAATGTTTACACAAATGACAAATAACATTAAACCGAAACCAACAGAAGGACATTTACCTCAAAATAAAAACGAAGTGTTATTGAATGAAAAATTAAAAGCAGAAGGTTTTAAAGTAGGGGACGAAATTAAATTATCAGAAGGCGATCAATCATATAAAATCTCAGGATTCGCTGATAACATCATGTTCTCACATACATCTATGGCATATGTAAATGAAAATGGTATGGATGCGTTGAAAGGTCATCATATTTCAGTCATTGCATATGACAACTTGAATGATCATCAAAAAAGTGAAATCAACGACATAGACAATGTTAAAGTCATTTCACAAGATGACATGTTAAATGCTATTCCTAGTTATAATGCAGAACAACAACCATTGAACTTGATGATTGTATTCTTATTCGTTATTTCAGCGATAGTTATTACGGCATTTTTCTATGTTATGACAATTCAAAAAACAAGCCAATTTGGTATTTTAAAAGCAATCGGTACAAAAAACATATCACTTATCGCATCATTAATGCTGCAA
The DNA here is from genome assembly GCF_022386055.1 of Mammaliicoccus sp. Q-M61. Classification (NCBI taxonomy): domain Bacteria; kingdom Bacillati; phylum Bacillota; class Bacilli; order Caryophanales; family Staphylococcaceae; genus Mammaliicoccus; species Mammaliicoccus sp. Q-M61. The sequence continues at coordinate 108,169 of NZ_JAJNJL010000004.1, forward strand.
ATTCTGATGATTACATTAGTGGGCGTGGTCTTATCCATTGCCGTTATATTTATCATCAACAGTGTGATGCCAGTTTCAATGCCATTCTATATTGACGGAAACTTAATGATGTTAATGGTAGCCGTATTCATCGTAGTTTCATTAATCGGCGCAGTACTATCACTGATTAAAGTGACAAAAATCGAACCACTTGAAGCTATAGGAGGAGAATAATAATGGGATTAGTTGTTGAACATGTTACAAAATCATTCGGAGAAAATGAAGCAAAAACACAAGTATTAAATGACATTACATTTACAGCAGAAAAAGGACAGCTTGTTATTTTGAATGGCGCTTCTGGTTCAGGGAAATCTACATTGCTTTCTATTATTGGTGGATTACTTGGCAAAAGCTCAGGAGAAATAACTTTAGACGATTTAGATTATGTAGACTTATCAGATAAAAAACTAACAGATATGAGATTGAATCAAATTGGATTTATCTTTCAATCATCGCACTTAATACCATATTTAAATGTTACAGATCAACTTGTTTATGTTGGAGAAATGGCTGGCATGCGTAAAAAAGATGCTAAAGAAAGAGCTGAAAAATTATTAAAACAAATTGGTTTATCTCATCGACTTAAATCATATCCAAATGAATTGTCAGGCGGAGAAAAACAACGTGTTGCAATTATGAGAGCTTGGATGAATCATCCAAAAATGATTTTAGCAGATGAACCTACTGCAAGTTTAGATTCAAAACGTGCAATAGAAGTAGCAAAAATGATTAAAAATAGTGTAAAAGAAAATAATTCAATTGGTATTATGATTACACATGATGAAAGAATATTTGAATTTGCAGATAAAGTGATTAAATTAAGTGACGGAAGAATTGAGGAACAAGTATCATAATTAGAAAAAGCGGCTGGAGATTGTTAATCATCTCACAGTCGCTTTTTGTATGTTTATTTTTTAATAAATCCTTTGAGATTTAATTTTTCTAGAATGTCTGGTCTTGTTTTTTTGCTCATCATATTCTTAATTTGTTCTGACCAAGATTCTGAACGTTTACCTTGTGTGCGTTTTTCATAATATTCTTGAATGTCTTTGTCATATTGTTTAATTTGACTAAGTTGTTGTTCTTTGTCAGCATTGTATTGATTTTCGTGGAAGACATGTTCAAATGGTAAGCGTTGCTTAGGTGACCCTTGATCGTCATCACTTGGTACACCGACAGCCATACCGAATAGTGGGAAGACATGCTCAGGTAAGTTTAATATCTCACTCACTCGACCAACATCGTTACGTAATGATCCTAAATAAACAATGCCTAGCCCCATATCTTCAGCTGTTAATGCTACATTCTGTGCAGCAAGCGCAACATCTATTGTACCAACGAGCAAGCCTTCAGCTGACTCAAAACTAGGTTGCATATTGCCTTGTGTTTCTTGGTTAATTAAATTATGACGGTAATAATCTATCACAAACACAAATAAATAACCGTTATCGACAACATGTTGTTGTCCTGATACTTCTTTTAATGCTTGTTTAATTTCTGGGTCTGTAATACCAATAATAGAATAAGCTTGAACGTAACTTGAAGTTGAAGCCATTTGTCCTGCTTTTACTAATTTTTCTACAGTCTCTTTAGAAAGAGGTTCATCTTTAAAATGTCTAACAGATCGGTGCTGTTGTGTTAAGTCAAATACGCTTTGATTCATTGTGTTCAGTGCTCCTTTATAATACTTATGATATATAAATGTTATCAAAAATATTAAAAATATTCATATAAGGTGCTTTAAAGAGTAAATAAAAAAGAGCGTTGCCAATGATTTCTATAAGTATCATTACTTAGTGATTTTACTTCTCTTCCAAAATTCTCATAAATAAATCCAGAATTTTCTTTTTGTCTGATTATATATTTTCTCTCTTAGGTAACTTAATTAATAATAAAGGAAATAGAGAAATGAACATTATTCCTCCAATAATATTAAAGGTAAATTTGATACCTATACTGTCAATAGTTAACTTGCATAATAAGATAGCTACTAAAGTTGCTATTTGCGGTAATGTATCAATCAGACTCCATATTCTTCCCTGAAATTCAACAGATACTTCATTTTGAATGATTGAGTTTATAGCAGACGTTAAGGTAGTATATCCAAAACCTAATATAAATAAGGAAATATATATAACTAGCTTATCGGGTGCTATAGTAAAAAGAATATATGAGATAACTGATATTATAAGCCCTATTTTGAATAAAAAATTTACAGAAAGTCTATTAGTACACTTTGCATTTAAAATTCCTGCCAATACAAAACTTAATCCTGAATAAGAAATAATAAGAGAATATTCTTTATCAGTAACATTAAATAATTCTTTCAAATAAACAATTTCATAAGAGTCAATTGAAACACTTAGAGAAACAAAAAAGCAATCACATAATAATAAAATTTTCAATATTTGAGTTTTACTTATATATACTAATGAAGACTTTATATCATTTAATAATATTTTAAAAGATATACCCTTTTTGTTAAAAGTTCTATAATTTGGATGATTATTATATCTTATGAACGAAACTAATAAGACAGAAGACATGAAACACGCAAATTGAAAAACAAATGTATATTTTATATCTATACTAATTAAAAATGCTCCAATTATAGGACCCAATATATATGCTATAGATGATATAGTTGCTCTATATGAATTAACCTTATGTCTATTGGACTTATTCGTAAATGTAGTAATTAGTGGGTTTATTGAAGCTGAAATAAACGGTGATAATGAAAAAAACAGTATTGTAATTAAAAAAATATATATTTCGTTATTATTTAAAAAAAACATGAATGATAAAAGGCATATGCCTTTTATTAACTCGCAAATTATAAGTGCATATTTATGATTAGTTCTGTCTACGATGCTACCAGAAATCAAACCAATTATAGAGGGCATTGTTAGTCTTATAATCCAAAAAAATGTTAAATATTGCACCCCCCCTTTTTCTGCAAATATAATACTTAAAATTACTAAAGACATGCTATCTGCTAGAACACTAACAAATCTAGTAAACAAAAGTGTTTTTACAAATTTAGACATTTTTGTATCAAACCTTCCATAAAATATTTACACAAAGGTAACCTTATTTGACAATATTAAATTGCTATCCTTAAAATTATTCCATATTTCTAATTTTAGATTTGGATCTTTTTCTAACAAATACATATCATATTCATTAATATCTACATCACCATAACTATAATTAACCGGAAATTTATCTAAAATATCCGAAAAACTATCAAATTTTTTTAAGACAGATTTATATAGAATTTAATTAATTAATAGATAGCTCATCACATTAATCTCCAATAAATAAATATAATAACCAGAGAGATAGTTAAACGTATAATTTGATGTGCCAAAGAAAATTTTCCTTTTAAAAAATTACCATTTAAAACAGCCCCTAACTGTATTAATAGTAATCCAATTAGTAAAGAAATCATTTTATTAAGAGAAAAGTCACCCCACACAGAGTAAATCATAAGTATCGAACCAACAATGAATATAGATATATTTAAAATAGGTAAATTCTTTTTTATTGAAAGTATAGAAACAAGTATATTTAAAATACTGTATATTAGTATTATTAGTTTTAAAATCATTATAAAATCTCCTTTATTTAAGTTACATAATATATACATAATTTACATATTATGTAACTTATGATTTTATATTATAACCGTAGGGAATAAAAGTAAATATAAATTATCGATTTTATTTGAAAAAAATGAATTTTCTGAATTTTAATCGTATATACTTTGCATTGCTAAATCAATTGATTCATTAACAACATCCTGATTAATTCCAATGTATCTCAGTGTTACAGATTGAGAGAACTGAATATAACGATCAATAAGTCTGGGGTAGAAATATTCTAGAAAGGAAAAATACAGTGAAAATTTGCAGCGATTTTGTAAAGTGCTGACGCCTGAGGGAATAGTATGAGTGAGAGACTACAGGCTCGAGCCATACCCTAGGCAAGCATGCACGAACAAAATCGTAGATTTAAAAAAATACCACCTTATATATACTGAATAAATCAGTAAATAAGGTGGTATTTAATTTGAGTTAGTAATTTTATCCTAAACGCTTATTAAGTGAAACTTATTTAATTTTATTTAACGCTTGTTCTAAATCTTTAATAATGTCTTCGCTAGATTCTGTACCTACTGATAAGCGGACTAAGTCTTTTGTAACGCCTGATGCAAGTTGTTCTTCATCTGTTAATTGTTGGTGTGTTGTACTTGCTGGATGTATGATAAGTGATTTAGAATCACCAACGTTTGCTAATAAAGAGAATAAATTCAGTGCTTCAACAAATTCTGGAATAGCTTCTGAATCACCTTTAACACCAAATGTTAAGATAGCACCTTGGCCATTTGGTAAGTATTTAGTTGCGAGTTCGTGATATTGATTAGATTTAAGACCAGGATAATTAACCCAGCTTACTTTTTCATGATTTTCTAGAAACTCTGCAACTTTTTGAGCATTTTCAGAATGACGTTCTGTTCTTAAATGTAAAGTTTCAAGTCCGATTAGGAATTGTTGTGCATTAAATGGGGATAGTGCTGGTCCAATGTCTCGCAATAATTGTACACGTGCTTTCGTAATGTATGCAGCTGCACCAACGTCATTGACATAAGATACACCATGATAACTTGGATCAGGTTCGACTAATCCGGGGAATTTGCCATTATCCCAGTTAAATTGACCACTATCTACAATCACACCACCAATTGATGTACCGTGACCACCAATAAATTTAGTCGCAGAATGGACAACGATGTCAGCACCAAATTTAATTGGTTGTAGTAGGTGAGGTGTAGCAAATGTATTATCGACGATTAATGGAATACCATTATCGTGTGCAACTTTAGCAACAGCTTCAATATCTAATACATCTATACGTGGGTTACCGATTGTTTCAGCGAAAATAAGTTTCGTATTTTCATTGATTGCTGCTTCAAAATTTGCTGGATCATCTGGATCTACAAAGTGAACTTTAATGCCAAATTTCTTTAAAGTTACAGCAAATAAATTATATGTACCACCATATAGGTTAGTAGATGCGACTACTTCAGAGCCACTTTCTGCAATATTTAATATACTCAACGTAATGGCTGCTTGACCGCTACCAACACTTAATGCTGCTAGTCCGCCTTCTAATAAAGCGATACGTTTCTCGAATACATCATTCGTTGGGTTCATGATTCGAGAATATATATTACCTTCTTCAGCTAAAGCGAATAAGTTCTTCGCATGTTCAGTAGATTTAAACGTATATGAAGTTGTTTGATGAATAGGTACAGCTGTAGAACCTGTTACAGGATCAGGTACTTGTCCACCATGAATGGCTAAAGTTTCTTTATTCCAATTTTCTTGTGTCATAAAAATAATCCCTCCTAAAGTTATATATGTCATTATAGTCAGATAATTTAAAAAATTCAATTAAATCCGAGTTAAAAGATAAGAAAATTTTATAAAGCCTTTTAAAATGCAATTTTAGATTAAAACCGACTTTACTTATAAGAATAGTTGTGATAAATTCAAAATATTATTACGTTCGGGAGTGAATGACTTGCTTAAAGTTGAAGGGTTGTATCATAAATTTGGTACACAAGAAATTTTGAAAAATATAAATTTTGAACAAGAAAAAGGTACCGTCACAACAATTATTGGACCAAGTGGATCGGGGAAGACGACGCTACTAAGAAGTTTAAATATGCTTGAAACACCATATAAAGGATTGATCGAACTAGGGAATTGTAAGTTCGATGTGGAAAATTATCAAAAGCAGCATGTTACGCACTTAAGAAGTCAATCTGCAATGGTCTTTCAACACTATAATTTGTTTAAAAACCGTACGATTTTAGAAAATATTACAGAAGGTTTAATATACGGACAAGGAATGAAGAAGAAAGATGCTAAAGAAAAAGCTATGAAGTATCTTAAGAAAGTATCTTTAGATGATAAAGCAGATGTTTATCCTGTTCAATTGTCAGGTGGACAACAGCAACGAGTTGGTATCGTGAGAGCACTCAGTATCGAGCCTGAAGTATTGTTATTAGATGAACCAACTTCAGCACTTGATCCGGAATCTGTACAAGGTGTGTTAAATATTATTCAAGAAATCGCAAGCGAAGGTAGAACGATGGTTATTGTAACGCATGAAATCCAATTTGCGAAAGAAGTATCTGATCAAGTTGTGTTTATGGATAAAGGTGAAATTATTGAAAGTGGAACACCTGAAGCCGTTATTGATAATCCAGCGTCTGAACGTACGAGAAGATTCTTAAGTCGTTTAACACCAGTCGGATTGTAGGAGGTAAAGAATGAAGTATATTAAATTATTGATTTTGATGATGCTCATCATTTCTTTATCTGGTTGCGGCACAATCACGAAAGAAAATAACGGTAAAAAAGTAGTTAAAGTAGCTTTATCTGCAGAAGTTAATCCACCTTATTTATATACAGATAGTGATAATAAACCAGTCGGATACGATATGGATTATATGAAAGAACTTGAAAAGAAATTACCGCAGTATGATTTTCAATATGAATTCGGAGAAGAAGAATCTAACGTTGTTGGTATTGGTGTTGGTAAATTTGATATGGGCATTAATTGGTTCTTCAAAACGCCTGAAAGAGAGCAGAAATTCTTATATCAGAAAGAACCTTATGTTTATTCTTTAACAACGCTTATTGTACATAACGATACAAATGATATTGAAACTTTAGATGACTTACAACATAAAAGGCTGACGCCTATGTCACCGAGTGGCGGCTTATATTCAATATTAACTGGTTACAACAAGACACATAAAAATCAAATCGACATTGATGAAATTCATAAAGTTTCAAATGGTGAGAATTTCAAAATGATTGAATCTAAAAGAAGAGATGCCATGTTCTTAAACTTAACAACTTACCAAGCGATTCAAAAAGAGCTCAATGCTGATGTAAAAGTTGGTGGCGTTGTTTCAAAAGAATCTGTTCATATTTTATATAACAAGAAAAATACGCAATTACAAAAAGATATAGACAAAGCGACTAAAGAATTAAAAGAAGACGGTACGCTAGAGGAATTATCTAAAAAATGGTTTGGATTTAATATATTTGATGATAAAGAGTCATTAAATGATATTAAAGACCGCTTATAAGGAGGAGACATATGGGAACAACTACTTGGCCAGATTTGTTTGTGCAAATACTGGATAAACTACCAATAACATTGTTAATAACCGTTCTTTCTCTTTTATTTGCGATGATATTAGGGCTAGTATTAGCAGTTATTAGAATCAAAAAAGTACCTGCACTATCCCAAATCGTAAAATTATATGTATCCTTTGTTAGAAGTACGCCACTTATATTACAACTATTTTTAGTATATTTTGCGTTACCAATCATATTGCAGTGGATTTACATTGATATTAATCATTTTAGTAGACTTTTCTTTGTGATTTTGACATTCACGCTACATACTGGTTCATATTTATCAGAAGTGATGAGAGCTGGATATAACTCTGTTGATAAAGGTCAAATTGAAGCGGGGAAAACAGTCGGTCTTAATGATCGTACAATTTTATTAAGAATTATTATTCCACAAGGATTTAGAAATAGTTTACCAAACATCGGTAATCAAGTTATAGAACTGATTAAAGACACATCATTAGCGTTTACAATCGGTTTAATCGACATGATGGGACAAGTAAATTTAATTATCGGTAATAACTACGGACTAGGCATGTTTCCCGTATATGTCGCGATTTGTATCATTTACTGGGTTATCTGTATCATAGTCGAATTTATCGTGATGCTTTTAGAAAAGAAATACAATATTCCATATCAAACTGAACAAATGAGGTGAGCAATTTGACGATAGATTTTCCTTTTATGTATGAACATGTTGGAGATATTTTAAAAGGTGTGCCAACAACGTTATTAATAGCAGTTGTCAGTATGGTAATTGGTTTAGTGATAGGTACTGCTTTTGCATTAATAAGACAAGCTAAGTATCCAGTTATTAACCAACTTATTGTCATATTTGTTTCATTCTTTAGATCGACACCACTCATCGTTCAGTTGTTTGCTTTTTATTATGGGACGCCTGTAGTCATAGAGTGGTTAAACAAAATGTGGCATTTGAACATTAATCCAGATGGCATAAATCCTTTAGCAATTGTATTATTTGTATTTACATTACATTCAGCTGCTTATTTAACAGAAGTGATGCGTGGTGGTTTACGAAGTGTTGATGATAAACAAATAGAAGCGGCACTTACAGTAGGACTTAGAAAACGTCATATACTCATGAGAATTGTGATACCTCAAGCTTTAGGTTATGCAATTCCGAACTTAGGTAATCAATTTATTGCTTTAATTAAAGGGACAGCAATCGCGTTTGTTGTGCAAGTAACAGAAATACTCGCAATCAGCCAAATTATTGCTAACGATGGTTATCGTTTTGTTGAAGTATATATTATAGCTAGTGCAATATATTGGGTTATGGCTATCTTTTTCGAATGGATTTTTGGCAAGATAGAAAACAGAGTTGGAAAATATTTATATCAAACATAAAGCGCAAGGTCATAGATTATCATTTCCTAGGAAATTTTAACCATGACCTTGTTTTTTTATAACTTTACATCGTATAAGTGTATACTAATAGATAAATAAATATCGGGGGTGCAACATGATTGAAATCCGACCAGTAGAAATGAACGACGCAAGTGAATTATTAGATATAGATGTACGTAATAGAGCGCTATTTGAATCATATTCAGCAGCAGATAGAAAAGATTCAGACTACCAACTCTATAATTACAGAAAAATTATCGATAAACATTTGCAAGATATGACTGAAGATAAGGGTTATCACTATGTCATTGTACATAAAGAAGATAATAAAGTAATCGGAACGATAGATTTATTTGCAGTCGTTAGACACAATATTCAGAGCTGTATGATGGGTTATGCATTAGACGAGGCATATAACGGAAAAGGTATTACAACATTGGCAGCAAAAGAAGTCATTCGTATCGCATTTAATGAATTAGGATTTCATAGAGTTGAAGCAGGCGTACAACCAACAAATATAGGTTCAGTTAGAGTATTAGAAAAAGCAGGCATGACACGCGAAGGACTAAACAGATCTAACGTAAGAATCAATGGCGAATGGAAAGACCATTACCTATATGCCATCGTAAATGAAAACTATTAAAGACAGGTGAGTAGCATGGTGGTAGTAGGGCTGGGTGTTTATATATGTTTGTTATTATTGGCTAATTACTTAATTAAAAATGAAAAATTCTATATTATTCATACGATGTTTACAATAATCTTTATTTGTTTTAGCCAAATTCCTTTAATTTATTATGCAAAACTTGATGGGGACTTAAATGGCATTGTATTGGTATTTGGATTGATATTTACAATACTGATGAGTGTGTCGATGTTTCTACAAGTGATTTGTGATTTATTAGCTTATACGAATTTGTTTAAAACAAAAACCATAGATAAAATGTTCAAAATTGTATCTGATCCATTTGAGGTAGCTGGTAATGTAATGAAATCAGTATGGTTATTACTATTAGGCATACATTTAATTCAAAACAATGACTATGGGATAGGATTACTAGTTCTCATATGGGGCATAACGATTGTCTATAATATTGGCATCCTTATAAATTATTTAACAAGACACAAGAAAGGTATTAGTCCAAATGTGATTTTTATAAATATTGAAACACTATTGATATTTTTAATTCTATATATAGGAACTTTTGTTATATGAGGTGACTTTCTGGACCGATAAAAATAATTACCGGTCCAGAAACAGGATTACCAGGCCGATAAAATAAAATATCGACCCGAAAACGAGATTTGCAGGCCGATAAAATAAAATATCGACCCGAAAACGAGATTTGCAGGCCGATAAATAAAAATATCGGCCCGAAAATGGGATTTGCAGGCCGATAAAAATAAATATCGACCCGAAAATGGGATTTGCAGGCCGATAAAAATAAATATCGACCCGAAAATGAGATTACCAGGCCGATAAAATAAATTATCGGCCTGGTAATTTCCTGTTATCGCATTAAATGAAACAAGCGGAACCATAATCAACGATGGTTCCGCTTGTTCTTCTCTATTGTCCTGCTCTGCTTGTCATCTACCTTGAATCTGGTTGGTCTATTTTTCTATGGTGATCTATATATAACCCAAGTGGTGTTAGTATGAATGAAAGTATGATATATGCCCAATTTGATGTATATATTTTAGGTCCTAATTGTAAATAGACGCCTGGTAAATAAAAGGCTAGTATCGTGACAACTAAAGTTCCAAATATCAATATATTAGTAATCATGGTTGTCCAATTGGATTCGCTATATATTCGTATTTGAACGACTTTAAATATCATCCATATAAATATAAAAATCATCGTAAATCCTGTTACAAAGGTGATGAGGAATGTATAAAGATATGTGAATTCAACTTGTGTGAAGAATCCTGTGAATCCTCTTATAAATGAGAAGACACCTAACAAAATAAGGATGTGTAATCCGATAAATTTAAATATATTCTGGAATGTTCTATTTGGCATATTTTTAATCATCGTATCGGCATGTTTTTTTGGATCGTGGTCAAAAAATTCCATGGCATGCATGCCGTCTTTTTCGGCACTTAACAAATGATTAAGTATATTGAGCAACATTTTCTCTGAGTCATATTCATTGATGCTCAAATTTGCACGTACATATGTTATATAATTTTCGTAAACTTCTCTATCGTGACTATTGAGTCTTAATCGTTTTACGTTGTTTTCTATTATAAGGTCGCGTGTTGATTTTTTCATCAGCGTTTTCCTTTCTGTTATCAATAATTTTATTTTAACAAGTATTTTCTAATAAAAACATTACAAATTTGAGGTTTATACTTTTTACAGATGATTCATTTTTCGATATTATTAAATGTAACAGGTGGTGTAGTCTTGGAGATCATGACATTATTTATTATCTTTTTAGTAGGGGTTTTTGCAGGAACGATTAATATCGTATCTGCTGGTGGCTCATTAATTGTTTTGCCATTACTTATATTTTTTGGACTACCAACTACTGTTGCGAACGCATCGAACAGGGTTGCGATTTTAGTTCAAAATTTATTAGCGTTATATGTGTTTTATATAAAAGGCATGAAAAATGTTAAGTTGAGCTTGATGTTAAGTGTGCCTGCTATTATTGGCTCTTTCATTGGCGTTCATTTCGCTATAAATCTCCCGGATGCTGTCTTTAACCGCATGTTAGGTATTATTATGCTTCTCGTTTTAATCGTTATGATTATTCCTACCAGATGGAAAGATACACAAAAACAATCTGAAAAATTATCTATCTTTAGAATTGTACTTCTCATTATTGTTTTTCTAGCACTTGGTATTTATGGTGGCATTGTTCAAGCTGCTGTAGGATTTTTATTTATTATAGCTTTAAATTTAATTATGCCAAGACTGACTTATGCTGAAGTTCAGTGTATGAAGACGTTAGTTATAACGATTTACTTATCATTATCTACTTTTGTTTTTATTTTTCAAGGTTATGTTAATTGGCCATTTGCCATAAGTTTAGCACTTGGTTCAGGATTAGGTGGCTTTATAGGTGGTCGTTTAACAGTTTCTTTACCTGAAAAGAAACTAAAAATCATAATGTTTATTATTATATTTATTTTAGCAATTAAATTATTAATCGAGAATAATTAGGTAGGGTAAAAATGTTTGTCATAAAAAATATAGAAGATGACGCAACGATATATAGCATTAGTGAAATGGCTGCTTCTTCATTTAAAGATGAAAATCAAAGCTTGAGACTTGCTACATCATTAGAATACGAAGCAATAAAGCGATCTCTTGAATATGAGAAGAGTGTTTTGAAAGGTGCTTTAATTCAAGATGAATGCATCGGTTTTATATGGGCGAAATATAATGTTCATGATCGAGAGGTTAAGATATACAACCTTCTCGTTGAGAAAAGTCAAAGAAATAAAGGTATAGCAACCGCTTTGAAACGAGAAATAGAAAAGTGGGCGAAAGAAATGGGTGCGTATACCATCGTTTCAACAGTCCATGCTCACAATAAAACAATGATTCAAATAAATGAATCAATGGACTACGAAGTTGAAAAAGTTATTATGCGTAAAAAGTTATTTTAAACAGAAGAGAGGAATTTTATGGCCATATTTGAAGGTTTCTTATGGTTCATCATGGGTATCATCCTAAGTTCAATCATACATCATTATATTTCTAAGATACCTTTAAGTTTTGTTCAAATCATAATTGGTTTTGTTATATTCTTATCTCCAATTCCAGTTGAATTAAACTTTGAGTCAGAAGTATTTATGGTAGGAATTATCGCACCATTGCTATTTTTAGAAGGTATTTCGGTATCACGTTTCCATTTAGCGAGATATTTGAAACCTGTTATGTCAATGGCATTAGTGCTTGTATTCTCAACAGTTATTGGTCTCGGCTTCTTATTACATATTATCTGGCCAGAATTACCATTAGCTGCATGTTTTGCAATTGGTGCAATTGTGTCACCTACAGATGCGGTAGCCGTTCAAGCTATTGCGAAAGGTAAATTATTGCCTAAAGGTTCTATGACTATATTAGAAGGTGAATCTTTACTAAATGATGCTGCAGGTATCTTATCATTTAAGATTGCATTAGCCGCATTAGTAGGCGGTTCATTCTCATTAACTGGTGCAGTTGGCCAGTTCTTTATAACTGCAATCGGTGGCGCAATTGTTGGTCTAATCATTGGTTATGGTGTTGTACAATTACGTGTTTATTTAACACGTAATGGGATTAATAACGGTAATATGTTGACGTTCATCCAAGTTATTACACCATTTTTAGTTTATATTATTGCTGAAACATTCCATTCATCAGGTATTATTGCTGCAGTTGTTGCAGGTTTAATTCACGGTGTTGAAAAAGACAGAATTGCTCAAGCAACGACGAAAGAGCAAGTAACATATAATCATACATGGGATTTACTGAGTTATTTATTAAACGGTTTTGTATTTATTTTATTAGGTTTCTTAATACCTGAGGTCATGATTAATATATTAGAAGAACCACAACATGAAATTATGCATGTTATTGGTATTACACTATTTGTAGCTGCATTAGTGTATCTATTTAGATACATTTGGGTGCTTATTTCATATCCATATTTCTATTTACCAGAAAGTCGATTTTCTAAAATGTTAAATACGGGTAAAGATATTGCGCCAGAGTCAGAAATAGATAAACCAAATCGCTTTAAATATGCGTTTATTATGACGATTTGTGGTGTTCACGGTACCATTTCATTAGCAATCGCATTGATGTTGCCATTTAAATTGTCAGAACACACTGATTTTATTTATCGTGATCATCTATTGTTTATCGCAACAGGTGTTATTTTAATCAGTCTTGTGCTCGCGCAATTAATATTGCCGCTCGTTACACCAAAAGCTAAACCGAAAGATCAAAGTTTATTAACGTTTAACGAAGCGAAAATTTTATTAATTGAAAGTGCATTAGAAAATCTACAAGAATTTTACAGTAAAGAAACAAGCTATATTTACGGTAAAATCACACGTAGTTATCATATGCAATTATCATTCTTAAGAGAAAATGAAGAAAAAGACGAAGATATTAAAGAGTTAGAACGTATGCAACGCATTGCGATTGATACAGAATTCAATACGTTGGATAAACTCATTAAAGAAAATAAAATATCTCAAAGTACATTTGATAACTACAGACAAATTACTGAACGTTCATCAACATTTAAAAATGCTTCATTATATACAAAAGTGAATTTAATGTTGAAATTATTTGTTAGACGTAGAAAAATTAAAACATTCATCAATGCTACAAGTTCACTTTCAATTGAAAGTAACATTAAAGAAATGAGATTTATCAGTAAAGAAGTGCATTTCAATGTTGTTAAAAGATTAACCGAAGAAATGAATGACAACAATGAATTTGAAATTAGTATTGTATGTGATTCTTACTTAAACAAAGTTGAAAGATTAACGCCTGATTACTTTAAAGGTAATCACACTGCTGTATATACAGAAATGGAAATTTACGCATTAAGAATTCAAAGAGAAATGATTAATCAGTTAACAGAAGAAGGTAAAGTCAGTCGTTCAATGGCAATCAAACTAAGAGAATCTGTTAATTATGATGAAATGATTGTTCTCGGTAACAGCATATAGTTTGTTTTCAATAGATAGCTTACATGTTGTGTGGTAAAATGTTTAAGACTATATATAGGAGGCGACACCTATGAAGAAGGCACTTTTACTTATGGTGAGCTCATCAATTATTCTAGCAGCGTGTGGCAATGATGATGAACAGAAAAATCTAGAACAAGAAATTAAATCTTTAGAGAAATCGACTAAAGATTATCAAAAAGATAAAAAGTCTTTAGAAAAAGAAAATGAAAAGTTAAAAGAAAGTATTAAAGATAAAGAAGAACAATTAAAAAAACTTGAAGATGAAGTGAAAAGTAATCAATCAGATACAGAAGAATCTAAAAGTAGCAAAGAAGATTCTTCAGACAAAAAAGAAACTTCAAGTGCTGAAAGTAAAGAGGACTCAGCAAAAAAGCCATTTCCTAATACAATTCGAACGTCAACAAATGGAGATGTTGAACTCATTCATGATCTTAAAGATAAACATTTTCAATTTGAAGACAGTGGCATGAAAGTCAATATTGATCATTTGCAAATTTTCCAAGTGCATAACATGCCTGAAGGACAGGTCTTACTGTTTAACGGTGCGAAAAATGGTTATGTCGTGATGTATGAAGTATTAACTGAAAATACTTCTAATCATAAGTTATACTATGATAATACGGCATCTATTCAAGATGGCAGTCATAAACAACGATCTGATTATGCATCATTTATACCAGACTCTCACAATGAAAAGTACATGAAAAAGTCTAAAGAAAATACAGATGAATATCAGCCTGGTGAAAAGACAAAAAGTTTAAAATCTATTCCAATTTCTCATGAAGCCTATGTTGCGCTTAAAAATAACCGTGCTACTTTTAATATACACGGTGGTGTAAGTAAATCAGCTACATTTGATGATGCAACTGATAAAGTAAAATCATTTAAATTAGATTTATAAGTCGCGTTTAGATTGAATTGTATTAGGGAATAAACAACAAAGGATTATTTGAAAAGAGGGATGTCATCGTGCACGAAAAAGAATTTGTTCTGATTGAAGGCGGAAAAATGACATTATTAGAATTAGGTCATGAAATCGAAACAATCACAGGTCGAACATTACAATCAACAACAGGTGAGGTTAGAAGTTGGCCATCAGAAGCAGTAAATTTTAATCGCAAATCTAATATTAATCAAGTCACATATCGTTTTAATGATGTTAACGATTTGATTGATGCAACGATTGAAGTTCCTAGAGGCTTTAAAAATTATGATACTGATCCTGTAACAATTAAACTGCTAACATATATTAGAAAAGCATAGAACACATAACGGAGCGGGATGATGAAATCTTTTAAGTTTAAAAGATTTCTCACTCGCTCCATATTTTATACATAAGGAGAAATATAATGAAGTCTAAACTGTCGATATTGAGTTTAATAACACTGATTGTCTTTGTTATTGCAGGTTGTTCAAATGACGCAACTGAGAAAGAAGGTAAAGATGGAAAAATTGTATTATCACCTAAAAGTGATGATATAAAAGGGAAAGTCTTGTTTGATAGTGCACATGGTCAAACAGCAGGCAGCGCAGATTGGGTCATCAATGGTGGCTTTTCTGATTTTGCTGATGCATTAACTAAAGAAAACTATGAAGTAACAGATTTAGGGTATAACCAATTATTAGATTATGACAAAATGAAAAATTATGAAGTCGTTGTTATTCCAGAGGCTAATAATCCACTTAAAGCGAGTGAACAAGACGCTATAGAGCAGTATGTGAAGTCTGGTGGCAGTATATTAATGATTAGTGATCATTATAATGCCGATAGAAACTTTAATCGATATGACTCTTCAGAAGTGATGAATGGTTATAGAAGAGGTGCGTTTGATAATCCTACAAAAGGCATGAACGCTGAAGAAAGCTCGTCAGATAAGATGAAAGATGTTCAAAGTAGAGATTTCTTAAACGAAGTGTTTGGCTTAAGATTTAGATACAATGCATTAGGTAACATTAAAGTAGATGATTTAGCGGATGAAAAAGATAGCTTTGGAATTACTAAAGGTGTTAAAGCAGTATCGATGCATGCCGGTTCAACAATCGCCATTACAGATCCTAATAAAGCAAAAGGTGTCGCTTTTGTTCCTAAATTATCAAAAGATGATGCATGGAATCATGCTGTTGACCAAGGTATATACAATGGTGGTGGCCGCAATGAAGGTCCATATATAGCTGTGAGTAAAGTATCTAAAGGTAAAGGCGCATTTATAGGTGATTCTTCAATGGTAGAAGATAAGTCACCAAAGTATAAACGTGAAGACAATGGTGAAACTAAAAAGACTTATGATGGATTTAAAGAAGAAGATAACCAAAAAATGATTATGCAAATTGTAGAATGGTTAAATAAAAAAGATGACCAACAAGATTTATCATCTTTGAATGTTCAACTTGATGAAAAAACGCAGTTGTTAAATTTTGAACAACCAGAAAATAGTAGAGAAAATGAAAAAGAACCTTGGGGAACACCTAAACAAGGATATAAATGGTATGATTCGTCAACTTATGCATCTGGAAGTTATGGTGCAAACTCTGAAAGTAAGAATAATAAAGATGATCAATCAACAACACCTCGTTCAAAAGAACAAAATAATAATCAATCATCTAAGAGTGACCAAGGTGCATTTGAAATGCCATCATCTGTTCAGAAACAAGAGAAATTTCAAATAACAGTCCATGTCGATGAATCGAAATTAGTAAATCATAAATTCCAGTTGTCGATTAAAAATAAAGACGGACAAGAAGTAGGTATGTTCGACGGACAAGCACCAGGTGTTTCAAGTTCAGTATCACCAAAAATTAAAAACGGTGTAACCGATTGGTATTTTAAATCCAAAATAGCAAACGAAGCGGATAACGAAGTAGAAGTTGAAGTCTTATCAGGCGGCAACGTGATAGCCAAAACGACATTAAATGTACAATAACGGGTGTCGTTAGGGACAGAATTCTGAGAAATGTCCGTAAGAGGCGTTGTTAGGGACAGAATTCTGAGAAATGTCCGTAAGAGGCGTTGTTAGGGACAGAATTCCGAGAAATGTCCATAAGAGGCGTTGTTAGGGACAGAATTCCGAGAAATGTCCGTAAGAGGTGCTGTTAGGGACAGAATTCCGAGAAATGTCCGTAAGAGGTGCTGTTAGGGACAGAATTCCGAGAAATGTCCGTAAGAGTGGTTGTTAGTGACAGAATTCTGAGAAATGTCCGTAAGAGTGGTTGTTAGTGACAGAATTCTGAGAAATGTCCGTAAAGGGGGGGCTCTAATTACCAGAATTCAGAATAATGGAAGTTACAGCGTTCTAATTACCACAATTCGAAATAATGGAAGTTACAGTGTTCTAATTACCAGAATTCAGAATAATGGAAGTTACAGCGTTCTAATTACCAGAATTCAGAATTCTGACATTTAGCGCTATCTCAATAAAATTCATATAACGACATTTAAGCGTCTGGGCATAAGTTTATGCTCCAGACGCTTTTTATATATAGATATTTGTAACTTTTTATTTAAATTTTTATTAATAATATAAAATGCATTTTATTTGATGTAAGCGTTTTCCTAGATTAAAATTAAAGTGTAATTAATTTAAGGGAGGCGTTTTAATATGGCTTTTGAATATCCAACTGCAGCAAATGCAAAATACAAAGTTAAAGACAAGTATCAGAACTTTATCGGTGGTAAATGGGTGGATCCTAAAAATGGTGAATTCTTTGATAATGGATCACCGGTAACTGGTGAAGTATATGCAAAAATTCCTCGTTCTACAAAAGAAGACATAGATGAAGCAGTTAAAGCAGCGCATAAAGCACAAGTTGAGTGGGCGAAAAAATCGCCAGCTGAACATTCGCAATTACTCTTAGATATAGCCGATCGTATTGAAGAAAATTTAGAAGAATTAGCAGTTATTGAAACATTTGATAATGGTAAACCTATTAGAGAATGTTTAGCAGCTGATTTACCATTAGTTGTGGATCATTTTAGATACTTTGCTGGTGTGGTCAGAGCAGAAGAAGGGGCAATCTCTCAAATTGACGACAATACAGTAGCGTATCACTTTAAGGAACCTATTGGGGTTGTAGGTCAAATTATTCCATGGAACTTTCCGTTATTAATGGCTACTTGGAAATTAGCGCCAGCAATTGTTACAGGTAACGCTGTTGTACTTAAACCAGCAGAACAAACGCCTGTATCTATTTTACATCTTATTGAACTGATTCAAGACTTATTACCAGAAGGCTTGATTAATGTTGTAAATGGTTTTGGTGCAGAAGCAGGACAAGCTTTAGCAACACATGAAAATATTAATAAAGTTGCATTTACAGGTGAAACAACTACTGGTCGTATCATCATGCAAAATGCGAGTCAAAACTTAATTCCAGTAACCCTTGAATTAGGTGGTAAATCACCAAATATCTTCTTCAAAGATATTATGGATGAAGATGATGACTTCTTAGATAAAGCTGTTGAAGGATTAGTAATGTTCGCACTTAACCAAGGTGAAGTATGTACATGTCCATCAAGAGCATTGGTACATGAAGATATTTATGATAAATTCATCGAAAAATGTATCGAACGTGTAAAACAAATTAAGACAGGTAATCCTCTCGATCCAGAAACAATGCTTGGTGCACAAACTTCACAAGAACAAGCTGAAAAAATTAAGAGCTATTTAGATATTGGTAAACAAGAAGGTGCAGAAGTATTAGTTGGTGGTAATGTAAGAGAAGAAGCTGGAGAATTAGAAAATGGTTTCTATATTGAACCAACAATATTTAAAGGCACACAAAATATGAGAATATTCCAAGAAGAAATCTTTGGACCAGTATTATCATTAGCAACATTTAAAGATGATGAAGAAGCATTAGAAATGGCGAATGATACTTTATATGGTTTAGGTGCAGGTATTTGGACTAGAAACCAAAATAAAGCTTATCGCTTTGGTAGAGGTATCCAAGCAGGTCGTGTATGGGTGAATAACTACCATACTTATCCAGCTCACGCTGCTTTCGGTGGTTACAAAATGAGTGGTATTGGCCGTGAGAACCATAAGATGATGTTAGAACATTATCAACAAACTAAAAACTTACTCGTGAGTTATGACGAGAAGCCTGCAGGACTGTTCTAAATGACTGAACAAGTCACTGCTACTGAAAAAGCCAAATCACTCATTAGAGAATTAAAGAAAACACATGGTGAAAACCTTATTTTTCATCAATCAGGTGGATGTTGTGATGGTAGCTCTCCAATGTTATTTGTTGAAGGAACATTAATTATTGGAGATGTAGATGTGAAATTAGGTGAAATTGAAGGTGTCCCATTCTATATGAATAATAAGCAATATGAATATTGGAAACATACGAATTTAGAAGTCGATGTTGTCGATGGAAGAGGCGGTATGTTTAGTATAGAAGGCCCAACTGGGAAGAGGTTTCACATTAGGAGTTCAGTAAGATCATAATTTTTTGAAGGATGTGCTAAAATATTAGTACATCCTTTTTTGAATATGATAAAGGTTGGGTGAATGAAATGAAACATTACATTGAAACAAAACGTTTAATACTTAGAAATTGGAAAGATGAGGATGTTGCATTATTTCAAAGTATGAATGCAAGTCCTGAAGTGAGAAGATACTTTCCAGATATATTGAGCTATCGTGCGACTGAAAATACGATTAACCAAATGAAATCAGTCATCGATCAACATGAAATTGGTTTATTTGCTGTGGAATTAAAAGAAACTAAAAGCTTTATCGGTATGGTAGGTTTGAATTATATTCCAGAAGGTAGCGAATTAAGTTTCCCAGAATTACCTTTTTATGAAATAGGTTGGCGAATGGATAAGGATGTATGGGGTAATGGGTTAGCAACAGAAGCGGCGGAAGCGGTATTAACGTATGCTAAATCAAAAGGTATCGATGAAGTGTATAGTTTTACGTCGGAAATTAATAAACCTTCCAGAAGAGTCATGGAAAAATTAGAAATGAACCATATTAGGAATTTCTTGCATCCAAAAGTCATACATGATGATGATTTAGCAGCACATGTTTTATATCATAAAGTATTGTAAGGAGTAGATGATATGATCGTTATTAGTGCATGTTTAGTTGGAGAAAAAGTAAGGTATGATGGCAACCATAAGTTGGATTTATTCTATAAGAATTTAATAGATGAGAAGAAAGCGATTAGTATTTGTCCTGAAATATTAGGTGGCTTACAAGTTCCAAGAGAACCAGCAGAAATCATCGGAGGAGATGGTTATGATGTGTGGAATGATCAAGCAAAGGTCATGACTGTTACAGGTCGTGATGTCACAATACAATTTAAAGAAGGCGCTAAACGTGCACTCTCTATTATTAAAGATTTAAATGCCGATACAGTTATTCTGAAAAGTGACAGTCCTTCATGTGGTAGTACTGTTATATACGATGGTACATTTACGGGAAATAAAAAAGAAGGTGTCGGTGTTACGACAGCCCTCTTTACATTAAATGATATTAACGTCTATGATGAAAAAACATTTTTAACTATTTTTGATAATCACGAAGTTTAACGGGTTGTGCCATTTTCATAGCACTAAATAAATCATCGATATTTTCTTTAATAATCGCTAAATTTTTATAATCTGAACTGATAAATTCAGTCGATATTAAATGATCAATCATTAAACTTAATGGATTGAAAAATTGTTTAGTATTTAATGCACCAATTGGTTTATGATGTAGTCCTATTTGAGACCATGTATAAATTTCAAAGAATTCCTCTAAAGAACCAGCACCACCAGGTAACATAATGAATGCATCAGCCATATCAGACATCATTTGTTTTCTTTCATGCATTGTTTCGACAACATGATATTCTGTTAAATTTTCATGAGCGATTTCACGTTCTCCTAAAAATCTTGGCATTACGCCAATAGCAATACCATCATGGTCAATGACACCATTGGCTACTGCTCCCATCATGCCAGTTGATCCGGCACCATATACTAATTCATATTTATTTTCGGCTAAATATTTACCTAACGCATAAGCTTGTTCTGTATAAATTGGGTCATTTCCCTTACTTGCACCACAGAAAACAGCAATTTTCTTCATATATATTACTCCTCTCACATATGTAGTATAATAACTTAAAAGATACTTCTATTTATTTAAGAAGGGGGTATAACTGTGAATATATTTTTAATGGTCGTGCTTATTGTACTTATTTCATCAGTAGCGGGTCTTATAAAAAACCATCAAAGTAAAACGGTTAGAATAGAAAAAATTAAATCCCAACGTGTTAAAGATGAATTAGAACTTGAGAAACTAAAGCATGAGAACTATCTATTAGAAACAGATAAGATGCGTTTAGAATTAGAACAAATGAAAGAAACAGATAAAGTTAATTTAGAAAAAGCTAAAAAACAAATGATAGAATAATAACATTCTGGACGATTATCATTGTCCAGAATGTTTTTTTATTAATTTTGATAGAAATTCTGAAAAAACTTTATGGTCTTCTTGTGTGAGTTTTTTAGGACCTTTCGTTCTACCACCTTGTTGACGTACTTGAGCAGAAATATGTCTTTGCGTTAACAGTTGTTCAATATTTTGAGGCGTATACTCGTAACCTTTATGGTGGATAACGTGAAGGGCTTTATTTAATAGAAGACTCGCTAGTCCGTAATCTTGCGTTACAACGATATCATCTGGTTGCGTCAATTTGACAATTCTAAAGTCTGCACTATCAGCACCATGATCAACATATATTGTTGAAACATAATCGGGATATTCTGTTAGTGAAAAATGGTTAACACTTCTAATAATAAGAACAGAGATGCCTGTATGTTGAGTTAAGCGAATGATATCATCCGTAACTGGACAAGCATCTCCATCTATAATAATTCTGTTAATCATTTATTGCGGCGAAATCTTTTTTTAGATTTTTTATGTTCAGATGTATGTTCATCATATGGAAATTGACTGATATGTTGAGACATAGACGATCTATGTTGATTAAATAGAAGATGACTAGATTTTTCTTCTTTCTCATTTCTAACTCTTTCATTGACTAATTCTTGAATGTTTGGTTTTGCTTGTTTAGAGCTTACGTCGTTGATTGATTTTGCATGACTGCTTTGTGTAGTTGCTGTGTTCATTTGATGTCCCTCATATTTCTTTATTTCTTTAATGCGTTCTTCTTTGTTTTGTTGCTCTAATTTTTGTTCTTCTTGTTCACGTGCTTCGATATTACTTTGTAACTTTTTATCTAACTTAGATACATCTTTTTCGTTTTCTTTTTGAAGTTTTTCACCTTTTTTAGCTTGTTGTTCTTCAAGCTTTTGGTAGTGTGTGAGTTCTTTAATACGCGCTTTTTTATTTTCTTTTTGTGCTTTTTCTTCTTCTTTTTTACGAGCATCGATATTTTTTTGAAGTTTTTTATCTAAATGATCAATTTCTTTTTGTTGTTGTTTTGCTTCTTTTTGTTCTTCTTTAAAAGGTTGTTTCATTTGTTTGTTGTACTCATATAAACGTTTCTTTTGAACGACATATGATTTTACAGGTTGTGTTTTTTCTGCAACTTTATCTTTCGTTTCGATTGTTTTATCTTTTACTTTATGTGAAAAATCAACAGTCGTCTCAGTTACAT
Source organism: Mammaliicoccus sp. Q-M61 (assembly GCF_022386055.1). NCBI lineage: Bacteria > Bacillati > Bacillota > Bacilli > Caryophanales > Staphylococcaceae > Mammaliicoccus > Mammaliicoccus sp. Q-M61. The sequence goes on from NZ_JAJNJL010000004.1 coordinate 131,121, forward strand.
GTTTAACATCTGGATGTTCTTTTATTTTTTTGCGTTCTCTAATTAATGGTACTAATACAAGTGGTAATGTGTTAACAATTAATTTAACTTTATCATTCATGAGTCATTCCTCCGTAGTTATTTCTTATAATATATCTTACTCCAATACCCTATATCATAATCTTCAAACGATTGGTACGATGTGTTAGCCGATATTCTGACCAATTCCAAAACCGAAATATGCAATAGCAATAATAATAACTAAAATAATACGATAAATCGCAAAAGGTATTAATTTTACTCTATTAATCAGTTTTAAGAATAATTTGATTGAAATCAGTCCAAATATAAATGATGCGATAAACCCTACAATATAAAAAGGTATTTGATCTAATGTTATAAATTGTAGATTTCCAAGTAACGCTTTTGCACTTGCTGCAAACATAATAGGTACTGCCATAATAAATGTAAAGTCAGAAGCTGCCTTGTGATCTAACTTTAAGAAGACACCTGTTGAAATAGTTGAACCTGAACGACTAAATCCTGGCCATAATGCAATTGCTTGAGATAGGCCAATTACAAATGCTTTTGGATAGTTCATATCATCTACTTTGTGTGGATTTGTGACGCGTTTAGAATACATATCCGCACCAATCATATATATAGCTCCAAGTAATAAACCGATTAATACAGTTGGGACACTAAATAAATGTTCTTCAATGAAATCATCAAATAATAGTCCGAGAATACCAGCTGGTACAAGCCCGACAATAATATGTGATAATTTTAATTTTCTTTTTTGCTGTTCATTTTGTTTAATATGTAACATTTCAAAATATCGATTTCTAAATATCCATGCTGCTGCAAGGATCGAACCTAATTGGATCACAACTTTAAATGTGAATGCTGATTCGCTTCCAAGAAAGGCTTTAGATTTTAACCACATATCATCTACTAAAATTTGATGACCTGTAGATGAAACAGGTGCGAATTCTGTTAAACCTTCAACAATACCTAATATAATAGCTTTTATTAATTCTAATATAAACATAGCTTTGCTCCTCTGTTTTTATGAAAGTCTGTGGTTATCTAGAGACAATCACCGTATCATCATTGTACCAAATATTACATTGTAATATGCTAATATTTAATAATACATTTTAGTTTATTTTTTTCGTAAAGGCGTTATAATGGAACAAGGTGGTGAGATTGTGAAAGATTTAACAAAGTATAGTATGCAGTATAAAACGTTGCAAATATTTATGTTTCTCGCTTCGTTTTTATTAAGTTTAACAGTCGTATTTCAAAATATATATTTAGGAAAAATTATTAACCAAATGCTCGTCGTAAAATCAAATGGACAACAACTTTATTTATGGCTAGCAATCTTGCTCATTGTATTGCTTTTAAGAGCATGCTTTAACTACCTTAATCAATTATCAGGACAAAAACTTTCTTATAAAGTTAAAAGAGATGTTAGACATCAATTGATAAATAATGAAACAGATAGAACTAAAATAACAATGATTACTGAAGTGGTTGAGGGTATACATCCTTTTTATGAATCATATTTGCCACAAGTCTTCAAATCAACCATTATCCCAGTATCGATTATCGTTACATTACTCTTTATTCATTGGCCAGCTGCGTTAATTATGATGATTACAGCGCCGTTTATTCCACTGTTCTATATTGTATTTGGGCTGAGAACTCGTGATAAAGCGAAAGACCAAATGCAATCGTTAGATCAATTTGCAGCAGAATTTATAGATTTAACAAAAGGTCTCGTATCGTTAAAACTTTTCAATCGAACACATGAAACGACTGAAAAAATCTATAAATCAAGTACGTCATTTAGAGATTTAACGATGGAAATTTTGAAAAGTGCCTTCTTATCAGGCTTAATGTTGGAATTTATCTCGATGCTTGGAATAGGTATAGTTGCGCTAGAAGTAGGGTTAAGATTAATCGTATTTCACGATGTATCTTTTGTAGTTGCCATTATTACTTTATTATTAGCACCAGAATTTTATAATGCGATTAAAGACCTAGGACAAGCTTTCCATACGGGTAAACAAAGTGAAGGTTATATAGAATTGATTGAAGATATGAATAATGAAGAATCTATACAAGCTTCAAACATTCAAATTTATTCAAATATGAATGATGAAGATATCATTCAATTTGATCATGTGTCATTCACTTACCCAGAGCGTAAAGATTTTGCATTTGATCAAATCAATATAAGTATAAAAGAAAATCATCATACAGCAATTATTGGACCGAGTGGTGCAGGTAAATCGACATTAATCAAACTTATGTTAAATGAATTGAATCCCAATGAAGGTAAGATTATTTATAAAAAACCACTCAAAATGGGGTATCTATCCCAAAGACCTTATATTTTCAGCGCATCTTTGTATGAAAATGTCACAATGTTCCAAAATTATGATGAAAATCGTGTTAGTGAAGTGTTAACTGAAGTGGGTTTACTTGAAAAAGTAAAACAATTATCTAAAGGTATGCATACGATGATTGGTGATGGTTATGAAATGTTGTCTGGTGGAGAAATGAGAAGAATAGAACTAGCCAGATTACTATTACTTGATCCAGATGTGGTTATTTTTGATGAACCGACAACTGGATTAGATATTGAAACCGAACAACTTATCGTGCAAACTGTTAACCAATTTGCGCATCAAAAGACTATTCTCACAATCGCACATCGAAAAGAAGTGTTGAGATATGCCACTGATTATATAGAAATTCATAATGGAACAGTTCAATCATATGACGCATCTCAAAAAGGTGGTGCTACGTCATGAAAAAATTAAAAATTAAATTTGATAAAGACTTCTATCTTTCTATTGTAATAGGCGTATTTGGCATGCTAACTGCACTTGGAATGTTTGCTTTAAGTGGATATATGATATCTAAAAGTGCGCTTGGAACACCTTTATATGCATTAATGATTTTAATTGTATCTATTAAGTTATTCGGTTTTGTTCGTGCAATAACTAGATATTTCGAAAGATTATATTCGCATCGTTCTACATTTACAATGTTGAGAGATATACGTGTTAACTTGTTTAATCAACTCATTCCAATCGTTCCAAACGTATTTAGAAGATACCGTTCGAGCGATTTATTAACGCAAATGGTAAACCACGTTGAACGATTACAAAATATTTTACTCAGAGTTTATTATCCACCAATTGTTATTATTATAACGACAGTTATAACAATACTCGTGATGATTAATTTCAATATATATGCAGGTGTGATTATAGGACTTTCAATGTTGATGTCAGTCATCATCATCCCTTATTTATCAGCTAAAAGAGCTGAAAGTTTGGCTGAATCTGTTCAACAAAGTGAAGAAACATATGTTGCTGAATACTTTGATTTTGAAAAAGGACGTTCAGAATTAAAAAGATTCCAACAATATCGTGCATTTAAAGAGAAAGTGTTAAATAAACAATATCAATATGAAGATAAAAAATATAAAGAACAGAAATTTTTAAGTTCTTATGACTTTATGCTGAATTTATCATCGATGGTGAGTATTTGGTGTATGACGATCTTATGTATTTGGCAAATTCAAGAAGGTGTATTAAACGCTGTATTCTTTGCGAGTATATTAATGATTACAATTACGTTATTTGAACAAGCTATCCCGATGACTAATGTTGCTTTTTACAAAGCGGATACAGAGCGAAGTCTTAAAAATATTGAAGAAGTCATCAATCAATCATTTGAATTACCTCAAGAACGTTCAGTTCAAAATCATGCATTGTATAAAGCAGAGAATGTAATGTTTAAATATGATTTTCAAGAAAGAGAAACGTTATCTCAAATTAACTTTGAAATAAATAAAGGAGATCATGTAGCTATTATAGGTCCTTCAGGTTCAGGTAAGACAACGATGCTTAATATATTAATGGGATTATATAGTGTGAACGATGGTACTTTATCCTATAAAAATGAACAGTTGTCTCATGTGATTCAAGAAGATTATGTGAATGAAATCAATACAATGTTGCAACATAATCATTATTTCGAAGGCACAGTAAGAGAGAATTTATTAATTGAAGTAGAAGATGAGCTGATGACAAACGTTCTTGCTGCCGTAAATTTAAATCATTTAAACTTAGATCAGCAGCTAACTAAAAACGCTGAGAATATTTCAGGTGGGGAACGTCAACGTTTATCATTAGCAAGATTATTGTTAAGAAAAGCACAAATATGGTTGCTTGATGAACCAACAGCTTCATTAGATGAAGAAAACGAAGAAAATGTTATGAATCTCTTATTAAATAAAGATGATACAATTGTGATTGTGACGCATAACTTGAAATATTTACAAAGCTTCGATCATATAATCGTCATGAATGAAGGACATATCATAGAACAAGGTAGTTATTCTCAACTCATTAAAGAACAAGGTTATTTATATAAAGTCATTCAATATAATGAACAATTAGAATAAATACTAGAAAAAAATAAGCATATCACTTTAAACTGAGCATTCAGTTGCGTGATATGCTTATTTATTTTGAGCAAGATGATAGATGCTTGCTGTATTATTTTTCTTGATTGATTTTATCTACATTATTGATCAATTTTTGTAATAAGTTGTTTAATTGATTAGTTTCTTCATCATTTAACTCTGATACATCTTGAATTAAATGTGAAGCTTGGTGTAAATGTGGTTTCATTTGTTCACTTTTTTCAGTTAGATGAACAAACACTTCTCTTTGATCTAATTCAGAACGTACACGTTTGATTAAATCTAAATTTTCCATTCTTTTTAATAAAGGGGATACAGTACCTGTATCTAGGGCTAAGTCTGTTACAAGCTTTTTGACATTGACCGGTGCGGTTTCCCATAAAATCGTTAATACTAAATATTGTGGATATGTAATATTGTACGTCTTGAAAATTTTGTTTGAATAATAGCGGTTAACTTGTCGTTGCGCATTATACAAATTAAAACACAATTGGTTTTGGATATCTAATTTATCCGGCATAATCTTTCCCCCAAACTACAAATGCAATGGTTCATTATTTTTTTGAAATCTCCTAATTCATTATATAATGAATAATTTTATTTTGTAAATATTTTAGTGGTGTGTAATTTATAAATATTTAAAGTATAAGTTATAGGATAAACTTTAAGTCTTTGTAGTTTCTGAACTTATATCATATAATTACAGAAAGGTGGTTTGAATATGAGTCAAAGTATGAAGAATAAAAATAAAATGGCAGTAACAATTTTGACAGGTTTTTTAGGTAGTGGTAAAACAACATTACTTCAAAGACTCATCATGAAAGCAAAGGAATCTGGTCAAAAGGTCGCAATCATTATGAATGAATTTGGTTCTTTTGATGTTGATAGCAATTTGTTAGGTGATGATGTCTCTACTCAAAGTTTATTAAATGGTTGTATATGCTGCTCATTGAAAGATGATATTGAAGTTGTATTACATAATTTATATCATAAAGACCAGCCTGATCTTGTATTAATTGAAGCGACTGGTATTGCGCATCCTGTAGAAGTAGTAGACGCATGTCAAAACCCTACATTAGTAGATAAAGTTGAAATGCCAACAATTATTGGTGTAATGGACGGGAAAAGATATTTAGAAAGATCGAGATATACCGTTCAGACGAAGCAATTAATGGAAGAACAAATGTTATATTCACATTTGATTATTATTAATAAGTCTGATGAATTATCTACTGAAGAAAAAGCGTCATTAGAAACGTCATTACAAACGATTAAGCATCAACCAGTTCTACACTTTACGCAGTTTTCAAATATTGATGGTGTTGAAATACCTGTAAATGAGGCTTTGTCACTTCAAGCTAAACATAGTCATCATCACGGTATTCAATCCATAAATTATACATTTAGTGGTCCGATAGAAATGGAATTATTAATGAATTTCTTAAGACAATTACCTGATTCAATTCTTAGAATTAAAGGATTTGTTAAATTTAGAGAAGAACCAGAACAAACTTATTTATTTCAATATGCATTTGGGGTACCTCAATATGAACCAGAAATAATGAATATGCCTTTAACAATTGTCATAATAGGTGAATCTATAGATAAAGCAAGTATTCGTAACAAGTTAGATATGTTGAATTTTTCTTAGGAGATGATGGGATGGAAAGAATTCGTATAAATAAACATGTTAGTTATTCTAGAATTGTACATGGTTTTTGGAGATTGAATGAATGGGGTTATAACAATCAACAATTAAATGATTTCATACATGAAATAGTTGATAGAGGCATTACAACAATGGATCATGCGGATATATATGGTAATTATACATGTGAATCATTATTTGGTGATGCATTAGCATTAACACCTAATTTAAGAGAGAAAATTGAAATCGTCACAAAATGCGGTATTATTTTACCGAATGATCAAATTGCTAAAAATACTGGTCATCGATATGATCAAAGTTATGATCATATTATTGAATCAGTTGATAAATCGCTATTAAATCTTAAGACGGATTACATCGATACGCTACTGATTCATCGTCCATCTCCATTAATGGATCCAGATGAAGTAACGCGTGCAGTGATGCATTTAGTTGAACAAGGAAAAATAAAAGCATTCGGTGTTTCAAACTTTAAATGTAATCAATATGAATTATTAAATGAAAGTTTGAAGAAAGAAATGTCTCATATCTCAGTTAATCAAGTTGAAGTTTCACCATATCAACTTGAAAATATTGAAGATTGTACATTAAATAGAATGTTGCAACATGATGTTAAAGTAATGGCATGGAGTCCATTAGCTGGTGGTAAATTATTTGATCAAAATGATGAAAAAGCAAGACGCATTATGGCAGTTATACAACCGTTAGCAGAAAAATATAACGTATCAGTGAGCACAGTGATTTACAGTTGGTTACTCAGATTGCCATCAAAAGTAATGCCAATTGTAGGTTCAAGTAAGATAGAAAGAGTTGACGAAGCTGTAAATGCTACGAAATTACAATTAACAGATCAAGAGTGGTTCGATATTTATGTCGCATCACGTGGTGAAGATATATTATAGTATGATAATGATATAAAAATGAGGCTAGAACCAATATACAGGTTCCAGCCTCATTTATTTTTAATAATATTTATTTTTCTAGTCTGTTTAATGTAATTTCTCCTAAAGATTTTGCTGCAACTTGCAAGCAATCTTCATTCACATCAAATTTAGGGTGATGATTCATATATGGTTCTGTTACGCCTTCAGGTTTACTGCCTACAATGTAGAATGAACCAGGAATTTTTTGTAGATAGTATGCGAAGTCTTCTGAACCTGTAACTTGAGGTATTTCAACTAATTGTTGGAAATAGTCACCTTTACTATTTGATAATATTTCTGCTACTTTATCAGTTTGTTCCGGGTGATTGTAAAGTACAGGATAACCAAATTGATAATCTAAGTCATATTCAATATCAAAGCCTACTGCAACACTATCTGCAATTTTTTTGATTTCTTGATACATTGTTTCTTCTAATTCGGGATTTAAATATCTAGCAGTACCTTTGATTGTAACGCTATCTTGAATTACATTGTATCCGCCTGGTGCTTCGAATGCGCCAATCGTAACGACACCCATATCTAATGGATCGATACGTCTTGATACAATCGTTTGAATAGCATTTACAAAGTTTGTCCCAGCAACTAATGCGTCATGTGTTTTGTGTGGACTTGCTGCATGTCCGCCTAAACCATTAATCGTCAACTTGAATGTTGAACTTCCTGAGAATGAAGGTCCTTTATTGTAACCAATAAATTCTGGTCCAGCTACTGGAACGATGTGGATACCATAAACTTCATCTAAGTCATCAAGTGCACCAGATTCTACAAGTGCTTTAGCACCACCAGGAGGTTTCTCCTCAGCATGTTGATGAATGATTTTAACTGTGCCAGGTAATTCTTCTTTAATTTCAATAAGTGCATCTGCAAGCCCCATTAAATAAGCAGTATGAGCATCATGACCACAAGCATGCATAACACCTTCATTTTGTGATTTGAAAGGAACATCTGTTTCTTCTGTTATAGGTAAAGCATCAAAGTCAGCTCTTAAACCAATCGTTCTACCTTCTTGACCACCTTTAATTTCTACAATAATAGCATGTTCTTTTTCTAAAGGTTGTGTTACTTTAACATCTTTGCCTTCGTAAAATGATTTAATATATTCAGCAGTTTGCGTTTCTTCAAATGATAGTTCTGGGTGTTGATGCAAATGCCTTCTAATATCAATCATGGCACTTTCTTTCTTTTCAATTAGGTTAAAAAGCTTTTCTTTTAAATTATTCATGATTTACCTCCTAAAATTATACTAGAAAAGTATAACAGTAATCTTTTACTGTATAAAATGATTGCACTTATAAAACAACTAAAAAATTTTGGTTGATTTTGGTTGATTGTGAACGAAAGTGATTGACAATGAAATGAAAACGTTTTATTATGTAGAGGAATAGGGGAGATTGTATGTTAACGACTGAAAGACATCAATTAATATTAGAAGAGATTAATCTACGGGAAACAGTATCTCTACAAGAACTTATTAATTTGACGAATTCAAGTACATCAACAATTAGGAGAGATTTATCTCAGCTTGAAGAAAGAGGTATGCTCAAAAGAGTTCATGGTGGTGCAACTCAAATAACAAAGCGCCATGAAGAGCGTAATATGACAGATAAAGAATCGCGACATCAAGATGAAAAACGAGAGATTGCACGATTAGCTGTCAGTCAAATTTCAGATGGAGATACGATATATTTAGATGCTGGGACAACTACTTTAGAAATGATTCCGTTCATTACACAACAAGATATTATCGTTGTGACAAATGGTTTAACACATGTAAGACCGTTATTAGAGAAAGGCATTTCTGTTTATATGACAGGTGGAGAAGTAAAGGCAACGACATTTGCGAATATAGGCGTAAATGCAGTTAAATCCCTTGAAAGATATCGTTTTGACAAAGCTTTTATTGGTATGAATGGCATTGATTTGAACTATGGGTTAACGACACCAGACCCTTACGAATCAGAAATGAAAGAAACGGCCATTCATTTAGCATCTCAAGTATATGTCTTGTTAGATCATTCTAAATTTAATGAAGTATCGTTTGCGGAAGTAACATATGATAAATCAATAGAGATACTAACTTCACAAAAAGCGATTCAAACATTAAATAATTTAAATCAATTTAAAGAAAAATATAACATTAACGGAGGACAAAAATGATATATACAGTTACGTTTAATCCATCAATTGATTATGTAATGTTTACCAATCAATTTGAAGTAGGTGAATTAAACAGAGCACATGAAACAAACAAGTTTGCTGGTGGAAAAGGTATCAATGTTTCTCGAGTACTTCAAACATTAGATATCAAAAGTACAGCAACAGGTTTTATAGGTGGATTTCCTGGAGATTTTATTAAAGATGCACTTAATCAAGCAAACATCTTAACTGACTTCGTAGAGGTTAAAGATGATACAAGAATCAATGTGAAATTAAAATCTGGTTTAGAAACTGAAATCAATGGTCCGGGACCAAATATTGAACCACATAACTATGAAGAATTTTTAACGAAAATGAAAAATACGCAATCAGAAGATACGGTTATAATTGCGGGCAGTGTGCCAAGTTCATTACAAAATCCAGTCTATCAAGAAGTAGCAGAAATACTTAAACAAACTGGTGCAAATTTAATCGTTGATGCTGAGAAAGATTTGATGAAATCAGTATTAGCGTATAATCCGAAATTTGTTAAACCAAATAAACATGAATTAGAAGAAATATTTGATAAACAAATTGAAACAGATCAAGAAGTTATTGAATGTGCTGAGCAATTATTGAATGAAGGTGCTCAAGCAGTCATCGTTTCACTCGGTGGAGAAGGTGCTATTTATGTGGATCAACAAACACGATTAAAAGCTATCGTACCAAGTGGTCAAGTTGTGAATACAGTTGGTTCAGGTGACAGTACTGTTGCTGGTATGGTAGCAGGATTAGAAGCTGGCAAAGATATAGAATCAGCATTTAAATTGGCAGTAAGCTGTGGTACAGCAACAGCATTTAATGCGGATTTAGCTAATAAAGAAGATATAGAAAAAATAATTTCTAAAGTAATCATTAAACATGTTTAAAATAGGGAGGTTATTAAAATGAGAATTACAGAACTATTAACGAAGGAAACCATTGCAATGGATCTTTCTGCAACAAGTAAAGATCAAGTCATTGATGAGTTAGTTGCACAATTAAACAGCGCTGGGAAATTAAGCGATGAGGCAACTTTTAAAGAAGCGATTCATGCAAGAGAGTCACAAAGTACAACAGGAATTGGTGAAGGGATTGCGATTCCTCATGCTAAAACAGATGCTGTACAGTCTGCAGCGATTGCTTTTGGTAAATCTGTTGAAGGTGTAGATTATCAATCATTAGATATGCAACCAGCTCATTTATTCTTTATGATTGCTGCGCCAGCTGGTGGTGCACAAACACATTTAGATGCCCTTGCAAAACTTTCAGGTATTTTGATGGATGAAGATGTAAGAGCAGAGTTATTACAAGCGAAAAGTAAAGAAGAAGTATTAAATATCATTAATAAGCATGATGATGAAGCTTCAGATGAAACTTCAGAAGCAGCAGCTGCAACGAATGCAGAAGCGGATTCAGAAAAAGGACTTGTATTAGCTGTAACAGCATGTCCTACAGGTATTGCACATACTTATATGGCTGCGGATGCATTGAAAAATCAAGCTAAAAAAATGGGTGTACCTATTAAAGTTGAAACAAATGGTTCAGGCGGTATTAAAAATCACTTAACAGATGAAGAAATTGAAAAAGCATCAGGTATCATTGTAGCTGCGGATGTGCATGTTGAAACAGATCGTTTCGATGGTAAAAATGTAATTCAAGTTCCGGTTGCTGATGGTATTAAACGTCCAGAAGAATTAATCAATATGGCGCAAGATACATCTCGTAAACCATTCGTAGCTAAAGGTACGAAACAAAGTAGTGCTGCTAGCAATGAAAAACAAAGTGTATCGAAGACGATATATAAACACTTAATGAATGGTGTTTCTAATATGTTACCACTCGTTATATCTGGTGGTATCTTGATGGCAATCGTATTCTTATTTGGTGAAAACTCATTCGATCCAAAGAGTGGACAATATAACGAATTTGCAGCTAATTTATGGTCGATTGGTAGCGAAAGTGCTTTTAAATTAATCGTGCCTATTTTAGCAGGTTTCATCGCTAGAAGTATTGCAGATAAACCTGGTTTCGCATCCGGTTTAGTCGGCGGTATGTTAGCAGTAGCAGGTGGTTCAGGATTCTTAGGTGGTATTATCGCTGGTTTCCTTGCAGGTTATTTAACAGAAGGTATCAAATATGTATTTAAGAACTTACCTCAAATGTTTGAAGGTTTAAAACCTACATTAATTTATCCAATTTTATCAGTATCACTTACTGGATTACTTATGGTGTACGTGGTGAATCCACCAACAGCATGGTTAAACAATTTATTATTAGATGGATTAAATAACTTATCCGGTTCTAATATTATGTTATTAGGTTTAGTAATTGGTGCAATGATGGCAATAGATATGGGTGGTCCATTTAATAAAGCGGCATATGTATTTGCGACAGCAGCGTTAACAGAAGGAAATGCAGCAGCAATTACGGCAGCTATGGTTGGTGGTATGATTCCACCAATTGCAATTGCAACAGCGATGTTAATCTTTAGAAAGAAATTTACGAAAGCACAAAAAGGTTCTATTATTCCAAACTATGTGATGGGATTATCATTCATTACAGAAGGTGCTATTCCATTTGCAGCAGCAGATCCATTACGTGTCATTCCATCAATGATGGTTGGTTCAGGTATTGGCGGAGCGTTAGCTTTAGGATTAGGTTCAAGAATTCAAGCACCACATGGCGGTATCTTTGTTATATTTGCAACTGACTTCGGTCATGTATTACAAACATTACTAGCAGTAGTTATCGGTGCATTAGTTGCAGCAATTATTTATGGTGTTATTAAACCTAAATTAACGAAAGAGCAACTTGAAATCGCTGAAGAAGTAGAATAATCAATATATCGTATTAAATTATAAGCTGTCTACAGAGTTGTGACTTTGTAGACAGCTTTTTTTATCATTACCTTAAATCCTCGGCCAAAAGTATGACACTGATTTAACATGTTTAAAATTGAAAAGTTGGGGAAATTTTTATATGATTAAATTAAATTATTATAATATGTAGAAAATGGTAAACATAGGGAAAGATGTGAACAATGTTATATTACAAGACAATTATTAAATCAAATGACGCAGAATGGGTTACGTTGATACACGGAGCTGGTGGTAGTTCTTCAATTTGGTTTAAACAAATGAGATATTATAGGAAACATTTTAATATATTACTCGTAGATTTAAGAGGGCACGGGAAGTCTGCGAATAAAGAATGGAAGAAAAATGATTCATTTGAACATTTAGCAAAAGAAGTTGTAGATGTATTGGATTATTTAAATATAGACAAGACACATATTATTGGTATGAGCCTTGGCACAATTGTTGGTCAAACAATGGCGCAATCATATCCGGAGAGAATAACGACATTGGTTTTAGGTGGGGCCATCATTAATGTGAATTTAAGGACTAAATTCTTGTTAGCTATCGGCCGTACGATTATGAATTTTGTACCGTATATGTTGCTTTATAAATTATTTGCTTACATCATTATGCCTAAGAAAGCTCATGAAGAATCTCGCTTGAGATTTGTGAATGAAGCTAAGAAAGTGTCTCAAAAACAATTTATTAAATGGGTTAAATTAACGAAGCTTGTGAATCCTTATTTAGCACATTTACAAGTTGCAACAAGAGATATTCCAACGCTCTTTATCATGGGAGAAGAAGACTATTTATTTATGCCACCAGTAGAAAGACTTGTTAAAGAAAATGAAAACTTTTCAATAGAAATAATAGAGCAAGCTGGTCACGTATGTAATATTGATCAACCAGAAGCTTTTAATAAAATTAGTTCTAAATTTATCATGCAACACGTTGGAACGACGACTATATAAAGAATGTATGTGTAGACTTCTACATTTACATTCTTTCTTATATCATTTAAATTGAGATAAAAATATGGTACACTAAAAATAATATGCTAATATCGGGGGAGGTGACGCTAAATGGGAAGGATTTAGTTTTGAAAACGTATATCATAAATAAACTTATTGAACAAAATCATACAAAGGTGGCCATAGCGTCACCGCAAAATATTTGGAGGTGAATCCCTAGAAATAGGGAACTAATTGGAAATTTCGACCATAATAAACTTTATTGTATTCTTTATATTAATTGCATTTACAATGGTATTTGTAGGATCTGAATTCGCGCTTGTAAAGGTGCGTATAACTAGAATTGAACAATTAATTTCTGAAGGAAGTAAATCAGCTAAAATTGTACATAAAATGATCAAAGAACTAGATTATTATTTATCTGCATGTCAGCTTGGTATTACTGTAACATCACTTGGATTAGGTTGGATTGGTGAACCGACATTTGAAGTTTTAATACATCCTGTATTAGACTTCTTTAACTTGCCAGACGCATTAACTACAACTTTCTCCATAGCGATCAGTTTCTTAATTGTAACGTTTATCCATGTAGTAGTTGGTGAATTAGCACCAAAAACGGTAGCAATTCAACAGGCAGAAAGACTTACACTTGTCTTCGGCCGACCATTATATTATTTCGGTATCGTTATGAAACCGTTAATTTGGTCAATGAATGGCGCAGCACGTATTCTAGTTAGGGCAATAGGTATTCAACCTACTAACGAAGAACAAGCAATGTCAGAAGAAGAATTAAAGCTTATCATGACTCAAAGCTATCAAAGTGGTGAAATCAACCACACTGAATTAGCTTATATGCAAAATATTTTCTCATTCGATGAAAGATTAGCAAAAGATATCATGGTACCTAGAACACAAATGGTTACATTAACAGAACCATTTAATATTGAAGAATTATTAGAAATTATAAATGAACATCATTACACACGTTACCCAATTACTGAAGATGGCGATAAAGACCATATTAAAGGCTTTATCAATGTTAAAGAATTTTTAACAGAATACGCTTCAGGTGAACAAATTAAAATTAATAACTACGTACATGACTTACCACTTATTCACGAAGTTACAAGAATTAGTGATGCATTAGTAAAAATGCAAAAAGATCATGTTCATATGGCGTTAGTTATTGATGAATATGGTGGTACAGCTGGTGTCATCACGATGGAAGATATATTAGAAGAAATCGTTGGTGAAATTCGTGATGAATTTGATGATGATGAAGTAAATGATATCATTCAAACTGGTGAAGATACTTACCAAATTAATGGACGTGTAACTTTATCAGAACTAGAAGAAAAATTCGGAATTGAATTTGTAGATTCAGACGATATTGATACAATCGGTGGTTGGTTACAAGCACATAACCCAGAAATTGAAAAAGACGACTATGTCGATACAGAATATGATAAATGGGTTGTCATTGATGTTGAAAATCACCAAATTAAGACAGTTGCTTTACACAAAGATTTTATAAAAGAAAGAAAAAGTATCTTTGACGAAGACGAAGAAGACGAGGATTAAAACGTGAGCAAAACTACATTAACATCATTATTTAGGTTTACAGGATATTTAGAAGGTGGATCATTACTGTTATTAGTATTTATAGCAATGCCTATCAAGTATATGTTGAGTAATCCAAATGTAGTTTCAGTATTAGGCATGATACATGGTGGATTATTTTCAATGTATGTCATTATGATATTGGTAATGGCACTGATTGTTAGAATTCATATAAAGTGGCCAGTCATTGCTTTTATAACAGCTTTTATTCCTTTTGGAACATTTATATTTGATCATTTCTTTATAAATGGCAAATCTTATGAAAAGATAACGCAATCATAAATTGATACGAAGAGCATGGGACAAACATTTGGATCCTGTGCTCTTTTTTTATTGTATTAATTACAAAAGTCGGTGGAAGTGTAACTAAGGCAGCCCATACAAAAGTCGTCAGAAGTCCAAAATAGACACATACTGTTTTGTTTTAATGAAGATCATCATGTAAAATAGGGAATATAGTAGATAGATTGAGAGAGGAACCATTTTTATGAGAATTAATAAATTTCTAAGTGAAGCTGGTGTATGTTCGAGGAGAGGTGCTGATAAATGGATAAGTGCTAATCGCGTTCAAATTAATGACGAATATGCGACACTAGGGTCTCAAGTTGAAAGTACGGATGTTGTGAAGGTTGATGGTGAAGTCATTACAATTGATAAAGGTTATGTTTATATAGCACTCAATAAACCGCGTGGTATTACATCTACTACTGAGAGACATGTTAAAGGTAATGTTGTAGACTACGTCAATCACCATGAAAGAATTTTTCATATTGGTAGATTAGATAAAGATTCAGAAGGATTATTACTCCTTACTAGTGATGGAGATATCGTTAATGAAATCTTGCGTGCTGAAAATCATCATGAAAAAGAATATGTCGTTTCAGTAGATAAGCCTTTAACGAAAGACTTCTTAAAGCAAATGTCTGAAGGTGTTGAAATTTTAAATCAAAAGACACTTCCAGCGAAAGTATCGCAAATTAATGATAGAACATTTAAAATTGTTTTAACACAAGGTTTGAATCGTCAAATTAGACGTATGTGTGAAACGTTAGGATATAATGTAAAAAAATTAAAAAGAATACGCATTATGAATATTAAGCTTGATGGTATTAAATATGGTGAATGGCGTGATTTAACGAAAGAAGAATTTGAAGAACTGACACGTTCGCTCGCTTATACACCTAAAAGAGACCGTATGACATCTAAATAAAGGGGATAATAAAATGGTTAAATTAAATAACAATGTAGAGATACCAGAATTAGGTTTAGGCGTATACAAAATTGGAGATGCAGATGTTGAGAGAGTCGTCCACACTGCAATTGATGCAGGATATCGTGCGATAGATACAGCTTGGTTTTATAAAAATGAAAAAGCATTAGGCGAAGCTTTAAAAACAGTCAATATTAATCGAGAAGATTTATTTATTACAACTAAATTATGGAATGACTTCCAAGGGTATGATGCAACTATTAAAGCGTTTAATGACTCATTAGAATCATTGCAACTTACGTATATCGATATGTATTTAATTCATTGGCCATGTCCTGCAGACGGATTGTTTATTGAGACGTATAAAGCATTAGAAACGTTATATAAAGAAGGCAAAATTAAAGCAATTGGTGTATGTAATTTTAAAGAACATCATTTAGATCAATTATTAGCTGAAACTGAAGTTATCCCTGCAGTTAACCAAGTTGAGTTTCATCCGTTATTTAATCAAAAAGCATTACAAGCATATTGTGAAAGTAAAAGTATTAAATTAATGGCGTGGAGTCCACTAATGAGAGGTGGGGAATGGTTAAATAACGCAGATTTACAAAGTATAGCAGATCAGTATAATAAGACTGTTGCCCAAGTTATTATTAAATGGCATTTACAACAAGGTAGACTCGTTATTCCAAAATCTCAAAACGATAATAGAATCAGAGAGAATTTTGATGTATTTAATTTTGAATTGAGTGATGAAGATTTAGCCAAAATCGACCAATTAAATACAGATGAACGACAATTTAGAGATCCAGATGAAGTTAAAATTGGAGATATGAAGTAAAATATAGAACCTTCACAGATTTGTTTGAATTAAGATGTATTTCATATGCATCTTTTAGTAAAATAAAACTGTGGAGGTGTTTTATTTGTTTAAATTTAAAAAACCAAATCAACATGGCGTATGGTCAATGATTGTACTACCAATCGCATTCGGAATTGCAGCAACTGGTTTTACATACTTTCATTTATTATTGTATTTAGGTGTACTGGCATCTTATTTCATGAGTGACCAAATTTTCTTCTACTTAAAGAAAAGGAAGAAAATAATAGGTTATATTTATACGGCAGGCATATTTGCTTTGATTGTCGTCATATGTTTTGTACCAATCGTATTACATAAACCCGTTACGATATGGATTTTTCTACTGATGGTACCTTTATCACTATTAAATGCCTATTTTGCTAAAAAGAAAAATGAAAGAGCATTTACTAATGATTTAATAGCTGTCTTGATATTCTGTTTATTTGGTGTGATCAGCGCTTTCTTAAATGTATCTATAACAGATGTACAATCTTGGTTACCAGTCTTTATATTAAGTTTCTTATATTTCTTCGGTACAATTTTATACGTTAAGACGATGATTAGAGAGAAAAAATCCGTAAAATATAAATGGTCATCTTGGATTTATCATTTATGTATAGTTGTTGTAGGATTCTTTATACATCCATTAGTTATGTTGATGTATATACCGAGTTTAATACGATCAATCGTTTTATATGGTAAGAAAATAAAAATTATGCATGTAGGTTTAATTGAAATAGCTAATTCAGTATTTGTATTAGTAGTTGGATCGATATTTTTACATTAAAAAAGCAACCATCCGCGGATGGTTGCTTTAACTTTATCTATTAATTGAAGATTAATTATTTTTTGATTAATTTCAAAATAAATGATAATACAAGAATTAAAATAATTGAACCGATTAGTGCTGGTATGATTGCGACGCCACCCCATACTGGACCTAGGTCTCCAAGTAAAGAACCACCAATCGCTGAACCAATTAAACCGGCAATAATATTACCGACTATGCCGCCAGGTATATCTTTACCTAATATAACACCTGCTAGCCAACCTATTAGGCCACCTACGATTAACATTAATATAAAGCCCATTTGAGTGTACCTCCTTATTTATATTTCTTATTTCTATATTTAAGTACCCTGTTATTCACTATGTGAAACATAATAAGAAGTTTTGAATAACTTTTGCCATAAAATAAACATAATATAAAAAAGGAACACTGGTATTAATAGAAACCAATGAGGCGTAAGGACAATCATACATATTAACGCCACAATCGATAATATCTCACCAACTAAACGCGGATGAATAAAGTATCGATATATACCATTTTGGTAAATTTTTGCGAGCCTTTTACCGTCTGATTCAATAGGTTCTGTGAATAACGATAAATAAGCAATGATTTGGCCAAATATAAATAAACTGACACCTAAATAAGGTACAGATTGATAAATTGAAAGTGTACTATCTAAATAAACAATGTTTAAAGACATACTAAATACAATCGTAATGATATAAAGTACGAAATATTGATTTTCAATGTAGTTTGGAACGTATTTAATTTGAATCCATGTATGTAAAAATGCCCATATAAGTAACATAGTCGTTACAGCAATCGTGATGAAGTTGATTTCTTTGATGATTATAAAGGATATTAAACCATTCAAAGCAATTGTGATTGAAATAGCGTAATGATTGATACGCGATTTCTTATTCATTACTACAAAGTTATATGACATCAAGACGATACACAGAATGATATTAATTGAAACGAGGAATGCCATATCTGTCTCCTGCCTTAAAATAGTCTCATCTAAGAATTATAACAATTTCTAAACATATAATCACTAAATATATGTTTTGTGAAAAAAATTAAAGACCCTTTGACAAATGAAGGAAACTTTAATAGTATAAAAGTAAGCTATCTTGTAATACAAAATAGCTGTAAAAATTGGAAGAGGTTATTAAGATGTCGACAATTAAGACACAGATGAGAAAAGGGTTATTAGATGCTTGTATTTTATCTATCATACAATCTCAACCAGTATATGGTTATGAATTATCTCGCAAATTAAATGAACATCAATTTACCGATGTAAGTGAAGGAACGATATATCCTATTTTACTTAGATTATTGAAGAAGGATTTTATTTATAGTGAGTTTAAGCATAGTGAACAAGGACCTAAAAGAAAATATTATTATATTACAGATAAAGGTCGCGAAGAATTAGAAATCGTACGAAAAGAATGGCTTGAAATTAAGGATCCTATTACTAAATTGTTAAAAGGGAGCAATGAAGATGTCTAGAACTACTAAACAACTCATCAAAGAAAACAACGAGAAGAGAAAGCAGCTAAATGAAACGGATTTAGAAGTTTATGAAGATTTCTTGTTATATGTTAGAACAGACTTGCGCGTAAATGAACATGAATCAGAAGTCATATTAATGGATGTTCTTGATCATTTATTAGAAGCTGTTTCAAATGGCACAACTGCAATTGAATTTTTCGGTCATGATGTTAAAGGTCATGCCGATGATATATTAAACGAACTACCGAATGAATCTAATAAAGCAATTTTAAAAATGGTAGGAATGGGTGTAGCTTACTTCTATAGTATATATTTTGTTATTACAGGTATCGTAGGTATATTTGTTGATTATAAGACACCACTTATATCTACACTTTTCCTATTACTTATTGTACCAATAGGTGGATTCTTTATTGTTAAAGCATTATTCAATATTATCCAAAGATATATCTTTGATAAATCTAAATATAAGAAAATAAAAGAATCAGCATATGCTGGACTATTAGTTGGTGTTATACCAGCAATTCTAATATTAGTACCTAATCTTGTATTTAAAGATATGATGAAAGTTTATATTCCTTGGTGGATCTTCCTTATATTAGGGATTGCGATTTATGTTATATATAAAGTTATGAAAAGACAGCCAAAAGCTGTATAAATAATAGACTAAAATAAATAAGCACATCACTTAATGAGAATTTTCAAGTAAGTGATGTGCTTATTTTATATTGTGTATGCTATTTCCTAGGAAATATTAAACACCTTTTTTATTGCTCCATAACAGTGTATGTAGCTGAGGTAGAACAAAAATATCATTTAAAGTATCATTCATTACTTTATCGATCAGTTGTTCATATTTTTCGAGTAATTTTTCAGTATGGTTTGAAACGCTATCGTCTAGATATGGATTACCTACTTGTAAATAGAATGGGATAGAAGGATATCGTTTGTGTATATCTTTAGCAAATTGATAGTCTGCTTCGTCGAAAATCACAACTTTGAGTGAAAGACTTTCTTCTATACATTGTGCGATAACTTCATCTAGTATTGTTAAATTAGGTTTCATACCAGAACTTGGTGGCTTAGGACTAATCGTTAAGTCATCGATTAGTGTCATCCATTCTTGGAATTTAGAGCCTTGAGTTTCAAGTGCGGTCTTTATATTTCTTGCTTTAAGTGCTTCTACAAAAGGTCCGATATTTTTAATCAGAGCAGGGTTACCACCTGATATCGTAACGTGTTGATATTTATTTGGAGCGAGTTGATCTAATTCTGAAATAATATCTTCTGGTTCAAGTAATCGAATATCATCTTTAGCAGAGCCATCCCATGTAAAACTTGAATCGCACCAACTACATCTATAATCACAACCACTTGTTCTAACAAACATCGTTTTTTGACCAATGACTGCACCTTCACCTTGAATCGTTGGACCGAAGATTTCTAACACTGGTATTTTAGGCATTGTTGTCACCTTTCTTAGTTGGACGGTAAACGACATAACTTGTAGGTGTTTCTCTCACAAATACTTGTACACATTTAGGTTGATTATCACGTTTATCTAGAGATGCTTGAACGATATTATAAATAGTTTGAGCAACTTGTTCAGTTGAAGGACTATAATCTTTGAATTCTTCAAAGTCATTTAAAAGTTGATGATCATAACGTTTATGGATTAATGATTTTAATTCGCTAAAGTTCACTAAAAAGCCCATTTTATCTAATTCGTCGCCAGCAATTGTTAAATTAACAAAATATGTGTGCCCATGTACATTCATACATTTACCAGCTTCTTCATGTGGTATATAATGTGCACTTGAAAAATTAAAGTCTTTATTCAGTTCGAAAGCATAAGGGTGTTGAACGCTCGGATAGATTTGTTGTAACATTATAAACTTCCTTTCGTTTCTAGGTATTGGTCTAATCCTTGTTTTCTTAATTTACAAGCAGGACATTCACCGCAACCATCACTCATCACACCGTTATAACATGTTAATGTTTTTTCTCTAACATAGTCTAATGCACCTAATTGATCACTTAGTGCCCAAGTTTCTTTTTTATTCAACCACATGAGCGGTGTATGAATGACGAAATCTTTGTCCATCGATAAGTTAAGGGATAAGTTCATAGATTTAATAAAGCTATCTCTACAATCTGGATACCCGCTAAAGTCTGTTTCGCAAACACCTGTAATAATATGTTTAGCACGAATTTGGTATGCTAATGCACCTGCAAATGATAAGAATAGTAAATTACGTGCTGGCACAAATGTATTAGGTATGCCGTTTTCATCATTTTCTATTTGCATTGAATGGTCTGTTAATGCATTAGGGGATAGTTGTGAAAGTAATGACATATCTAGAATATGATGCTTTAATCCTTGTTCTTTAGCGATATTTTCAGCAACTTTAATTTCTAAATCATGGCGTTGGCCATATTGAAACGTCACTAATTCTACTTCTTTAAAATGTTCTTTCGCGTAGAATAAGCATGTTGTACTGTCTTGTCCGCCACTGAACACAACAACTGCTTTTTCATTCTTTAATGTTTCTGACATAGTGTTTCTCCTTTATAAAGGCATAAAAAAAGCCTGCCTTCTATAAAAAGGTAGACGTAGGTGTCTAGTTTTTTATAGAGGGTGTAAGCTAGTAACCTCTTAGTTTATTGAATATACAAATGATAATATAATCAAATTGTAAAAGCAAGTTTAGTATATGGTATGATTGACATGAAATTAACGAAAGAAGAGCGAATAAACATATGATTATAATGATAGATAACCACGATTCTTTTACATATAACATTATCGAGTATATTAATATACTGACAAAAAATGAACAAATAAAAATATTGAAATCTGAAGAGGTAAATTGTGATGTTGTACGTGCAATCAATCCAGATGCTATGATCATTTCACCTGGCCCTGGTCATCCAGATGATTATGTACAGTTAAAGGCGTTTCTTCAATCTATTTATACAGATATACCCATATTAGGTGTATGTCTTGGCTTTCAATTATTGATATCTACTTTTGGTGGCAAAGTCGTAAAAGGTCCACGTCCTGTTCATGGGCATACAGCAACGATTAAACATGATGGGAAAGGTATTTTTGAAGGATTGCCTGAATCATTTGAAGTGGCAAGATATCATTCTTTAATAGCAGATAAACACCATATACCTGAAGGGTTTACGGTTTCAGCATGGTTAGAAGAAGGTATTCCAATGGCTATACGACATCAACATTTACCTATTGAAGCGGTTCAGTATCATCCGGAAGCAATATTAAGTGAATATGGATTAGAACAAATTGCGAATTTCTTAGTAAAGGCAGGTGTAGAGATTGAAGACACATATACAATTTAAGTATATTTCAGACAGTCAAATAGAAGAGAAATTAGATTATAAATTTGAGAATCCAATTGTCATTAAATATGCAAGAACGATTGAAGAAGTATCAGAGCTTGTGCATGAAGCGGAGCGCTATCAAAAAGAAGGATACTATGTTGTCATGACTTTACCATATGAAAGTGCAGCAGCTTTTGATTCAGCGTTAAATGTTTATAAAGCGTCACATCATTATGGAAGTATTCAAGTATTCGAACAACCTGTCTCACACTTTAATGATAAAACGCAACATACATATATAAATGAACATATTGAATGGCGAAGAACAGATTCAGATGAACGTTTAGCAAACAATATACAAGCTATTCAAGATGAAATTAGACTAGGAAATACGTATCAAGTTAATTATACGACACAACTTGAATCAGAACCGATTCGTCATGGTTATGACTATTATCAATCACTCACAGAGGATGCTAATGGAGATTATCAAGCGTATATTGAGCTTGAAGATGAAACGATTATATCCATTTCTCCAGAACTTTTCTTTCAATATGGTACTTATCAACAGATGACAAATACAGTATTAACGAAACCTATGAAAGGGACAATTTCAAGAGGGAATCATAAAGTAGAAGATCAAGCAAATTATGAACAACTGAAGCATTCTCAAAAAGATAGAGCAGAAAATGTCATGATTGTAGATTTGCTTAGAAATGATTTGAGTAAAATTTCTGAAGTTGGTACGGTTAATGCCATTGATTTATTTAAAATCGAACCTTATCAAACGGTATATCAAATGACTAGCACGATTCGAAGTCAATTGAAAGCACAGCATTCATTATTTAATCTACTTCAAGCGCTATTCCCATGTGGCTCGATAACAGGTGCCCCAAAAGAATCAACGATGGCCATTATCAAACGACTAGAGAATAGACCAAGAGGCATATATTGTGGAACGATAGGTTTGTTGTTACCTGATAACAGAATGATTTTTAATGTTCCAATCAGAACGATACATTCAAATTCAGAAAGAGCAGTTTATGGCGTTGGAGCTGGTATCACAATAGATTCAAATGCTGAAGCTGAAATTGAGGAATTCAAAATGAAATCTAAAATATTAGGAAGCAGACATGTAAATCTTATTGAAACGATGAGATTAGAAAATGGAAAAGTCCAAAGACGTCACGAACATACGCACAGAATTTCTACGAGTGCTAAAGCGTTAAATATTCGATTTAATAAAGACGAATGGGAAACTATGCTTAACGACATGGTTAATACTTATGTAGATGGCACATATAAATTAAGAGTTGAATTAAATTCGGATGGTACATTTAATGCTGAAACTTCACCAATAGTCGATTCAACTCAATCTTTAACAGCTCAGTTGTTACCGAGTACACCAGTTTCTTCTATTTATACGATACACAAAACAACTGAACGTCATCATTTTCAACATAATCATGATACAGATGTCATATTGTATTATAATGGAGAGAATGAAATAACAGAATTTGATATTGGTAATGTCGTTATTAAAATAGGTGATGCATATATCACACCTCCATATCATGGACAATTTTTAAATGGTTGTATGAGGCAAGCGTTATTAGAAGATAACCTTATCGAAGAAAAAAATATTACTGTGGAAAAGTTAATCAACGATATCGAAAGTTCAAATTGTGAAATATACATGATTAATAGTTTGCGAGAATGGACAAAAATAGATTTAAAATTATGATGGTAATATAAAGATACAAATAGTAAAATAGTAAACATCATATAAGGACGGGTGAAAATAGATGTTCTTAACATTATTATATTTAGTAATAGTGATTGTTATTGCATTCTACTTAAAGCGCATCGTTTTAAGTGAATTGAGAAAAGAAAAAAATAAGCAAAGTTTTGCGTATTTATATATTGGATTTGCCGTTGCAATTGTTTTTGTAGGCTTATTTGTAAATCAATTAACACATGTATTTATTGATTTAACAGATGTATTTTATCGTAAATAATGATGCTTTATATATAGCAGAATAGAATGAGGTGTCTTAAATGCGCATATATCCTAAGGGCGATTCTGCATTAACTGTAATGAGCGATCGTGAACCTTCGAGACAGTTAACGCATGAAATTAATGAATTTAGATTAGAAATATTAAGTCAAGATATGCCTTTTATAGATGAGGTTATACCTAGTGAAAATAGTTTAATGGTTGTGTATCATCCTTATAGCATGATGATGAACCATAATATCAATGAGCCATTTAAATATATGACTGAATTTGTAGAACGTATTATTTATAAGAAAAAGCAAGACATTAATGATAGAGAAGTTACAAAGGAATCGATTATGATAGATGTCATTGTAGGTGGCGAATATGGTCCGGATTTTGATACGTTAACGGACTTGTCTGAAGAAGAACAAAGACAAGTGTTAGAATCTAGAACGTATTTTGTTTCAATGATAGGTCATACTCCAGGATGTCCTTATTTATCTGGTTTAAGTCATCGATTGCATTCAGGTAATGCACAGTTCAAACAATTTATCCCTAAAGGATCATTGTGTATTGAAAGAGATAAATTATTTATTACGACAACTGATACAAGTGGTGAGTGGCCAGTCATTGGTTGGACGAATGTTGAAATATACGATAGACAAAATAATATTTGTAAGCTTAATTTTGGTGATGATGTCATCTTAAATATTGTAGATCAACTACAAAGCAAGGATGGAGGGTATAAGCCATGTCATTAATTATTCGAGAAGCTGGACTATACTCTTCGATTCAAGATTTAGGAAGGCAAAAACAACAACATATTGGCATTGTTAAAAATGGTTCAATCGATCAATTAAACCATAGACTCGCTAATATGCTTGTAGGTAATGAAGAAGGCGAAGCTTTAATCGAAATGACGATTAAGTTGCCGTCTATCCAATTTACAGAACCAACTTTAATCGCATTTACAGGAGCTAACTTCCCAGCATTTGTAGATGGTAAGAAAATAGCACCATATAAAATTCATTTGCTGGATAAAGGTGAAGTATTAAAGTTTGGTGAAGCTTCAAAAGGTACGAGAGGTTATTTAGCAATTGCAGGTGGAATTGTTGCTGAAGAATGGTTAGGTTCAAAATCTACAAGTATCCGTTTAGAAATGGGTGGCTACCACGGTCGTACCTTACATGCAGGCGATGAAATTGAAATGTGCCGTAACTACACACCTTTACAAAAAAAGCTATTTGAAAATTTAGAAGATAGCAAAACAGCTTCATGGGGCGTTGACCAATATACATTAGCGTTAAATTATTTAACAGATATATTCCATGTTATATCGGGAGAAGGTATGACACACTTTAATGAAGCAGAAATCAAACATCTTGAGAGTCAAGTTTATAAAGTATCTAATCGCTTTAACCGAACGGGATTAACATTAGAAGGGAACTCCGTTATTAATCGTAGAATCGTCGATCAATCATTTTTAAGTGTTAAAAAAGGTACCGTTCTATTAAATGAAGGGAATCAACCGGTCGTAATGTTGAATGATCATCAATCATTATCGAGCTATCCTCAAATTGGAACAATTGCTTCTTATCATATCGATAAATTAGCACAAAAAAAGCAAGGTTCAAAACTCATCTTCAAGAAATTAACAATACAAGAAGCGGAACGCAATATGAGAAAACATGCTCAATTCGTTAAACAAATAAAAACCGGCATTAGATATAAATTAAATGAAGAATTAAACAAATAAATTACATGTGTGAATTGTGTCTATTGTGTGCACTTTTTACACATTTCTTATTTCTATTTTAGGTTTTTAGTTGAAATTTATTGTAAAATAGTATAAATTATAATACTGTACATTAAATATTACAAGAATATTACAACCTTCAATAATATGTAATGAAATAATAATGAAAATTGATATGAGTTGAGATACGGAGGAACAGTATGAAAACTAAAAATAGGAAGATAGGCGTCTTTACATTCTTCTTGCTAACGATTTTAGCAATTTCACTAAAGACTTATTTTGCCTATTATGTAGATTTGTCACTCGGGGTTAAGGGACTCGTACAGAATTTAATTTTATTAATGAACCCATACAGCTTGATTGCGCTAATATTGAGCGTATTCTTATTCTTTAAGGGAAGAAAGTCGTTCTGGTTTATTTTTATCGCTGGATTTGTACTATCGTTCTTACTATATGCTAACGTCGTGTACTTTAGATTCTTTTCAGATTTCTTAACATTTAGTACTTTGAATCAAGTAAGTAACGTAGAATCAATGTCTGGTGCAGTATATAGTTCATTCTCTTGGTACGATTTTATATATTTCACAGATACGATTATTTTCTTATTTGTGTTGATCTTTAAGAGAAATAATTTATCAGTTAAAGCATTTCCTAAGAAATTTGTCCCAGTTGTTATGGGTGTAGCTGTAGCACTATTTTTCTTAAACTTAGCATTTGCTGAATCAGATAGACCAGAATTATTAACACGTACATTTGACCATAAATATTTAGTTAAATATTTAGGACCATATAACTTTACAGTTTACGACGGGGTTAAAACGATTCAAAATAATTCACAAAAAGCATTAGCAAGTGAAGATGATTTAACACAAGTTAAAAATTATACAAAACAGAAGTATCAAGAACCTAACAAAGAAACATTTGGTATCGCTAAAGACAAGAACGTTATTAAAATTCACTTAGAAAGTTTCCAATCTTTCTTAATAAACTTCAAAGTTAATGGTGAAGAAGTAACACCTTATTTAAACTCTTTAGCTAAAGGTGATAAAGGTTACAAATACTATCCAAACTTCTTCCATCAAACGGGACAAGGTAAAACAGCCGATTCAGAATTAACGATGGATAATAGTATTTTCGGTTTACCACAAGGTTCAGCATTCTCATTAAAAGGTGACAACACTTATCAATCACTACCAGCAATTTTAAATCAACAAGGCGGCTATGAAACATCAGTTATGCATGGTGATTACAAAACATTCTGGAACAGAGATCAAGTGTACAAGCATTTTGGTGTAGATAAGTTCTATGATGCAACTTATTATGATATGCAACAAAAAAATCTTGAAAACTTAGGCTTAAAAGATGAAGTATTTTTTGATGAATCTATTGCACATCTAAAAGAACAAAAACAACCATTCTATTCTCATTTAATTACGTTGACTAACCATTACCCATTCACATTGAGTAAAGAAGATGCAACGATAGAGAAACCAGATACAGGTAGTGCAACATTAGATGGATACATTCAAACAGCTCGTTATTTAGATGAATCATTAGAAAAATTCATGACAGAACTTAAAAAAGAAGGTTTATATGATGATTCAGTAATCATCATTTACGGTGACCACTATGGTATTTCTGAGAACCATAATAAAGCAATGGCTAATTTACTTGGTGAAGATGAAATCACACCAGCTAAATTCATGGACTTAAACAGAACACCATTCTTTATGAAAGTGCCAGGTCTTAAAGGTGGCGTCGATGAAACATACGGTGGCCAAACAGATGTAATGCCTACATTATTAGACGTATTAGGTATTAAATCAAATAACTACATTATGTTTGGTACAGACTTATTAGCTAAAGGACACGATCAAACAGTTGCATTTAGAAATGGTGATTTTATAACGCCAGAATATAAATCAATCGGTAGCACTGTGTACGATAATAAGACTAATAAACCTATGAAGACGAAACCTAAAGATTTAGAAGAAAATAAAAATAACGTCGAAAAAGAACTCGAATTATCAGATCAGTTATTACACGGAGACTTATTCAGATTCTATGATAACCCTGACTTCAAGAAAGTTAAGCCATCAAACTATGAATACAAATCCGGTAATGGCTATCAAGAAAAATAATTATGAGTATATGAGTACCACAAAATCATGAGATTTTGTGGTACTTTTTTGTGTTGGAAATGGGGGTTGTGGGGTGGTGACTGGGAAAAGTACTTTTTAATAGGAATTATGAGTTAGAAGATGATGTGGGCGATACAGGATATAGGGTGGAGAAGTATGATTTAGTAGGAGATGTGAGTTTAAGAGGAAATAAACTCACGAGATTGAAGAAGATGTGAGTTAAAGACAGAGTAAACCCACGAGATTGGTCAAGATATGAGTTAAAATAGGAGTAAACTCACATCTTTTCAAAAATTAAATGATTATTTAGAAATGACATTTTTGATTACTTAAAAAATTACCGAAGTAATGGCTTAAGTCCTGCGTAAAGGCAAGAGATAGCGCAAGTTGTAGCTTAACTTTCTAATAAAGCCAAGAGATGCATCAAGTCGTAGCTTAACTTCCTAATAAAGCCAAGAGATAGCGCAAGTCGTAGCTTAACTTCCTAATAAAGCCAAGAGATCCACCAAGTCATGGCTTAACGCCTAACTAAAGCCAAGAGATTCCCAACATCGACATCTCCAAAATCATCAACAGCTCCAATTTATCCAATATCCACAACCCCCACATATCCCACAACCCTCGCACACCAACACATTAAACAATGAAAAAATCCCAATCGTCTGCACGATTGGGATTTCTATTCTATCTAACCTAAAGCGACGTCTAGTATCATCATTATTGTGAAGCCACCCATTAATCCTAATGTTGCTAAGTCAGTGTTATTACCTGACTGTGATTCGGGGATGAGTTCTTCTACAACGACAAATATCATTGCGCCGGCTGCGAATGCTAATGCATATGGTAATACTGGTGTTGCAATGACAACTAGTAATGCACCTAACATTGCGAATACAGGTTCTACTAAAGCGGAAGCTTGACCATAGTTAAATGACTTCCATCTTGATAAACCTGATGCACGGATTGGCATCGAGAGTGCTGCGCCTTCTGGAATGTTTTGTATACCGATACCGATTGCTAAGCCGAGTGCGCCTAATAATGTTGCGCCTTCATTTCCGGTTGCAACACCACCGAAAGCAACACCGATGGCCATACCTTCAGGAATGTTATGCAATGTGATTGCTAAAAACAGCAAAGTGTTTTTTCCTAATTTAGTATCTGGTCCTTCTACTCGCTGGCTTTTATCAACTGCATTTTGGTGTGCGTGAGGTATGACAAAGTCTAATAGTCTAATAAACAATCCGCCTAAAAGAAAGCCGATTGCTGCTGGTAACCAAGGCATTGCTGAATGTGAACTTTGTTCTATAGAAGGTTGTAATAAAGACCAAAAACTAGCTGCAATCATGACGCCTGCAGCAAATCCTTGCATTGTATTGATAACTTTTGTGTCTATATTTTTGAACAAGTAAACGAACGATGCACCGAATGCTGTTAACAGCCATGTGATGATACCTGCGAATAATGCTTGCAAGTATGGTGGTAGCTCTGTAAAAATCTGTTGCATAGTTTTTGCTCCTTCATATCTTTTGTGTGAAAAAAAGTGTATAATATATTAATTGAAAACTGAGAATACTAAAGGATGTTAATTCATGGAAGCATATAAAATTGAAAAACTTAATAAGCAATATGGTGACAAAATTATTTTTGATGATTTAGATTTATCCATTTCTTACAAAGAACGCATTGGTTTAGTTGGAATCAATGGAACAGGGAAAAGTACTTTGCTTAAAGTTATTGCAAATATTGATGATGATTATGATGCGAAGACATCTTATCCTAACCAATATCAAATTGCATATGCAAGCCAAAAGCCTGAACTTGATGAATCTTTAACTGTAATCGATGAAGTATTAAATAACGAAACTGAAATGACGAAAGTGATTTCTAAATATGAAAATGCTTTAAATCAATATCAACAGACTGGTGAATCTAAAGATTTAGATCTTATGATGAAATATCAATCTGATATGGATCGATTAAATGCATGGGATTACAGTGCAGACGTTAAAACTATTCTATCAAAACTAGGTATAAATGACTATCTTAAAAAAATAGCTACATTAAGTGGTGGACAGAAAAAAAGAGTTGCACTAGCAAAAGAATTAATACGTAAACCAGATTTATTATTATTAGATGAACCGACAAACCATTTAGACATTGAAGGAATTGAATGGCTTGTTAACTATATTAAACAATATCCCCATACAATCATGTTTGTTACACATGATCGTCATTTCTTAAATCAAGTTTCTACAAGAATTGTTGAACTTTCAAATGGTAAACTCACAAGTTATCCAGGTAATTATGAAGCGTATATTGAAGCAAGAGCTGAAAAAGAAGAAATTGAAGCACAACAACATGTTAAAAAGAAAGCGCTGTATAAACAAGAATTGCATTGGATGAGACAAGGTGCTAAAGCTAGATCAACGAAACAACAAGCGAGAATTCAAAGGTTTAATACGTTAGAAGAAGATATATCAAATAGAAAAACACAAGGTGAAGCAAGTTTAAATTTAGCCCATTCACGCCTCGGTAAACAAGTATTTGAGTTAGACGATATTTCTAAATCTGTTGGAGATAGAAAGTTATTTGAACACTTTACAACGATTATTCAAAAAGGCGATAGAATTGGTATTGTTGGAGAAAACGGTGCAGGTAAAACAACATTACTCAATATTATTAGTGGGTTAGATCAAACTTTTGAAGGTAATCTCATTACAGGTCAAACTGTAAAAATTGCTTATTTTAAACAGCAAGATGAAAGTTTAACTTCAGATAAGAGAATGATTGATTATCTAAGAGAAGAAAGTGAAGTTGCTAAAGAAAAAGATGGCACAGTTGTATCTGTTACGCAGTTGTTAGAAAGATTTCTATTCCCAAGTCAAACGCATGGCACTCAAATTAATAAATTATCAGGTGGAGAACAAAAACGTTTATATTTATTAAAACTATTAGTTCACGAACCAAATGTATTAATTCTTGATGAGCCAACAAACGATTTAGATACTGAAACTTTAACAATATTAGAAGCTTATATTAATGAGTTCGGTGGAACAGTTATAACGGTAAGTCATGATAGATATTTCTTAAATAAAGTGGCCAATAAATATTGGTATATCCATGATCAACAAATCGAACCTATGTTAGGTACATTTGAAGATTATTTAGAATATAAAAGAGAGCTTGAGAAAAAAGCAACACAGCAACATAAAGTAGTTCAAAAAACAGAAACGAAACCTAAGACTTCTGCTAGATTATCGTTCAAAGAAAAGCGTGAACTAGAACAACTCGAGAAAAATATCGAATATATAGAAACAAGATTAGAAGAAATTGACCAAGAAATGGTTGAACATGCTACAAATTATGAAAAATTAAATGAACTCGCAAATGAAAAGACATCAATTGAAACGCAATATGAAGAAGATTATATGCGTTGGTCATCCTTATCAGACAGATTATAAGCGTATAGAGGTGTATATATAGATGCAAAATATTTTAAAAGAGTATTTCGGATATCAACAATTTAGAGATGGACAGAAAGAAATTATTGATAAAGTTATTGATCATCGTCCCACTTTAGGTGTTATGCCAACAGGTGGCGGTAAATCGATTTGTTATCAAGTACCAGGTCTATATTTAGATGGATTAACGATTGTGATTAGTCCATTGATTTCATTAATGAAAGACCAAGTTGATAGCTTGAGATCGATGGGTATCAAAGCTGAATTTTTAAACAGTACTTTAACAGCTAAAGAGAAAAAAAGAGTAGAGAATGAACTTGTCTCAGGACAGTTGAAATTTCTATATATTGCACCTGAAAGATTTAATCAACCACAGTTTATACAAATGTTGAACAAATGTAATGTACAGCTTATCGCATTTGATGAAGCACATTGTATTTCGAAGTGGGGACATGATTTTAGACCAAGTTATCAAGAAGTGATTACACATGTTATGAGCTTACCTCATCATTTTAGATTGGTGGCATTAACAGCAACAGCTACTAA
Source organism: Mammaliicoccus sp. Q-M61 (assembly GCF_022386055.1). Taxonomy (NCBI): domain Bacteria; kingdom Bacillati; phylum Bacillota; class Bacilli; order Caryophanales; family Staphylococcaceae; genus Mammaliicoccus; species Mammaliicoccus sp. Q-M61. The sequence continues at coordinate 163,481 of NZ_JAJNJL010000004.1, forward strand.
AGAAGTACAAGAAGATATTTCTCAAAAATTAGGAATTGCTGAAAGTGATATTGTTGAAACGTCTATTAAACGTGAGAACTTAACGTTTAAAGTGAACAATACATATCAGAGACTTAATTTTGTTAAAGATTATGTGAAGAAAAATATTCATCAATCAGGGATTATTTATTGTTCTACTAGAAAACAAGTTGAACAATTAAGTGAAACATTTGATGATTTAGAAATTAAAAATGTGATGTATCATGCAGGATTACCAAAAGATGAAAGAGAACGTGCGCAACGTAAATTCATTGAAGATGATATCAAATTAGCAATTGCAACAAATGCTTTTGGTATGGGGATTGATAAATCAAACGTTAGATTCGTGATTCATTATAATATGCCTCAAGATATCGAATCATATTATCAAGAGGCTGGTCGAGCTGGTCGTGATCAGTTAGACAGTGAATGTATCTTATTATTCTCAGACCGTGATATAGACCTTCAAAAATTCTTCATTTCTTCAAGTTCTGCAGATGATGAATACAAAGAAAAACAAGGCGAAAAGCTTCGACAAATGATTCAATATACGAAGACGACTAAATGCTTAGAAGCGATGATGATTCATTACTTTAATCCTGATGAAAAATTAGAAGAGTGTGGCAGATGTTCTAGTTGTTTACAATCAGAAAAATCATATAACATGACAACTGAAGCTCAAAAAATATTAAGTTGTATCGCAAGATTAAAACAAAAAGAAAAACGTAATATGATAATACAAGTATTAAGAGGCGAACAAACACCTCAAATAACATCTTTAGGATATGATGAACTCAGTACTTATGGCATTTTAAAAGATTATACGACGAATGAATGTCATCATTTACTAGATGAATTGCGTTATAAAGGCTATTTAAATGAACATAAAGAAATATTAAGTGTTGACCAAGATGCAATGGATGTATTGCGTGGAAAAGTTGAAATTATGACAACGCCATTTAAATCTAAGCCGAAAGAAATCGTTGATATCCAAACGATTACAGATGTTGATAGATCTTTATTTGATCGATTAATAGAAGTTAGAAAAGATTTAAGTAAAGAATTAGAAGTTTCACCACTTTCTATATTCTCTGATCAAATTTTAGAGCAATTTGCTAAACGATTACCTGAATCTAAAAAAGAAATGATTTTAATAGACGGTATTGGAAGTTATAAATTGAAACACTATTGTCCGATATTTATTGAAACCATTAAAAATTATAAACAACCCATTTAAGAAGAATAGGCATTTTATTGTGAAATTAGGGTAAATAATATAGAAGAAATTCTAGCACTGATAAAAAAGAGGAATGTGGTGTCTATTAATGATTAAGTTTGAAGCTGTTTCAAAGATATACGGGGATAAGAAAGCAGTAGATAATGTAAGTTTTAATATTAATGAAGGTGAATTTTTTGTACTTATAGGACCTTCTGGGTGCGGAAAGACTACAACACTTAAAATGATCAACAGGTTAATACCTTTATCAGAAGGATTTATATATTTTAACGATAAACCAATAAGTGATTATGATGTTGCGGAGATGCGATGGGATATTGGGTATGTTCTTCAACAAATCGCACTTTTCCCGCATATGACGATTAAAGAAAATATTGCGCAAGTACCAGAGATGAAGAAATGGAAAAAGAAAGATATTGCAAATAGAGTAGATGAATTGCTTACTATGGTTGGTTTAGATCCTGAAACATATCGGGATAGATATCCAAGTGAGCTATCTGGAGGACAACAACAACGTATTGGCGTTATTCGAGCACTTGCTTCCGATCCGCCTGTTGTCTTAATGGATGAACCATTTAGTGCACTAGATCCAATTAGTAGAAAGAATCTACAAGATGATTTACTTGAACTTCAATCGCAAATTAAAAAAACAATCGTCTTTGTAACGCATGATATTGAAGAAGCGATGAAAATGGGAGACCGTATTTGTTTATTGAATCAAGGACATGTGGAGCAAATTGGAACGACAGAAGACTTTATTCATCGACCTAAGAATGATTTCGTAAAATCATTTATTGGTAATGTGGATGCGCATGTATTGAAGCAAGTGAAGCTCGGTGATATTGCGCAACCAATTTCAGAAGTAAATACGCAATCTATTGATCAATATCCTAAAGTATCACCAGATCAAACGATTGACGATATATATGGATTATTAGCAGAACACGAAGCGATTGTGATGGATTCAGAAAATGCAGCACCAAGCCATATTGTGACAAGACAATATGTGTTTAGTTATTTAGCTGAAAAGAATAGAGGTGTTTCTTCATGAATGCCTTAATCGAAACACTTTCAAGCCGTAAAGGGCAACTTTTAGAAACGTTAATTGAACATATTCAATTATCATTTATTGCACTTTTAATCGCAGTCGTAATCGCAGTTCCGTTAGGTATATTGCTGACAAAGACTAAAAAGCTAGCCGAAGTTATTATTAACATCGCAGCTGTATTACAAACAATACCATCTCTTGCTTTACTAGGTTTAATGATTCCGTTATTTGGTATAGGGCGTATACCGGCAATTATTGCACTTGTTATATACGCGTTATTACCGATATTAAGGAATACATATACCGGTATTAAAGAAGTAGACCCTTCATTGATTGAAGCGGCACGTGGTATAGGTATGAAGACTGGTAGAAGATTGTCTAAAGTTGAGTTACCACTTGCAATGCCAGTTATGATGGCTGGTATTCGAACAGCTATGGTATTAATTATTGGTACAGCAACATTAGCGGCTTTAATAGGTGCTGGTGGTCTAGGGGATTTAATATTATTAGGTATTGATCGAAATAATACATCTCTTATATTACTAGGCGCAATTCCTGCAGCTATTTTAGCAATTTTCTTTGATGTATTTTTAAGAATTTTAGAAAGAATTTCATACAAAAAATCTTTAATTATACTTGGAACAATATTAGTCATATTCTTATTATCTGTGACGATACCTTTATTTGCTCAAAAAGGTGATAAAATTACTTTAGCAGGTAAGTTAGGATCTGAACCAGAAGTTATCACTAATATGTATAAGATTTTAATTGAAGAAGAAACTGACAACACTGTTGAAGTTAAAGCAGGTATGGGTAAGACTTCCTTCCTATTTAATGCATTAAAGTCTGACGAAATAGATGGATATTTAGAATTCACAGGTACAGTTCTAGGTGAGTTAACGAAAGAAACACCTAAATCAACAACTGAGAAAGAAGTATATAATCAAGCTAATAATAGCCTTGATAAAAAGTTTGATATGCAATTACTTGAACCGATGAAATATAATAATACGTATGCTTTAGCAGTTAAAAAAGAATATGCTGAAAAGCATAATATTAAAACTATTTCAGATTTAAGTAAGGTTGAAGATGAAATACGACCTGGTTTCACTTTAGAGTTTAATGACCGTGAAGATGGTTACAAAGGTATTCAAAAGAAATATGATTTAAACTTTAAAGATGTTAAAACAATGGAACCTAAATTAAGATATCAAGCGCTTGAAAGTAATGATATTGATTTAATCGATGCATATTCAACAGATGCAGAGCTTAAAGAATATGGCATGGTTGTCTTAGAAGATGACAAAAAATTATTCCCACCATACCAAGGTGCACCACTTATGAAAAAAGAAACAATTAAAGAGCATCCAGATGTGGTGAAAGCTATGAATAAATTAAAAGGCAAAATATCTGATGAAGAAATGCAAGAAATGAATTATAGAGTTACAATCAAGGATGAAGATGCTTATCAAGTCGCGAAAGAATATTTACAGAAGAATGACTTGATTGATTAAATACCATTGATTTATGAAAATGATTAGGTCTATAATACTAATAAATTAACAAACGGTAAATTTCGATTTACCGTTTTTATATTTCAACTTGGAGGTCTAAAAATGAAGCAACAATTAAGTGAATTACAAGCATACCAACCGGGGTTATCTCCGAGACAATTAAAAGAAAAGTACGGCATAGATGGAGACATGGTCAAACTTGCTTCAAATGAGAATTTGTATGGTCCTTCACCAAATGTTAAAGAAGCAATCAAAGCTAATTTAGACGAATTATTCTACTATCCAGAAGTGAAACAATTTGAAGTGAAAGAAACATTAAGTACATTTCTCAATGTGAAGAAAGAACAAATATTCTTTGGCTCAGGTTTAGATGAAGTGATTATGATTATTTCAAGAGCAGTTCTTGAAAAAGATGATGAAATCTTAACGAGTGACATGACATTTGGACAGTATAGACATCATGCTATTATTGAAAGTGCCCAAGTTAAAACAACACCAATTAAAGATGGATATTTTGATTTAGATGCAATGTATGAACAAATTACAGATAAAACGAAACTGATTTGGATTTGTAATCCGAATAACCCAACAGGTACATATTTGCCTCATGATGCTATAGAAGCATTTATTCAAAAAGTACCAGATGATATTATCGTTTTAATAGATGAAGCATATATAGAATTTGCTGTTGCTGAAGACATGCCAAATAGTTTAGAATTACTTTCAAAATATAATCAAGTCGTTGTCTTACGTACTCTTTCTAAAGCGTATGGATTAGCAGCACAACGTATTGGTTATGCAATCGCTAATGAATCATTATTAGACCAATTAGATATTGTCAGATTACCATTCAATGTAACGTCACTTTCAGCTGTTGCAGCAGATGCCGCAATTAAAGATCAAGCTTACTTAAAAGACATTACAACAAAGAATCGTCATGAAATTGAAAAATTCTTAAATGCATCTTTTAAAGAACATATTTATGATAGCCAAACGAACTTTATATACGTTAATACAAACGAACCTCAAGTATTATATGATTATTTAATAAAAGAAGGCTTTATTACGAGACCATTCCCAAATGGTGTACGTATTACGATGGGCTTTAGTGAACATAACGATAAGATGATACAAGTATTAGAAGAATTCTTTAAAACACACAGTTCGTAATAAAGGAAAGGCAGTACGTTCTTTGGTATACTAGTAGACATTGATATATAAAGGAGAAGGTATAATGACGAAGCAAACAATTGGTATCGATATGGATGAAGTGCTAGCTGACACAATAAAAAAACTTTTAAGACGTTACAATGAAGAAACTTCTTCTAATGTTACTATGGAAGAACTTAAAGGTACTAAAATCCGTAATATGATGCCTGAACATCAAGGTATTTTGACAAGTATTTTAAGAGAAGATGGATTTTTTAGAGACTTAGAAGTATTTCCAGACGCTGTAGAAGTTGTACAGAAGTTAAATGAATACTATGACGTTTATATTGTTACAGCAGCGATGGACGTACCAACATCATTTGCTGATAAATACGCTTGGCTAAGAGAACATATGCCATTCTTAGACCCTCAACACTTTGTATTTTGTGGAGATAAAGGTATCGTCAATACAGATTATTTAATTGATGATAATCCTAAACAACTTGAAAGCTTCAATAATCATTCAATTATGTATGCAGCAGATCATAATATTGATATTGATAAATGGCCAAAAGTTCAAAACTGGAAAGAAGTAGAAGCATATTTCTTAGGTGAAAACGGGGAATATAATAAACAACAAGAATCTTTATCAGAATCATATAAATAAAGTAAAAGACATCAGCTTGGGAAGCTGATGTCTTTTACTTTAATGTATGCCTTGCATAAGTTTTTTAATTTTTGGTGTCATTGATAATACAATAAGTGAAACGACAATAGCGATTGCGCCGATTAAGCCAAAGTAGTTCTGTTGTCCTAACGGCTCAATCAATTTAACTAATTGTCCGTTAATACCTTGTGCTGTTGCGTTCGTTAAGAACCAAAGACTAAGCATTTGTGCTGAAAAGGCTTTTGGTGCAAGTTTAACTGAAACACTTGATCCAGTAGGTGATAAACATAATTCCCCAATAACACATAGGAAGAAGCTGAGTACTAACCAAATTGGATTCATCAGTTCTGCTTGTTGCATCATCATTGCAATCATCATAGCAATAAATGAAATACCAGCGAATGCTAAACCAATTACAAATTTAAGTGGTGTAGAAGGATTGTATTTACCTAATTTTTGCCACAAGAATGAAATAACTGGTGCAAATAAAACAATGAAGATTGGGTTGATAGATTGGAACCAACCTGCTGGTATCACGAAATTAATACCATATGCATTTAAATCTAATTGTGTATGTTCTTGCGCGAACACACCAAGTACGTTTGATCCTTGTTCTTGAATGCTCCAGAATAAAACAGAAGCTAAGAACAATGGTACATACGCAAGTAATCTTGATTTTTCTGTTTGATCTATATCAGGGCTTCTATACATAATTGTCCAGTAAACAAATGGTATAACGATACCGATAATTAAAACAATTAAACTGATTGAATTAAATGTAAGATGACCTGTTAAATATAAAATAGCTAAAAGAATAACAATACCGATTGCACTATATGTAAACATTTTAGCGTATTTAACTTTTTCTTTATGATTGAGTGGGTTAGAAGGATGATTTTCAACTTCCCCAAGACTTCTTTTTTGGAATAGAATGTATGCTACTAAAGCTAAAAGCATACCGAAAGCTGCGATTGAGAATCCTTGGTGGAAACCAACGCTTACCCGTACTTTGTCGATAATAAGTGGTGATAATAAAGCACCCATATTAACTGACATATAAAAAATAACAAAACCTGCATCTAATCTATTATCATTCTTATGATATAAACCACCCACAACATTTGAAATGTTTGGTTTCATAAGTCCCGAACCTACAATGATTAATATCATAGAAATAAGAAATGCACCTAAACCAAATGGTAAAGATAACACTAAGTGACCTAGCATAATAAGTACTGCACCGTACATTAATGATCTACGAGAGCCGAGTAATCTATCCGCTACCCAACCACCTAATATACCTGTCATAAATATTAATGAACCATACATGGCCATAATTTGTTGAGCTGTAACTTTATCTAAACCTAGTCCGCCTTGGCTGACAGTAAAGTATAAATAATACAGTAAAATTGCACGCATTCCATAATAACTAAAACGTTCCCAGAATTCTACAAAGAACAATATACCTAAGCCGCGAGGATGTCCAAAAAATCCATATTGAGGGACAGTTTCAACCATTTCCTCTCGCGTCATTTTGCCCATAAAAAATCGCTTCCTTTCTAAACTTCCCCCGATTGTCAGGTAAGTTTAAAGAACATTTTAACCCTATATGTTAGTAAATTCAATAAAATTTTAATAAGTTCTAATATTGTGAATATTCTAAAATAATTAATATATCATTAATAAGTATTTTTACACATATTAGTTGATTGTGTAACAGATACAGGGAGGGGGAGGATTTATGTATGGAATCTTGGTGATGTCGTTAGGGACATAATTCCGAGAAATGTCCGTAAGAGGCGTTGTTAGGGACAGAATTCCGAGAAATGTCCGTAAGAGAGGTTGTTAGGGACAGAATTCCGAGAAATGTCCGTAAGAGATGTCGTTAGGGACAGAATTCAGAAAAATGGAAGTTAGAGTATTCTAACTACCAGAATTCGAAATAATGGAAGTTACAGCATTCTAACTACCACAATTCGAAATAGTGGAAGTTAGAGCATTCTAATTACCACAATTCAGAATAATGGAAGTTACAGCGTTCTAACTACCAGAATTCGAAATAATGGAAGTTACAGCATTCTAACTACCAGAATTCAGAAAAATGGAAGTTAGAGTATTCTAATTACCAGAATTCGAAATAATGGAAGTTACAGTATTCTAATTACCAGAATTCGAAATAATGGAAGTTAGCGCATTCTAACTCCCACCAATCAAAACTTTCTTAATACTAAAAAAGGCAAGGACAACTTTCGTTGCCCTTACCTGGTAAATGGCTAGATCTTATTTTACGCCTGCCATTAATGTTTTAATTTTTGGACTTGCTACAAGTAAGATGATTGAAATGATGATAGCGAATATACCTGAGTATAAGAAATAATCATTTGAACTAATACTTGTATAAATTTTTACCATTTGAGCATTCAAACCTTGAGCCATAGCGTTTGATAAGAACCAAACACTCATCATTTGAGCTGTGAATGCTTTTGGTGCTAATTTAGTCGTTGTTGATAATGCGATTGGTGATATACAAAGTTCACCTAATGTTACTAATAAGAAACTTGCAAATAACCAAACTGGGTTAATTAATGTTGATGTGTCTGATAATGGAACGACCATAATAATATATGAAAGTCCTGCTAAGAATACACCTATTGCAAATTTATAAACAGTAGGTGGGTTGAATTTACCTAATTTAACCCATAATACTGAGAACACTGGTGCTAAAATAATAATGAAGAATGGGTTAAGTGATTGGAACCAAGCTGCTGGTATATTAAAATCAATTGCGCCACCTGTTAATTTAGCCATGCTTAATTGTGTCTTAGTATCTGCAAATTGTGCTAATACTGTAGAACCTTGCTCTTGAATCATCCAGAATGCTACTGCTGCAATGAATAATGGTATATATGCATATACACGTGTACGTTCATAATCTTCCGTCTTTTTACTTAATGAAATTTTTACGAAATAGTAAATTGGTAGAGCAACACCAAGTATTGAAATAAAGTTTGCGAAATTAGGCAATGTTAATTGTCCGAATAAACTTAGGATGAAACAAACAATTGCGATAATTACGACAGTGATACCAACAATTTTGACCATTTTTTTCTTTTCAGAAGATGATAATGGATCGGGTACTTCGATACCAGCTAAACCTAGATATTTCTTGTTTGTGATGAAATAAATGATTAAACCGATGAACATACCAACTGCTGCTACTGCAAAACCAGCATGGAAGCCTACGTTTACTTGTAACCAACCGATTAATAATGGTGAAATTAAAGCACCTAAGTTGATTGACATGTAGAAAATAGTAAATGCTGAATCCATTCTTGGGTCATTCTTTTCATATAATAAACCTACTGTAGAAGAAATGTTTGGTTTCAATAATCCTGTACCAATAATTAAGAATAATAGCGCTATTAATAGCAATGTAAAATTATTTGGTAGTGATAATAAGATGTGACCAATCATGATGAGTATTCCACCGTAGAATAATGCATGACGTGTACCAGTAATTCTATCAGCAATCCATCCACCGATAACACCACTCATATAAACAAGTGCACCGTAGATTGAGACGATTTGAAGTGCTAAACCTTGATCAATACCAAAGCCGCCTTTTGCTACTGAATAGTAAATGTAGTAGGCAAGAATAGCTTTCATTCCATAATAACTAAATCTTTCCCAGAATTCGGTAAGAAATAATGTAGCCAAGCCTTTAGGATGACCAAAGAAACCTGTACGTGGTGTACTTTGGATAATTTCCTCTTTAGTATAATGTTTGTTACCCATTTTTTACTTCCCCTCATAATAAACTGTATTCAATTTTATAGATGTACTTAAAATTAGCACATGTTAAATTGTAATGCTTTCGCAAAATAAACACAAGGTAAAGATTAACAATATTCTTACAATAATGACTATTAAAAATAATAGCGTCAATAGTGGCAAGGCTTAAAATAAATGTGAACAAATTTTTAAAGTTGTAAGCGTTTTCTTAATTGGTGAGTAATATGTTTTGAAATGTGAAATTTATGTATATTAAAAGCCGAGTCATGTTGAATATGACTCGGCTATATATTGAATTATTATCTGTTGTCTATATTTTCAGGATATAAATCGTGGTTCATCATACGATACTCTGCCATTTTTTCGTATTTAGAACCTGGTCTTCCATAGTTTGTATAAGGGTCTATAGAAATGCCTCCGCGTGGCGTGAATTTACCTAAAACTTCTATATAATGGGGATCCATTAATTCTATTAAATCATTCATAATAACGTTCATACAATCTTCGTGAAAATCACCATGGTTTCTAAAGCTGAATAAATATAATTTTAATGATTTAGATTCTACCATTTTAACGTTTGGTATATAAGAAATATAAATTGTCGCAAAATCAGGTTGTCCAGTGATAGGACATAAAGAAGTGAATTCTGGACAATTGAATTTTACAAAGTAATCTCTACCTTGATGTTTATTGTCGAACACTTCTAATACTTCAGGTTTGTATTGATCATGATATTGATTGTTTTGATTCCCTAATAACGTAATATCTTTTAATTCGTCTTTGTTTCTTCCCTCTGACATTATGATTCTCCTTTATTAATTGCTTCTTTAGGTTTAGGATTTCTTTGGGCTTTCTTGAACATGTAATAGCCTGCTAAGAATATAATAATGTATCCTAGATAACTGAGTAAATCTGGTATTTCTTTAAATAAGATGAAACCAAGTATGGCACTGAATATGACAGATGCGTATACAAATATTGAAATATCTTTTGCTGCTGCGAAACTATAGGCAATTGTTATACCGAATTGACCAACTGTTGCAAAGACACCTGATAACAATAATATGATGACTTGTGAAAGTGTCATTGGTTCAAATGTAAAGATGACAAATGGAATTAATGCGACCGTAGAAAAGAATGAAAAGTAAAATACTGTTGTATATGATTTTTCACGTTGTCCTAAAGGTCGTAGGGCAGTATATGCACCTGCAGCAAAAATTCCAGATAATAAACCGATAATTGCTGGCATCATATCTGAATCAAATGTAGGCTTAATTATAAACAATGCACCAAGAATCGCTACAATCATTGCAATCACTTGATATTTGCGTGCTTTTTCATTTAAAAATATCGCGCAAAGTAGTATAGTCCAGAATGGGTTTAATTTCATTAACATATCCGCATCACTTAAAACCATGTGATCAATCGCATAAATATTGAGTAATACACCAATAAGTCCAAGTGTAGAGCGTAAAATGAGTAACGGTTGATTTTCTAATTTACCGAAAAATGGTGCTCTATACTTCATGACAAAGTAAATCGGTACAATCATTGCGATGAGATTTCTGAAAAGTGATTTTTGAAAAACTGGTAAGTCACCAGATAATCTGAAGAATACTGCCATTAAACTAAAACCAATCGAAGAAATGAGTATTGCAATTATTCCTTTTACTGTGGAATTCATGTAAACACCTTCTATTTTTTATCAATGAACATATATTATCATAATTCACTTTAAAAAGTATATGACTTGTTCGGTGATTGTTTTCGACAAATAAATTTTTATGAAAGCAATTTTCAAATGTTGATATAGCAACGCTTAGTCGAAACAAGAAGAAAGTCAACCCTATTTTTTTAAAAAAAATAAGGTATTATAAGTGTTATGAATCATTTAAAGTGCTATAATGAATCACATAATATAGTATGTGCTTATAAAACGTAACACTATATCTTGTGTTTTGTGCATTTGAAATAAAAATGAATAAAGTGTTCATTTTTTTGTATTTTTTATTTCATTTATACAGTTGAATAAGCATTTACATGTGGTAGGTGAAAGTTTATGAAGATAATTTATTACTCTTTAACTGGTAATGTACGACGGTTCATACAGAGAGCAGGATTGTCTGACACAATGGCTCTCACTGAGGCAAACAAGACAAATGAAATAAATGAACCATTTATAATGGTTACAGGTACAATTGGATTTGGCCAAGTACCTGATACTGTACAAGATTTTTTGAAAGTGAATCATCATAATCTTAAAGCAGTAGCAGGTAGTGGAAATAGAAATTGGGGACAGAATTTCGCGAAAGCTAGTGAAGAAATCGCGAATCAATATCATGTCCCTTTATTGATGAAATTTGAGTTACACGGTAACCAAGCTATAGCAGATGAATTTAAGGAAAAGGTGGTTAATCTCTATGAAAATGATAAACAAGCAAAAGAAAAATCATATTGAATTAAACAATAAAGTAACAAAGAGAAGAGAAGACGGCTTTTTCGATATTGAAAAAGATCAAGAAGCATTAGAAGTATATTTAGAAGAAATTGCAGAAAAAACAATTCAATTCAATGATCCTATTGAACGCTTACACTTTTTAGTTGAACAAGACTTTTATTATGACTTATTTAAAGAATATAGTGAGGCATCATTAAAAGAGATTAACCAGTTTGCAGATTCAATTCCTTTTCAATTTGCAAGTTACATGTCAGCTAGTAAGTTCTTCAAAGATTACGCTTTGAAGACTAATGATAAATCAGAATACCTTGAAACATATAAAGAACACGTTATTATTGTTTCTTTATATTTAGCTAAAGGTAATGTTGAACAAGCTAAACAATTTGTTGAAGGTATGATTGAACAACGTATTCAACCTGCAACACCAACTTTCTTAAATGCTGGTAGAGCTAGACGTGGGGAGTTAGTAAGTTGTTTCCTATTAGAAGTAGATGATAGCTTAAATTCAATTAACTTTATTGATTCAACAGCTAAACAATTGAGTAAAATTGGTGGCGGTGTAGCAATCAACTTATCTAAATTACGTGCACGTGGTGAAGCTATTAAAGGCATTAAAGGTGTCGCTAAAGGGGTATTACCAGTTGCTAAATCACTTGAAGGTGGCTTTAGTTATGCTGATCAACTTGGCCAAAGACCTGGTGCGGGTGCAGTATACTTAAACATCTTCCATTATGATGTATTAGAATTCTTAGATACTAAAAAAGTGAACGCAGATGAAGATATTAGATTATCTACTATTTCTACTGGTTTAATCGTTCCATCTAAATTCTTTGATTTAGCTAAAGAAGGTAAAGATTTCTATATGTTTGCACCACATACTGTTGAACGTGAATATGGTGTGACACTAGATGATATTAATCTTGATGAATATTATGATGAGCTAGTTGCAAATCCTAATATCATTAAAAAAGCTAAAGATGCACGTGATATGTTAAATACAATTGCTCAAACGCAATTACAATCAGGTTATCCTTATTTGATGTTTAAAGATAATGCGAATAAAGTACATCCTAACTCTAATATCGGACAAATCAAAATGAGTAACTTATGTACAGAAATATTCCAATTACAAGAAACGTCAATTATTAACGATTATGGAACTGAAGATGAAATCAAACGTGATATTTCTTGTAACTTAGGTTCATTAAATATTGTAAACGTGATGGAATCTAAGAAATTCCGTGATTCTGTACATATTGGTATGGATGCTTTAACAGTTGTATCTGATGATACAGATATTAAAAATGCACCAGGTGTAAGAAAAGCAAACAATGAGTTACATTCTGTAGGTTTAGGTGTTATGAACTTACACGGTTTCTTAGCTAAAAACAAAATTGGTTATGAATCAGAGCAAGCTAAAGACTTCGCAAATGTCTTCTTCATGATGATGAACTACTATTCTATTGAACGTTCAATGGAAATTGCGAAAGAAAGACAAGAAACATATGTAGATTTCGACAAATCTGATTACGCTTCAGGTAAATACTTTGAAAAATATATCCAACAAGATATTAAACCTGAATACGATAATGTTGCGACATTATTTGAAGGTTTTGATATTCCAACTACAGAAGATTGGAAAGCATTAGCAGAAGCTGTTAAAGAACATGGTTTATACCATGCATATAGACTTGCTATTGCACCAACACAAAGTATTTCATATGTACAAAATGCGACAAGTTCTGTTATGCCAATTGTTGACCAAATTGAAAGAAGAACATATGGTAATGCAGAAACATTTTACCCAATGCCATTCTTATCACCTGAAACAATGTGGTATTACAAATCAGCATTTAATACAGATCAAATGAAATTAATTGATTTAATTGCAACGATTCAAGAGCATGTAGACCAAGGTATTTCTACAATTTTATATGTAAATTCAGAGATTTCAACACGTGAACTTTCAAGATTATACGTATATGCTCACCATAAAGGCTTAAAATCACTTTACTATACACGAAATAAATTATTAAGCGTTGAAGAATGTACAAGTTGCGCAATCTAATCAATTTAATTAAGATAGGAGATCTAATATGAAGGCAGTAAATTGGAATACACAAGAAGATATGACGAATATGTTTTGGCGTCAAAACATCTCTCAAATGTGGGTTGAGTCAGAATTTAAAGTATCTAAAGATATAGCAAGTTGGGAAACATTAACAGAACCTGAAAAAAATGCTTTTAAAAAGGCATTAGCTGGTCTTACTGGATTAGATACACATCAAGCTGATGATGGCATGCCTCTAATCATGATGCATACGAAAGACTTACGTAAAAAAGCAGTGTATTCATTTATGGGTATGATGGAACAAATACATGCGAAAAGTTATTCACATATATTCACGACATTATTACCATCTAGTGAAACAAATGAATTATTAGATAAGTGGGTTGTTGAAGAACCACACTTGAAATATAAATCAGAAATGATCGTAGGTAATTATCATAAATTATGGGGTAAAGAAGCTTCAATTTATGATCAATACATGGCTAGAGTATCAAGTGTGTTCTTAGAAACATTCTTATTCTACTCAGGTTTCTACTATCCATTATATTTAGCTGGACAAGGCCGTATGACAACTTCAGGAGAAATCATTCGTAAAATTTTACTAGATGAATCTATCCACGGTGTATTTACTGGACTAGATGCACAAAGTTTAAAAAATGAATTGTCACAAGACGAACAAATTAAAGCGGATAGAGAAATGTATCGTATGCTTGATTTACTCTATAAGAATGAATACGAATATACAAAAACATTATATGATGAAATAGGATTAACAAATGATGTTATGAACTACGTAACATATAATGCGAATAAAGCATTAGCTAATTTAGGATTTGAACCATATTACGAAGAAAAAGCGTTCAACCCAATTATTGAGAATGCATTAAATACAAGTACTAAAAACCATGACTTCTTCAGTGTTAAAGGTGACGGTTATGTACTAGCATTAAATGTAGAAGCACTTAAAGATGAAGACTTCATCTTTGATGAAAAGTAAAATATTAAGTAATAGCCTAGGACATGTATCTTGTCCTAGGCTATTTTTTATGAGAAATCAAAAGTTAACATATTTTTCAATATTTATTGGAATTTATGTGATATTTATTGTTTATAATGAAGATAATATATTGAAAGGTGGGTTATATTCATGAAAAGAATATTACTAGGGGTATTAACTGTATTGGTCATTTCTGTGCTAGCAGCATGTGGAAATGACAAGAAAGAGGATGAGCATCATCATTCAGAACATAAGTCTTCTGATAAACCTCAAGCTTTGGAAGTTGCTTTAGATGTGCCTAAAGAAGCTAAAAGTGGTGAAGAAGTAGAGCTTTCTGCAAAAGTGACACTTGGTGATGAAAAAGTAAAAGATGCAGATGAAGTGATGTTTGAAATCGTTAAAGATGGGGATAAAAAATCTTCAGAAATGAAGAAAGTTAAAGAAAATAAAGATGGTGTGTATACTTTAAAATATAAATTTAAAGAAGCGGGCCAATACAATGTAACAAGTCATGTTACTGCTAGAGATCAACACACAATGCCAAACAAAGACATTAATATAAAATAATTATAAAAGAGTGATGGAATTTAATTCCATCACTCTTTTTTATAAATAGCATTGCATTTAGTCATATTCTTCATTACAATAGAGATAATGATAATCGTTATCAACTAAAGAGAAGTAGGGTGTGACATGGGAAAGTTTTTAATGCGTTTAGATGTTTTGATTATATTATTAGTAATTGCAACGTTCTTCTCTATTTTTATAGGTGTTTCAGAAGTAAAACCTTTACATATATTAAATTTAACTGACGAACAGAAGAACATTTTAGTGTCGAGTAGAATTCCGAGAACAGTCAGTATTATTATCTCAGGGAGTTCATTAGCTATTTGTGGACTGATTATGCAACAGTTAACAAGAAATAAATTCGTTTCTCCAACAACTGCAGGGACAATGGATTGGGCGAGATTAGGTATATTAATTTCTCTTATCGCGTTTCCAGAAGCCAATATACTACTTAAATTATTATTTGCTACATTATTAAGCTTATTTGGAACAATGCTATTTATGCAAATTCTCCGTAGAATTCAATTTAAAGATGTTATTTTTATACCGTTAGTTGGTATCATGCTCGGAAACATTGTGTCGAGTTTTTCTTCTTTTGTTGCATTACGTACAAATGCTGTACAAAGTATTGGTAATTTTATGCAAGGTAATTTCTCAATTATTACAAGTGGTAGATATGAAATTCTTTACATTAGTATTCCGTTATTGATTTTAGCGTTTATATTTGCGAATCAATTCACGATTGCTGGTATGGGTAAAGATTTCAGTGTGAATTTAGGACTTAATTATCAAAAAGTCGTCAATATTGGACTTATCATTGCATCAATTATTACAGCACTTGTTGTTGTAACAGTTGGTATGATGCCATTCTTAGGATTAATTATTCCTAACTTAGTTTCAATATTCAGAGGAGATCATTTGAAAAATGCATTGCCGCATACAGCAGTATTTGGTGCATTGTTTGTGATGATTTGTGATGTTATTGGAAGATTAATTATATTCCCTTATGAAATTACAATTGGTTTAACAATAGGTGTTATTGGTAGTTTCATATTTATAGTATTGCTGATGAAAGGACGTTCTAGAAATGCTCAATAAATTAACCCCCGTACATAAATTAATCCTTTTATCTGTGTTAACGCTATTAATTGCAGCACTTTATTTACTTTATAACATTAATCCTAATATATTGGAGTACCAATTAACCGGACGTGTTAGAAAAGTTATCGCAATGTTATTAGTAGGTGGCAGTATTGCAGTTTCGACGGTTATTTTCCAAACAATCACAAATAATAGAATTTTAACACCATCCATAATTGGTTTAGATGCAGTCTATATGTTTATTAAAACGTCTTTAATATTTTTATTTGGTTCAACATCGACTGTCGTACTCAATAATCATCTTAACTTTTTAATTACATTGGTAGGTATGATTCTATTTAGTTTATTCTTATTCCAAATATTGTTTAGGTCTAAAGATCAAAATGTATTCTTCATATTACTACTAGGTATTGTTTTTGGAACCTTCTTCTCAAGTTTATCTAGTTTTATTGAAATGATGATAGATCCTGAAGAATTCTTATCAATACAAAGTGCAATGTTCGCAAGCTTTGGTGCAATAAATGAAGGTTTACTTACGATATCAGGCATTGTTTTATTAATTATGATATTCATTGCTTTTAAGATAAAGAACTACTTAGATGTATTGTCATTAGGGCGAGATCAAGCTATTAACCTCGGTGTTAATTATACAAATGTAACGAGATGGTTGATGGTTATGGTTGCACTACTTGTTACAATTTCAACAGCACTCGTTGGCCCCATTACATTTTTAGGTCTACTTGTCGTGAATTTAGCACATGAATTCATCAAAGAATTCGAACATAAATACATATTACCGGCTTCAATACTCATCAGTTGGATCAGCTTATTTTTAGGTCAATGGGTCGTGGAGCACTTGTTTGAAGGTAATACAGAAATAAGCATCATGATTAACTTTATAGGTGGCATTTACTTTATATTCTTAATTTTAAAGGAGCGTAATGTAGCATGATTAAAGTCGAAGGATTAACAAAAGCTTATCATCATCATAAAGTTGTTGATGAAGTAGATATAGAAATTGAAAAAGGTAAAATCACATCATTCATTGGTCCAAACGGGGCAGGTAAAAGTACGGTCTTAGCTATGGTTAGCCGCTTAATCGATAAAGATAACGGTAAAATTACGATAGACGATCAAGATATCGCTTCAATGAAAAGTAATGAGCTTGCTAAGAAACTAGCAATTTTAAAACAAGCTAATCATACAGAACTTAAGATTTCAGTAAGACAACTTGTGAGTTTCGGAAGATTTCCATATTCAAAAGGTAAATTAAAAAAAGAAGATCAAGATATGATTGATAAAGCGCTAGATTATTTAGGACTCACTGAAATTCAAGATAAATACTTAAGTGAGCTATCAGGTGGTCAAAGACAAAGAGCTTATATCGCGATGACGATAGCTCAAGATACAGAATACATTCTATTAGATGAACCATTAAACAATCTAGATATGAAACATTCTGTACAGATTATGAAAATCTTAAGAAGACTTGTGAAAGAAATGAACAAGACAATCGTAATCGTTATACATGATATTAATTTTGCTTCATGCTATTCAGATAGAATTATCGCGATCAAAGAAGGTAAAGTTGAAATCGCTGGTATTAAAAACGATGTTATTAATGAAGATGTATTACGTGACATTTATGACTTAGAAATTAAAATTCAAGAAATTAATGGTCAACGTATTTGTGTCTATTTTGATGATGAATACATCGAAGAAGAAGAAATTAAAACATTAGCTATGTAGCAAAATTGATATCACATTGAAAGGAGTGATGTTTGTAGTTTGTTGGGCAATAGGGTTTTGGACGCATAATTTATCATAATATTTGAAGGAGAGACATCGATAATGAAAAAAGTTTTCAGTTTTATTTTAATTGCAGTATTATCAGTTGTACTTGTAGCATGTGGAAGTAATTCAAGTAGTAAAGAAAAATCATCAAAAGATGATACTAAGAGTGAGTCTAAAACAGTAGAAATCCAATCGAAATATCAAGTTCGTGGAGAAAAGAAAGATGGCAGTGATTCAAAAACTGTAGAAGAAAAAGTAAAAGTACCAGTTAACCCTAAAAAAGTTGTAGTATTAGACTACGGTGCTTTAGACACAGTTGAAGCTTTAGGTGCTAAAGATGCAGTTAAAGGTGTACCTAAAGGTGAAGGTGGCGCATCATTACCAAAATTCTTAGATGCATTTAAAGGTGACGACATTGTAAACACAGGTTCAGTTAAAGAAGTAAACTACGATAAAGTTGCAGAAATTCAACCAGACTTAATCTTATTCTCTGGTCGTACAGCTGGAACTGAAGTACAAGATGAATTGAAAAAAGCAGCACCAGATGCAGCGCGCTTATACATTGGTGCAGATGATAACAATTACTTAGAATCAGTAGAAGAAAACACAACTAACTTAGGTAAAATCTTCGACAAAGAAAGCAAAGCAAAAGAATTAAATGCTGATTTAGATAAAAAAGTAAAATCTGCTAAAGATAAAGCTAAAAAATCAGACGACAAAGCAATGTACTTATTAGTTAACGAAGGTGAATTATCTACATACGGTCCAGGAGCTAGATTTGGTAGCTTAATCTTTGATGTATTAGGTGTTACACCAGTAGATAAAGATATTAAAGCAAGCAGTCACGGACAACCAATCAGTTATGAATATATCAATGAGAAAAACCCTGGAATCATCTATGCTATGGACAGAGGTCAAGCAATCGGTGGTAAATCAACTGCTAAGCAAGCATTATCAAACGACGTAATTAAAGATGTAGATGCAGTTAAAAACAATAAAGTTGTTAACGTAGATGCACAATTATGGTACTTAGCTTCAGGTGGCGTAAGAACAACTGAAAAACAAGTAGACGAAGTTATTAAAGGTTTAGAATAATAACATAAGAAAAGCATGGGACACGATGTCCCATGCTTTTTTTCGCTATTAAAGTGTAAATAAGGGAGTTTGTTAGTAACACTTTATGAGAGAAGTGTAAATAAGAGGTGCGTTAGTAACACTTTGTGGGAGAAGTGTAAATAAGAGGTGCGTTAGTAACACTTTGTGGGAGAAGTGTAAATAAGGATGCTGTTAGTAACACTTTATAGGAGAAGTGTTACTAAGATTTTAACTTAATTAGAAATATAGAATTGTTTTTTAGCGCTGACTCCTGCGGGAACAGCATGATTCGAAGACTACAGGCTGAGAACATGCCCGCGGAAAGCATGCGCAAAAAATACCATAAAAGTCTAAGACTTCTTCAACATAAGAAAAGCATGGGACACGATGTCCCATGCTTTTTTACTTATTCTAAAGGTTCTCCGATGATTCGAACTTCTCTTTTAAGTTCTACACCAAATTTTTCTTTAACGACTTTTTGAACATGTTTAATGATGTTCTCATAGTCTGTAGCAGTTCCATTATCAACATTAACGATAAATCCAGCATGTTTGGTAGAAACTTCTACACCACCTATTCTATGGCCTTGTAATTCAGCGTCTTGAATAAGTTTACCTGCGAAGTGGTTTGGTGGTCTTTGGAACACACTTCCGCATGAAGGGTATTCTAAAGGCTGTTTATCTTCACGACGTTGTGTAAGATCATCCATTGTAGCTTGAATGGAATGAATATCACCATCTTGCAATTTAAAAGTTGCTTCTAGTACGACTAGGTGTTTACGTTGAACAATACTTGTACGATAGTCCAATTCTAAGTCTTCACCTTTAATGATATGCAACTGACCAGTATCATCGACTGCTTTAATATGGTCGATACAATCTTTGACTTCACCGCCATATGCACCAGCGTTCATATATACTGCGCCACCGACAGATCCAGGTATACCACAGGCAAATTCTAAACCAGTTAAATGGTGATCTCTAGCACGTCTTGAAACATCAATAATTGCTGCACCACTTCCACATGTAATAGATTGATTTTTCACCGTTATTTGATCGAATTGTAATAAGCTTATAACAATTCCTCTTATACCACCATCACGGATGATAATATTAGAACCATTCCCCAAAAATGTAAGTGGAATTTGATTGTTATAAGCAAATTCTATTATCTTTTGTACTTCTGTATAAGAAGTAGGTGATAAGTAGAAATCTGCATTGCCACCAGTTTTTGTGAAAGTATATTTTTTAAGTGGCTCATTTACTTTTATAAGGGATTTTGGGAGAAATTTAGAAAGCTCCTCCAAAATTGTATGATTCTCCAACGCACGACGTCCTTTCTGTATTATGCTCTCACATTATTATATCAAGATTTATCATCTTAAGCGAATGGGTTATTTTTTATGTTTTTGAACAAGTTGTTGAAACCATTTTTGTTTTTGAGCTTCGTAATCTTTTATACTATTTGCTTCAAGTAAAGCAGCTTTCTTAAATGATTCAAATGTTTTTATGACATCTGTATCATTTGTTAAAAGTGACTCTACAGTTAAATAATCATATAACATTTGATTGTTTTGTTCAACAATATGTAAACGTGCTGTTTGCTTCAAGCTTATCATGTCTTGGAATTGAGCCATCATGACTTTTTTATTGTAACCATTATGTAATCGATATATGCGGTGATAATTGAGTCTTTTTTCATCAAGGCTTGTTATATCGTGAAGAGACTTAACTGTAACAAGTACATCTACGATAGGTTCTGTAACATATTGTGTTTGTTTCGTACCACCGATATGGAATACATCTATCACTGGCGTATCAAGTAAATGTATTAATAATTGTTGAATACTTTCAAAATTTAGTTTAAAATCATCTGATGATTGTAGTTGAATAAAGGGTTGTGGAAGTTTAAGCATAATATCTCCTTTCTAAAATCCATGCATGAATATACTATATAACATTTTCATTATCCATGAAATTATGTATAATACAAGTGAAACAGGGGTGCAATGATGAAAATTAAATTATTTTATTTAATGATATTTGTTCTTGTTTTAATTATTGCAGCTTGTGGTAACGAATTACATTCAGATCTTCAAAAGTATAAAAGGGAAATGAAACCTATTTATAAAAAAGAGAATTCAATTCTGAAAGATATAGATAAATTAAGATTAAATCAGTTAGATCAACTTATTGGTACGGAAGTAACAGTTGAAAAACGCAAAGAATTGAATGAACTTCAAGATAAACTCGAAAAACAAATTATACCTGAAGTTAAAGATCTTAGTAAACAAGCTCATAATATAAATGTAAGCACAAATGAGGTTCAAGATGCTCATAATATTTACATGAGTAATATAGCAAAGAAAGAAAAAACGTTAGAAGAATTAAATGAGTACATTTCATTATTTAAACAATCCATCCAATCTAATGAGAAAATATTAGACTATACAGATGTATTCGAACAGAATAAATCAGATGCAGAGAAAAATGCTAAATTAGCTAAAAATAATCCTGAAGATAAAGAAGATTATGATGCACTTGTTTCTGTTATTGATAAGAATAGTGAAGAATTAAGTACGAAAGCTAAATATTTAAATGATACTCAAAATGTGCAAGATAGAGCGGACTATATTGAGAAAGATATTATCCCGCTATTTTCTAAAAACATTAAATCACTGAATCAAACGAATATTTCATCTAAACGTGTCAATGAGATGAGACAAGCTCAAATTGAAGTGTATTATACTTTAATTAATTACTATAAAGAACGTAAAAAAGGTATTCTTATTGAAGATAAACTTCAAAAAGTCCAAGTACAAAATGGCGTAAGTTCGCAATTTAGTTACTTAGGTAAAGATGAAAAGTACAACAAAGCGATAGATAGACTAGATAAATAAAACACACCAAATACATTGTTTTATGTAATCGGTGTGTTTTATTTTATTGCTTATCAATTGGATCTTTAGGTTTGTCTTTGTTGCGTTTTGATAAATATATATTTTTACCTATAAGTGAAATGAACCATATAGAAAATGCTATTACAAGAATATACGATAATGCAGGTTGGTTTTTAAAATCAAATAAAAATAAGACAGAAATAATAAGTAAACATGCATTGATCGTATCAATCATACCCCATCTTTTAATAAGTACGGGTGAAGTATTTTTGGACAAATTTCGCACCTCCTTAATATATATTAACAAGTATACCAAAATTGTCTTGTGGTTAATATTATAGATTACGGGTAAAGATAATAAAGATAATTATTAAAAATAGAATTTGCCATATAAATGGATAAATGATATAGTGTTCAATTGTATTGGTTAAATTATGATAGAGGTGAATTAAAATGGTCGTGAAATTAACTTCCATCGATCAATTTGAAAAAGTACTCAATGATAATCCAAACGTATTTGTTATGAAACATAGCAGTACTTGTCCTATTTCAGCAAGTGCATATGATCAATTTAACAAATTCTTATATGAAAGAGATATGGATGGTTATTACTTAATTGTTCAAGAAGAAAGAGAATTGTCTGATTATATAGCTGATAAAACTGGAATCAAACATGAATCCCCACAAGCATTTTACTTTGTTAATGGTAACGCTGAATGGGATGCAGATCATGAAAATATCACAGTCGCAAGTTTATCGAAAGCAGAAGAGTAAGTGAAACATATGCAAACAGTCTGATTGGACTGTTTGTTTTTTTGTTAATTGAAGTAAAAAACAGTATAATGAATAAAGATAAAAAGCATGAGGTGAAAATTATGAGAGTATTAGTTGCGATGGATGAGTTTGATAGTATTTTATCTAGTTACCATGCAAATCGATTTGTCGAAGAAGCAATAAAGTCTCAATTTAATGAAGCAGATATAGTACAAGTCCCATTATTTAATGGTCAAAGAGAAGTTATAGATTCAGTATTATTATGGCAATCTGGCACTAAATATTCAGTGGATCATCATGACGCTTATATGAGACCAAAGTCGTCTTCATATGTTGTAACAGAGAAAGATATCATCGTTATAGAAGCGGGTAAAGTCTTAACGTCAAGTGAGGATATTATTAAACCACTTGAAACTTCATCATTTGGACTAGGAGAAGTGATTTTAGAAGCGCTGGATGAAGACAGCAAAGAGATGCTAATTTCAGTCGGTGATGTTGCGAGTTACGACGGTGGACTTGGTATGTTACAAGCATTAGGTGCTAAATTCTTTGATGCTGAAGGTAGTTTTATAGATGTTAGCAAAGGTGCTAAATGGATTAAATATATAAGAACAATTGATTTATATGATTTAGATAAAAGGTTAAAAGATAAAAATATCAAAGTCATAACAGACTTTGAATCGAAGTATTATGGTAAGAATAGTCGCATCATGAAAGAACAAGCAATCAATCAAATTGCTGTTGAAGATGCTGTCTCAATTGATAATGCTTTATGGTATATAAGTGAACTATTTAAGAGCCAACATAAAATCTTATTAGGTAAAGAAGAACGCGGTGGTGCAGGAAGTGGCTTAGCTGCCTTGTTTAATAGTCTATGGGACGCGCAACTTGTTACAGGTGGAGACGTCGTAAATGAGCTTACTTATTTAGATAAGTTGATTGAACAAGCTGACTTAATCGTTTTCGGTGAAGGTTTGAAACCTAATCAACAATTGTTAGAAACGACGTCTGTTAGAATTGCTGAACTTTGTAACAAATATCAAAAAGTCAATATTGCGATATGCGCAACAGATGAAAAGTTTGATCAATACTTAGAACAAGATGTAACAGCTATGTATAAAGTATTTAATAAAGATCAATATTCAATGAGTGATTTAGAATTAGGTATAGCTTTAAGACATTTAACTACACAATCGCTAAGATTATTAAAAGCTAATATATAAAAATAAGAGCCTGAGACACTGTAATTGTCTCAGGCTCTTATATATTGTTTTAAGACTGTTGTTCAAATTCTGATACGATACCGACTATTGTATGGACTGCTTTTTCCATAACATCAATGGAAGCATACTCGTACGGTCCGTGGAAGTTTGCGCCACCTGTAAATAAATTAGGTGTTGGTAATCCCATGAATGAGAGTTGTGAACCGTCTGTACCGCCTCTAATAGGTTCAATAATAGGTGTCATACCTAATGATTTAATGACTTTCTCAGGTATATTCACAAGTTCAGGTTGTGGCTTGATTTTTTCACCCATATTGTAATACTGATCTTTGATTGTTACAGTAATCAGTTCTTGATCATATTTATGATTTAATACTTTTGCGATATCTAATAAATGATTTTTTCTACGTTCGAACTGTGCTTTATCATGATCGCGAATAATATATTGTAGCGTTGCTTTCTCAACTGTACCTGACATGTCAGATAAGTGATAGAAGCCCTCATAGCCTTCAGTATGTTCAGGTACTTCATCACTTGGCAATTGATCATTAAATGCCATTGCTAAAGTGTTAGCGTTAACCATTACGTCTTTAGCAGAACCTGGATGAACGTTTACACCGTTAACTTCAACGACTGCAGAAGCGGCATTAAAGCTTTCGTATTGTAATTCGCCTTCTAGGCTACCATCTAAAGTATAAGCAAAATCAGCGTTAAATCGTTCAACATCAAAATGATGTGGACCTCTACCAATTTCTTCATCTGGTGTAAAGCTGAATCTAATCTTGCCGTGTTTAATTTCAGGATGTTCTAATAAGTAAATGATCGCTTCCATAATCTCAACGACACCGGCTTTATCATCAGCACCTAGTAAAGTTGTACCGTCTGTTGTCATTAATGTATGACCAATCACTTTTTCAAGTTGTGGGAAAGTTTTCGTGCTTAATACTTTGTCAGTATTACCGAGTGTAATATCTTCTCCATTATATTGCTCTACAATAACAGGATTAACATTTGATGCATGGTAATCTGGAGACGTATCAATATGTGCCAATAACCCTATAGTAGGTACATCCTTTTCTGTATTTGACGGTAAAGTGGCCATTAAATACCCTTTATCGTCTACGTCAACTTCAAGATTTAATGCTTTAATTTCTTCTTCAAGCATACGGATTAAGTCCCATTGCTTTTCAGTAGATGGTGTACTTTCACTTGCTGCATCAGCTTGTGTATCTACTTTTACATATCTTGTTAATCGATCAATTAGACGTTGTTTCAAATTGCTCGCTCCCTTTACATCTATTTACGTTATTTATTATACGCTTTTTTGTTTCTTAGAAGCAAAAGAATGCTTTGCTCTGACATAGATTTGAAAAATGATTTCAGAACATAAAATACCAAACGCGATCGCACCAGAAATAAGTGTCGCTTGTAGTGTTGTATTAATCGCAACATCATAATTGTTGATAACTAAGTTTTTAGTTGCATCATAAGCTAAGCCTCCTGGAACAAGAGGGATAATACCGGCAACTATAAAGATAATCATTGGACGCTTATAATAACGACTCATAATATGACTCATTAACGCTAAGGCAAAGCTACCATAGAATGATGCTTGTACTTTATCGATGCCAAAGTCTAACGAAATGGTATAAATCATCCAGCCCATCGCACCAACAATACCACATGCTATTAATAGTCTCTTAGGTGCATTAAAAATGACAGAGAAAAATAACGTTGCGGTAAAACTTAACAAAATTTGATATATATAATCTAACATTTAAAGCACCTCCTTAACTAAGTAGTAATACGATTGCGACACCAGCACCAATAGCAAATGCCGTAAGTGCCGCTTCTACACCTTTAGATATACCTGCAAGCAACTGTCCTGCCATTAAGTCTCTGATTGCATTTGTAATCAAGACACCTGGTACAAGTGGCATAACAGAGGCGATTGTAATTAAGCTTAAATTCACGCCAATAAAGAAATTCACACTAATGGTTGCGATTGTAGCAATAATTAATGAACTAATAAATTCTGTGAAGAATTTAATTCTAATCGTATTATGGACGAGGGACATCGTTAAATATCCAACACCACCTGCAATGAATGAAGGGATGACTTCAGCTTGTTTACCACCAAACATTGGTAAGAAACAGGCTGATGCTATCGCTGCAGCTAATACTTTTAACCAAAATGGAAATTGTAATGAAGCATGATGTAAATGGATCAGTTCTGATTTAGCTTCATCAATCGTGAGTTCATTGTTAGCTATTTTACGTGATATTTGATTCGTTAAAGAAATTTTCTCTAAATCTGTCGTACGTTCATCTATTCTAATCAGACGTGTGTTTGTTCTGTCATTAAGCGAGAATATAATCGCAGTAGATGTTACAAAGCTATGTGTATTTTCTAAACCATAACTTGTAGCGATTCTTGCCATTGTATCTTCAACTCGATATGTTTCTGCGCCACTTTCTAAAAGTATGCGACCGGCAGTCATGACAACATCAATGATTTTATTTTCATCTATAATCGTGAAGTCTTGTATCTCTTCCATAGTAACCTCCAGTTTCGTATTGAATTTTATGTAAATAATCAAATTAAAAACGATTCAACAAAAAACATAGAATTGCTAGAGGCAATTCTATGTTCAGTTTATAACTTAATAATTGGATTGAACATTACTTTGTTTTGACCTTGTAATTTGGCTTCATGTAACATATCATCCGCATCTTTAAATACGCGACGTTTAGATTTGTTATCTTGCTCACTTAGATAGCCTACACCAATTGAAACAGATAGTTTAATTGTTTCTTTGTTAGGTAAGTGGAAAGTAGATTGTTGAACACTATCTCTAATGCTTTCCGCTAATTTAATAGCACTATCTAATGTTTCGCCAACAAGAATAATTGAAAATTCTTCTCCGCCGTTACGAAAAGCTTTAACATCTTTAGGTAAATAGTTGATTAACAATTGCGACATTTGTTTTAAGACCGCGTCTCCAGCCTTATGAGAATACGCATCGTTCACGTCTTTAAATCCATCAATATCAATCAATAACAATGCCATAGATTGGTCTTGTTCAGTTATTTGTTCAGTCGTCTTATTTAAATAACGATCGAACTCTTTAACATTTCCTAAACCAGTTAAGTAATCAACGGATTCTTCATTTTCATATCTTGAAATTAAATTTTTCAAGATCCAAATGTCTCTATAAACACTTGCACTAATAATACTTAGGATAAAGGAAACTGGCACAAGAAACAACCATTCATTGAGCCATGCATCAGGATTTAAAAAGATAAGTGTTATCGCAATAATCATAATGCTGATTAAATACAATAATTGAATACTCACGAAATCACTTTGTTTAAGAAAAGGACCTATCATCCCAACAACAATTGCAATAATCAGTAAATGGATATCTTCTAAAAATGGTGTACCCATTACAAATATGTCAAATAGTACAATAACTACGGCACTTAAAACAGAATAAAATAAATTAGTAAATCTTCCTAAGAAGAGAATAGGTATAAAACTTAAAGAGAATGCATAGTCATGATACTGTATAGGATTAGATATTAATAATATTGAAACACCTGTCATTAAGATGGTGATATAATTTTGTGAAAAAGTCACAGTTCTCGTTTCGCTATATTGTATTCGATGGTATAGATAAAATGCTGCAATAGTTACAGATATATTGAATATAATTGCTTGTATCATTTAACACCATCCTTCATTTAGTAAGCCATATGATATTGTAATCTATTAGATTGCTTTTGTCACGATATAACAGGTTATTTTGTTAAAAAAGTTTCTTTTTTCACATGTTTGCTTATAAAGCTAGTTTATACGTAAAAATATTTGATTTCAAAAATGTGGTATACTATTGTTTTTATAGCATGTAGAATGAAATTTTGATATTCTAGAAGTAATGTTTTAATCAAATTCGGTGCAACTACAAAATGAAGGTGACTCAATGTTTACTTTACAACTAATATTACTAACTATGATTGTAAGTTTAATACTAACACCTTTAGTTATCGTTCTTTCTATTAAAATTGGTGCTGTTGATATGCCAAACGTTAGAAAAGTTCATACTAAACCCGTATCAGTATTAGGTGGCTCAGTCATTTTAATATCTTTTCTCATCGGTTTATGGTGGGGGAAACCAGTAGAACATGAAACAATTCCTATTATACTAGGTGCGATTGTTATCTATATTATAGGCTTAGTAGATGATTTGTATGATATGAAACCACTTGTTAAATTAGCAGGTCAAATTGCTGTATCTTTAATCGTCGTTTTTAACCACGTCACATTAGATTTTATTACATTACCATTTGGTGTAGTAATTGAATTTGGAATATTTAGTATTCCAATGACAATCTTCTGGGTTGTTGCAGTAATGAATGCAATCAACTTAATAGACGGTTTAGATGGTTTAGCTTCAGGCATATCATGTATCGCTTTAGTAACAATAGGATTTATCGCAATATTACAGCAGAACATCTTTATCATGATGATATGTAGTGTGTTAATAGGATCATTATTAGGATTCTTAGTATTTAACTCACATCCTGCTAAAATATTCTTAGGTGACAGTGGGGCATTACTATTAGGTTATATAATCGGTGTGTTATCACTATTAGGCTTTAAGAACATTACATTAATATCGCTATTCTTCCCAATGGTTATACTAGCAGTACCATTTATCGATATGTTATTTGCAGTAATACGTAGACTACATAATCGTCAATCTATCGTTCAAGCAGATAAATCGCATTTACACCATAGATTATTAGATTTAGGTTATACACATAGGCAAACCGTCATATTAATCTATATGATTGCCATATTATTCAGCATATCAAGTGTCATCCTTTATTTATCACCACCATACGGCGTATTAATGATGTTTGTCATGATATTAATAACAATAGAATTAATCGTAGAATTTACAGGACTCGTAAATGTAAATTACAGACCAATATTAAATTTATTAACAAGGACAAAGTATAAAAAAGAACGCTAATGTCGATTAGCGTTCTTCTTCTTTATTATATGGAAATGGTAGTGCGATGATATCTTGTCTGTTTAATTCGTACTTACCTTGGTTGACTTCGTTTAAGAAATCTATAAATGGTTCTTCTTCTGATGCTATTACATGTATGGTGTATGTTACTTTGTCTGTATATGCAGTATCTACAAGTTGATAATCAGTTTGTTGTAACTCATGCTCGAAGCGTCCTGTTTGATCATAGTCTAATGTTACTTCAAATGGTATTGCATCTAATAAAATAATTCTGCCTACTTCTTTAATAACTTGGCTGACTGCACTTCCATATGCACGTATTAATCCACCTGCGCCTAATTTAATACCACCAAAATATCTTGTAACGACAACAACAACATTATGGAGTTGTTGTTTTTTTAATACTTCTAACATAGGCACGCCTGCTGTTCCTGATGGTTCACCATCATCATTTGCTTTTTGGATAAGCATTGTAGGACCGATAACATAGCTAGAGCAATTATGTGTTGCATCATGATGTTCTTTTTTCTTTTGTTGTATGAATGCTTTCGCTTCTTCTTCAGTTTCTGCAGGATGAATGCTCGCGATAAATCTCGATTTATTAATGACAATTTCAGTTTTATGTGCTGATTTGATTGTAATTAGTCCTTCTGCCATGTTAATACTTCTCCCTTTACATCGTAATCTGTTACGATTATTATATACTATTGAAATTAGTCGGGAAAGGATTGTATGAATTGAAGAATAAATTATTGATGTTGTGCTTAGTGTTGTCTATCGTGTTAGCAGCTTGTGGATCCAAAGAGGAAGAGAAACAAACGACTGACGAAGCGGACGATAGTCAAGGTGTCCTATTAGATGAAAAAGGAAATCCGAAAGATACGATTCAAGTAAATAAAGATACTGAAAAAGCTGTCAAAGAAGCTATTGAAAAAAATAGAAAGTCTTTAAATGATGGTGATGTAGAAGCTTACATTAAAACAATTGACACAGATTCAAAACAACTAGACGTTAAAGAGGAAGAAAAAGTGTTGAAAGATACACTTAAAAGTTATAAATTTGATAAAAAAATATCCAATATTAAGTTTTTAGAACAGAAAAAAGATCAAGTGGTTGTATTCTATAATGTGGAAACAACAGCTCATCCTAAGAATGGAAGTAAAGATGAGAAAAAAACATTTAACGAAGTTGTGACGCTTGTTAAAAAGGACGGCACATATAAATTTTCTAAAATGGCACAGGCAGCAATTTAGTTTATAAACTTCTTTTCAAATAACCAAGAATTAGATATGATGAGTATGGAAGAGAATCAAGGAGGATAACTTTATGAAGATTGCTGTTATAACAGATTCAACAGCATATTTAGATCAAGCATATATAGATAAATATAATATTAGAACAATTGCGCTTAATGTTATATTTAATGATGAAGTTTATAAAGAATTGTCAGAGATAAGTACAGAAGATTTCTATAAAAGAATGAGAAATGAAAAACAATTACCGACAACATCTCAACCAGCTATGGGTCAATATGTGGAATTACTTGAGAGTTTGAGAGACGAAGGATATACAGATGTGATTGCAGTTCACTTATCAAGTGGTATAAGTGGTACATACCAAACAGCTGTGACGTTAAACGATATGGTAGAAGGTATAAACGTACATGCATTTGATTCTGAAATCTCTTGTTCAGTACAAGGTTTCTATGCTTTAAAAGCAGCTCAGCTTATCGAGCAAGGTATGACAGTTATTGATAATATTCTAGAACAATTAGAGAATATGAAACAAACAACAAATGCATATTTCATAGTAGATGATTTAAATAACTTGAAAAAAGGTGGCCGCTTAAATAGTGCACAAGCATTAGTCGGTACGATGTTACAAGTGAAACCATTGTTACACTTCGTTGATACTAAAATTGTCCCTTACGATAAAGTGAGAACAAAGAAAAGAGCAATGAAACGTATTGAAGAACAATTAGCTAAAGAAGTTGAAGGTTATAAAAACTTATCTATTGTTATTATTGAAGGAAATGATAAAGAGACAGCACTTTCTTGGAAAGCGCAAGTTGAAGAACAATTCCCTGATGCACAAATTATTATGAGTTATTTTGGACCAGTAATTGGGACGCATTTAGGAGAAGGTTCATTAGGTTTAGGATTCACAACGACCGAATTAGATTTAAGTATATAATATAACTACAGCACAAAAAGCCGAGGCTTTTTGTGCTTTTTTATGGAGGTTAGTATGAAATTATACGGACGTATATGCCGAGATTTAAATGATATAACGACTGAAAAAGTTAAATATACTAAACCTGGCGTGTCTTTTGTTCAAGGTAAATATATTTGTAATCAGTGTGGTAACAAAGAACAATCATTGTTTTATCAGTATTTTTGCCACCATTGCGAGCAAATTACAACCTATTGCAGATATTGTATTGCACTTGGTAAAGTTCAAAGTTGTAAAGATATTTATGTCATTGAGAGTTTGCATGAAGTATCAGAATGTCGTTATCAGTTGGATTTTGAATTAAGTGAACAGCAACAACTCGCATCCTCTAAAATTAAAGACGCTATTTTAAAGCAAGAACATTTATTACTCCATGCTGTGACAGGTGCAGGTAAGACAGAAATGATCTTTGAAGGTATATCGCAAGCTCGAAAAAATGGTATGAATGTTGCAGTTGTATCACCAAGAGTAGATGTCGTGAAAGAAGTTTATTTAAGGCTAATAAACGCATTTAAAGATGAACACATTGATTTAATGTATGAAGGACAATTTGCTCAGTTTAACAGTTCGTTTGTCGTATCGACTGTCCATCAACTTATACGCTATGACGGACATTTTAATGTGATCATCGTTGATGAGGTAGATGCATTTCCGTTAGAAATGGATAATCAACTGATGCATACCATTCGAAAAGCTTCTTCAGAACAATCTAGTCATATTTATTTAACTGCAACGCCTAACAAGCAACTCCTTTCTAAGTTTAATCACAATCAAATAATTAAACTCCCCGCAAGATATCATAAACATCCATTACCAGTTCCAGAATTTCAATTTAATAACATTAAAGAAAATAAACTCAATCAGAAGTTACTTGCGTTTCTTAAATCCCAAATAGAACAGAATAGAAAGACATTTGTCTTTTTTCATAATATTGATTATATGGAACAAATATTTAAAGTATTTCAAAGTTACTTTTTAAAAATTGAATATGTATCCAGTCATGATGAGATGAGGCATGAAAAGGTAACGCGTTTAAGAAATGATGAAATAGACATTATGTTTACAACGACAATATTAGAAAGAGGCGTTACGCTAGAAAAATTAGATGTCGTCATCGTGCATACAGAAAAGTTTACAAGCAGTGCCATCATTCAAATTGCAGGTCGTGTAGGTCGAAAATTATCTTGTCCAACTGGCAAGGTATTGTGTTATCACGAAGGTATCACACGAAATATGATACAGGCGAAACGAGAAATTATTGCAATGAATGATTTAGCCCGTGAGAAAGGATGGTTAATTTGAATAGGTGCATAATTTGTCAAAATCATATCAATGAAGTGATCGATTTGTTAAATCTTTTTTCAAGGCAATCTTTAATATGTGAGCAATGTGCCAATCAATTAGCATTTAATCATGAAGCAAGACGATGCAAAAGATGCTTGAAAGTAATGTCTGAAGAAGAGGAGGATTGCTTAGATTGTCAGTGGCTTTCAAATAAGTATACATTGATCAATCAACTTTATACGCTGTATGACTATGATGGTCTTGTCAAAACGCTCATACAACAATATAAGTTGAATGGAGATGTTGCACTCAATCAAGTGTTTCAATTACCACCGAAATTATTTAAGCAATATGATTATGTTATTCCGGCACCTATTCATCCTAATAAGTTAGAACAGCGAACATTCGATCATGTAACAACGGTATTGGATAATCAAAAAATTAAATATATACAGATTTATGAAACTGAAGAAAGGCAAAAGCAATCAGAATTAACTAAAATAAAAAGGTCATTTCAGCATAATCCATTTAAAATAAATAAAGACATAGACTTTGAAAATAAGAGAATATTACTCATAGATGATATTTATACAACAGGGTTAACAATTCACCGCTTAGCAGAACTTTTATTTATTAGAAAAATCAGAAAAATAGATGCCTTAACATTTGCAAGAGCGGTAAATAATGATAAAATATAGGTAGGAAGAAACACAAGAGAAATTGAGCGTTAAAGGAGTCGGTGTTTTATGATCAGATTTGAAATTCATGGTGAAAACATCACAGTGACTGATCCGATAAGAAATTATATTGAGGACAAAGTAAGTAAACTAGAAAGATATTTTACTAATGTCCCAGAGGCGATAGCCCACGTTAAAATCAAAACTTATCAGGATTCTAGAAGTAAAATTGAAGTAACTATTCCGTTGAAAGATGTTACTTTAAGAGCTGAAGAAAGACATGAAGATTTATATGCTGGAATCGACTTAATAACTAACAAACTCGAAAGACAAGTACGTAAGTACAAAACTAAGGTTAATAGAAAGTATCGCGACAAAGGGCGAGATAAAGATGTCTTTGCAGTAAGTCCAGATTCAGCTGCACCTGAAGAAGTTGAAGAGAATGATAGCGATAATGAAATTGAAATCATTCGTTCTAAGCAATTTGCTTTGAAACCAATGGATTCTGAAGAAGCAGTATTACAAATGAACTTACTAGGACATGATTTTTACATCTTTACTGATGCAGAAACAGATGAAACAAGCATCGTTTATAAACGTAAAGATGGTAAATATGGACTAATTGAAACTTCAATACAATAAAAATCATTTACACGAACTGGTGCAGAATTTCTGCACCAGTTTCTTTGGCTATTGATAGCTTTTCATCTACAGAGGTGGTAATCTTAAATAGTGTAAAAAGAGATATAAACGTGTTATGATATATTGTTGTAAGATTACTAGTTTTCTAGTTGAAGGAGAGAACAAAATGGGTTTTTTATCAAAAATAGCTGATGGTAACAAACGAGTTGTTAAATCACTCGGAAAATTAGCAGATCAAGTCATCAATTTAGAAGATGAAATTGCTAAATTAACAGATGATCAATTAAGAGAGAAGACAGAACAATTCAAAAAAGAATTGTCAGAAATAGAAGATTATAAAAAGCAAGAAAAATATTTAGACAAAATACTACCTGAAGCATATGCAATCGTAAGAGAAGCATCTACAAGGGTATTTAATATGACACCATTTAAAGTACAAATTATGGGTGGTATTGCCATTCATCGTGGTGATATTTCAGAAATGAAAACTGGTGAAGGTAAAACATTAACAGCAACAATGCCAGTTTATTTAAATGCGCTAACAGGTAGAGGCGTTCATGTTGTTACAGTCAATGAATATCTATCAAGTTCACAAAGTGAAGAAATGGCGCAATTGTATAATTTCTTAGGTTTATCAGTTGGACTTAATTTGAATTCAATGGATACGAATCAAAAGCGTGAAGCATATGCAGCAGATATCACGTATAGTACAAATAATGAACTTGGATTTGATTATTTAAGAGACAACATGGTTACGTATAAAAAAGACCGTGTTATGAGACCTCTTAACTTTGCCATCATTGATGAGGTTGACTCAATTTTAATTGATGAAGCGAGAACGCCACTTATCATTTCAGGCGAAGCAGAAAAATCAACAACGTTATATACACAAGCTAATGTATTTGTAAAAATGCTTAAAGGTGAAGATGATTTTAGTTATGATGAAAAAACTAAAGCTATCACTTTAACAGAACAAGGTATTGATAAAGCTGAACGCATGTTCAAAATTGAGAACTTGTTTGACGTGAAACATGTTAACTTAATGCATCATATAAATATCGCGTTAAAAGCAAATAGAACAATGTTTAAAGATAAAGATTATGTTGTTGATGATGGTGAAATTATGATTGTCGACCAATTTACAGGTCGTACAATGCCAGGTCGAAGATTCTCTGACGGCTTGCATCAAGCAATTGAAGCAAAAGAAGGTCTAGAGATTCAAAATGAATCTAAAACGATGGCATCTATCACGTTCCAAAATTTCTTTAGAATGTACAATAAATTATCAGGTATGACTGGTACAGCTAAGACAGAAGAAGAAGAGTTCAGAAATATTTACAATATGACTGTTACGCAAATTCCAACAAATAGACCGATACAACGTATAGACGAAGCGGATTTAATTTTTGCATCTCAAAAAGGTAAGTTTGATGCGGTTGTTAAAGATGTGATTGAGCTTCATAAGACAGGTCAACCAGTATTATTAGGTACAGTTGCCGTTGAAACAAGTGAATATATTTCACAACTATTAAAGAAAAAAGGCGTTAGACATAACGTGTTGAATGCGAAAAACCATGAACGTGAAGCGGAAATCATTTTAAATGCAGGTCAAAAAGGTGCAGTAACCATTGCAACTAACATGGCCGGTCGTGGTACGGATATTAAACTTGGAGAAGGCGTTGTTGAACTTGGTGGTTTAGCTGTAATTGGTACAGAACGTCACGAGTCAAGACGTATTGATGACCAATTAAGAGGACGTTCAGGTCGTCAAGGTGACGTTGGTCGAAGTAGATTCTACTTATCATTACAAGATGAATTGATGGTTCGTTTCGGATCAGAACGTATGCAATCTTTAATGGGTAAATTAGGTATGAATGATGATACACCAATTGAATCTAAAATGGTTTCTAGAGCAGTAGAATCTGCTCAAAAACGAGTTGAAGGTAATAACTTCGATGCACGTAAACGTTTATTAGAATACGATGATGTACTAAGAAAACAACGTGAAATCATTTACGGTGAGCGTAATGATATTATTGAAAAAGACGATGTACAAGACATTGTTAAAGATATGATTAAATCATCATTAGAGCGTGGCGTGAACTATCACTTCGCAACAAACGAAGAAGAAATTGATTTTGAAGCACTCGTTCAATATATTGAAGACTCATATGTACCACAAGATGCAATTAAAGTTGATGATATTCGTGGTAGAGATTATGAAGATATCGTAGAAATTGTATTAGAAAAAATTAAAACACAATACAAAGCTCAACAAGAAGACTTTGGTGATCAAATGTCTGAATTTGAACGTATGATTGTGTTAAGAACAATAGACCGTAAATGGACTGATCACATTGATACAATGGATCAATTACGTACAGGTATCCACTTAAGATCTTATGGTCAAATCAATCCACTTAGAGAATATCAAAATGAAGGTTTGGATTTATTTGAAACAATGTTGAATGAAATAGAAGATGAAGTAAGTAAATACATTCTTAAATCAACTATTGATCGTGGTGAACAAGTTGAACGTGAACAAGTTGAAATAGGTGAAGCTAAACATGTGAGTGCGAATGATGGTAAAGAAAAAGTTAAACCAAAACCTATCGTCAAAGATGAACAAGTTGGCCGAAACGATCCATGTCCATGTGGTAGTGGTAAGAAATATAAAAACTGTCATGGTCAAGCATAAAGGAGTAATTTTATGGAATTAACGGAAATTAGACAAACATTAAATAAAAATAATGAAAAATTAATGAATATCAGGGGGTCTCTTTGACTTAGAAAATAAAGAGACGAACATTCAAGAATACGAAGAAATGATGGTTGATCCATCATTCTGGGACGATCAGAATAAAGCGCAAGACATCATTAACAAAAACAATGCATTAAAGTCTGTAGTCGGTGATTTTCATACATTAAATCAACAGATTGAAGATTTACTTACGACTGTTGAATTGTTACAAGAAGAATATGATGAAGACATGCACGAAATGCTTGAGCAAGATTTAAAAGCGTTACAAACAGACATCGATCAATTTGAATTGAAACTACTACTTAATGGTGAACATGATGAAAATAACGCAATATTAGAATTGCATCCAGGCGCAGGTGGTACAGAATCTCAAGATTGGGGTTCAATGCTGCTTAGAATGTATCAACGTTTCGCAGAACAAAAAGGATTCAAAGTAGAAACGTTAGATTATCAAGCTGGAGATGAAGCGGGCATTAAAAGTGTCACAATTCTTATCAAAGGTCATAATGCATATGGATATTTAAAAGCTGAAAAAGGTGTCCACAGATTAGTGCGTATTTCTCCATTTGATTCATCAGGAAGACGTCATACATCATTTGTATCTTGTGATGTAACACCTGAATTTAATAATGAAAAAATAGAAATAGAAGTTAATTCTGAAGACATTTCAGTCGATACTTATAGAGCATCTGGTGCAGGTGGACAGCACGTCAACACGACTGATTCAGCTGTTCGTATCACACACCAACCAACTGGTATCGTTGTAACATGTCAAAATGAAAGATCACAAATTAAAAATAGAGAACAAGCTATGAAAATGTTAAAAGCGAAACTCTACCAAAAAGAACTTGAAGAACAAGCAGCAGCTCTAGATGAAATTAGAGGCGAACAAAAAGAAATTGGATGGGGTAGTCAAATACGTTCATACGTATTTCATCCATATGCTATGGTTAAAGATCATAGAACTAATGAAGAAACAGGTAATACAAATGCAGTTATGGATGGTGACTTAGACCCATTTATCGATGCATATTTAAGAAGCCAAATTAATGAAAAATAATTTAAAGCAAGCAGCTAGGATGATTTAAATATCCTAGCTGCTTTTATGATAATTTAAATTGTGAACTATTGAACAAAATGATGTCAGACGCTGGTTTACATGGTAAAATATAGTTGATAATAAAATGAATGGAGTGTTATACATGAAAATCAAAATGGGCATGATTTCTGTAATAGCATTATCATCGTTAGTATTTGCAGGATGTGGACAATCAAGCGATGATAGCAGCAAAGAAGAATACAGTTCACAAGGGGAAAAAATCTTTAAAAACAATTCTTGCGTAGGATGTCATGGTAAAGATTTAGATGGTGCATCTGGACCATCACTTAAAAAAGTCGGTGCCAAAATGTCTGAATCAGATATTGAAAAAATTATCAACGAAGGTAAAGGTAATATGCCGAGTCAAGTTGTAGATGAGAAAGAAGCAAAAGAAGTTGCTAAATGGTTAGCTAAACAAAAATAATCATTTATATTCAATTTGCATATAAATTGGAAATTTTACTGTGAAAAACATATGTATTTTAATTGAATAATGATAAGTAATAAAGGTGTTGTTAATTATGTGTAAATAATTAACAACACCTTTTAAAATACTTTCATGTCAGTGTTCAGTAACATTTTTATCAGTAAAATTATAAAATGTTAACGGTTATATTACAGATTTGTAACAAAACAATATTGAGATAAAAAATATGCTATATTATTTCCAGTATTAATTGAGGAACATCATATAAATAATAAATATAAACGTAAATACATACACTTCGGGAGGATATGTCATCATGAAGAAGACTTTCATTACATTAGCATCTGTTACAGCTTTAACAACTTTAGCAAGTTCATCTGCCTATGCAGCTGATATTAAAGTAAAAGAAGGACAATCATTAGACAATATCGCAAAAGAATATGGAACATCAGTGTCAGAAATTAAATCTTTAAACAACATTGATACCGATGTTACAGTTGGACAAACATTAAAAGTATTAGAAGATAACATCTATACAATTCAAGAAGGAGATACACTTAACAAAATAGCTAAGAAATTTGATGTTAAGGTTTCAGACTTAAAAGAATGGAACAATTTATCTTCTGATTTAATTATTGTTGGTGATGAATTAAAAGTTGCATCTGAAACATCAGAACCAACTGCAGAACCTACTAGTTTAACGGTTAACGCACCTGAATCTCCAGCTCAAGAAGATGCATTATTAAGATACGTATTCGAACAAACATCATACGGCAATGTGTACAACAGTGAAGATTCAGTCGCTTATGTTGCACCTACATTTAATGAAAATCAATCAACACAAAACACTGCACCTGTTTCATACAGCCGACCAAATACAGGTGGCGGAAGCAATTTATATACTTCTGGACAATGTACGTACTATGCATTTAGTAAACGTCCAGATCTTGGCAATACTTGGGGTAATGCAAACAACTGGGCAAACGCAGCAGCTCAAGCAGGTTACACTGTAAACAATAGCCCAGCGGCAGGTTCAATTTTACAATCTACAGCAGGTGGATATGGACATGTAGCTTATGTTGATAAAGTAAATGCTGATGGTTCAATCCAAGTTTCTGAAATGAATTATCAAGGTGAAGGTATTGTTTCTTCACGTACAATTTCAGCATCAGCAGCTGGTTCATATAATTATATTCATTAGTTTTTATAGTAACTTAATAAATAAGCAAGTAGTTAATTCAGTTTAAGAATTTTAACTATTTGCTTTTTTTTATCATTATAGTTGATATAATAAACGTAAATGTTAGTGTAGAGGTTTGAAAACATGAAAAAAAGGTTAAAAATCATATTAGTTATACTTTTGTTATTGATTATTAGTATCAGTGTTTATAAAGTATTAGATATAAATAAGTTTCAAACGAACGAACAGTTTAAAGAGCAACAAGGGAAACAATCGTTTCAAAACAGTCATCCAGCTACAGGCATGAATGTAAATAATGAAACTGTAAATGTTTTTTCAACTGAAAAATCAAAACAATTAAAAGAGGTAACATCTAAAAATGATATTACAGTTATTAATTTATTTGCCTCTTGGTGTGACCCTTGTAAACGAGAAATGCCTGAACTTGTAAAATATGCAAAGCACGAAGATAAAGGTGTCGAATTAGTTGGTTTAAATGTTAAAGATAAACGAAAACCAGCTAAACAATTAATGGACGATGTAAATGTGAATTACGATGTTTACGTTGCGCAAGATGATTTTCTAGAAAAATATAAATCGTATAATATACCTACAACTTTATTTGTAGATAAAAATGGCGAAATCAAAAAAGTCTATTTAGGTGAATTATCTGAAAAGACACTAAACAACTTAGTTACACAAGTTAAGGAGGAAATTTAATGGGGGTACATCAATATTTTAAAAGTTTGTCTGATTTAGAGAAATTAGTAAGATGTCCAGGTAAATTTAAGTATCAAGACCATAATGTTGCAGCACATTCCTTTAAAGTAACGAAAATAGCGCAATATTTAGCAACAGTAGAAGAACAAAATGGTCAAGAAATAGACTGGAAACTTGTATATGAAAAAGCTTTGAACCATGATTATCCTGAAATATTTACAGGTGACATTAAGACACCTGTGAAATATGCGTCTTATGAAATTAAAAAATTATTCTCTCAAGTTGAAGAAGAGATGATCGATAAATTTATAACAGAAGAATTTCCTGAGCAATATCAAGATATATATAGACATAGACTACAAGAGGGTAAAGATGATAGTATAGAAGGGCAAATATTAAGTGTTGCTGATAAAATTGATTTATTGTATGAATCTTTTGGTGAAATTCAAAAGAGAAATCCAGAACCTTTATTCTTCGAAATTTATGAAAGTTCATTGGAAACAATCATGCAATTTGATCATTTAGCATCTGTACAAGATTTTATTCAACATATTATACCTGATATGTTACAAGAAAAATTTATACCACGTTCAGAGTTAAGAGAGATAACAATGACGATACTTGAGAAACGTGAAACAAAAAGGAGTTAGTGAATTGAATGATTTGGCCGATTCTAGCTTTGTTTCTTCCTTGTTTAATGGTTATTATTTTCACGCAAATTGCTCAAAATAAATGGATTGGATTACTTGTATCCAGCATTATAATTGGTGTTTCTGTTTATAAAGGCTTTTTTAACAATGAGCTTATTATGTTGTTAGATGTACTGAGTTTAGTAGCAGGCTTTTATATAGTTGATACACTTAAAATAGATAAAATTGAATCAAGATAGATAAGAGGAATAATCATTTAGATTTTTCCTCTTATTTGTATGTAATTTTAAAATTAACGAACAAATGTTTGGTCATTTTTACAAATTTTTGATAAAATAAATATATATATTACAGAAAATGAGGAGGTTCCTATGCAACATTTTCCTTTTAAAATACATTCTGACTATTCACCTCAAGGGGATCAGCCAGAAGCAATTAAATCTCTTGTAAAAGGCATTAACGAAGGCAAGAGACATCAAACTTTATTAGGTGCGACAGGTACAGGTAAAACATTCACGATGAGTAATGTCATCAAAGAAGTCGGTAAACCTACATTGATTATTGCACATAATAAAACGTTGGCTGGACAGCTATATAGTGAGTTTAAAGAATTCTTTCCTGAGAATAGAGTAGAATACTTCGTAAGTTATTACGATTATTATCAACCTGAAGCATATGTACCTCAAACAGATACTTTTATTGAAAAAGATGCCTCTATAAATGATGAAATTGATAAACTTCGACATTCAGCTACTAGTGCATTGTTTGAACGAGATGATGTTATCGTTATTGCGAGTGTCAGCTGTATTTATGGTTTAGGTAATCCAGAAGAATATAAAGACTTAGTTGTAAGTACGCGTGTCGGTATGGAAATGGAACGTAATGAACTGTTAAGAAAACTTGTCGATAACCAATATTCACGAAATGATATAGATTTTAGACGTGGTACATTTAGAGTTAGAGGAGATGTTGTAGAAATATTTCCAGCATCACGTGATGAACTATGTGTCAGAGTAGAGTTCTTTGGAGATGAAATCGATAGAATTAGAGAAGTGAATTACTTAACAGGAGAAGTTATTGCTGAAAGAGAGCATTTTCTATTTTATCCCGCGTCTCACTTCGTAACACGTGAAGAAAAAATGAAAGTTGCGATTGAGCGTATTGAGAAAGAACTTGAAGAACGATTGGCTGAACTTCGAAAAGAAAATAAACTTCTAG
Source organism: Mammaliicoccus sp. Q-M61 (assembly GCF_022386055.1). Classification (NCBI taxonomy): domain Bacteria; kingdom Bacillati; phylum Bacillota; class Bacilli; order Caryophanales; family Staphylococcaceae; genus Mammaliicoccus; species Mammaliicoccus sp. Q-M61. The sequence goes on from NZ_JAJNJL010000004.1 coordinate 205,814, forward strand.
AAGCTCAACGACTTGAACAAAGAACGAATTATGATTTAGAAATGATGAGAGAAATGGGCTTTTGTTCAGGTATTGAGAACTATTCTGTGCATTTAACGTTACGACCAAAAGGTTCTACACCATATACTTTATTAGATTACTTTGGTGATGATTGGTTAGTGATGATTGATGAATCTCACGTAACACTTCCTCAAATTAGAGGTATGTATAATGGTGACCAAGCGCGAAAAAATGTCTTAGTCGAACACGGCTTTAGATTACCAAGTGCTTTAGACAATAGACCGCTTAAATTTGAAGAGTTTGAAGAAAAAACGAAACAATTGGTTTATGTTTCAGCAACACCGGGACCATATGAAATTGAACATACTGATGAAATGGTCGAACAGATCATTCGTCCTACAGGTTTATTGGATCCGATTGTTGAAGTCAGACCAAGTGAAAATCAAATAGATGATTTAATGGCTGAAATTAATGAAAGAATAGAAAGAAATGAACGTGTATTAATTACAACGTTAACTAAAAAAATGAGTGAAGATTTAACGACTTATTTAAAAGAAGCCGGCATTAAAGTGAATTACTTACATTCAGAAATAAAGACATTAGAAAGAATAGAAATTATTCGAGACTTAAGAATGGGTGTTTATGATGTATTAGTTGGGATTAACTTACTAAGAGAAGGTTTAGATATCCCAGAAGTTTCACTGGTTACAATTTTGGATGCAGATAAAGAAGGTTTCTTAAGATCAGAGCGTTCGTTGATTCAAACGATTGGTCGAGCTGCGCGTAATGATAAAGGTAAAGTGATTATGTATGCTGATAAAATTACAGATTCTATGAGAACAGCATTAGATGAAACAAGTAGAAGACGTGCTACTCAAGAAGCGTACAATGAAGAACACAATATTACACCACAAACAATTAACAAGAAAATACGTGATGTCATATCAGCAACAGTAGAAACGGATGAAGTAACCGAAAAAGATACTAAAAAAGCGCCTAAGAAACTTACAAAAAAAGAAAGAGAAAAGACAATCGAGCGCATAGAAAAAGAAATGAAAGATGCTGCGAAAGATTTAGACTTCGAGCGTGCATCTGAACTAAGAGATATATTATTTGAACTAAAAGCAGAAAGGTGACTGAGATGAAAAACAAATCCATCATCGTAAAAGGTGCAAGAGCACATAATTTAAAAGATATAGATATAGAAATACCTAAAGACCAACTTGTTGTTATGACTGGATTATCTGGTTCAGGAAAGTCGTCTTTAGCATTTGATACGATTTATGCAGAAGGCCAAAGAAGATATGTAGAATCATTAAGTGCCTATGCGAGACAATTTTTAGGACAAATGGATAAACCAGATGTAGATTTAATTGATGGTCTTTCTCCAGCGATATCAATTGATCAAAAGACAACAAGTAAAAACCCAAGATCAACTGTTGCTACCGTGACTGAAATATATGATTATTTAAGACTATTATATGCAAGAGTTGGTAGACCAATATGTCCTAACCATGGTATTGAAATTAAATCACAAACGGTTCAACAAATGGTCGATCAAGTTATGGAATTAGAAGAAAGAACAAAAATACAAATTCTGTCACCAATCGTTTCAGGGCGTAAAGGAACACATAAGAAATTGATTGAAGACATTGCTAAAAAAGGCTATGCAAGGTTAAAAGTAGATGGCGATATTTTAGATGTAGATGATGTTCCAGATTTAAACAAAAATCAAAATCATTCTATTGATGTCGTGATTGATAGACTTGTCATTAAACCAGGTATTGAAGCAAGATTAGCTGATTCATTACAAACAGCGCTAGAATTAGCTGACGGTAATGCAGTTGCTGATATTATTGAAGGTGATGAAATTAAATTTTCTGAACACCATGCTTGTCCGATTTGTGGATTCTCAGTAGACCAATTAGAACCTAGAATGTTCTCATTTAACAATCCGTTTGGTGCTTGTCCATCTTGTGATGGCTTAGGAAGTAAATTAACTGTAGATGTTGACTTAGTCGTGCCAGATAAGACATTAAGTTTAAATGAAGGTGCCATTTTGCCATGGCAACCAATCAGTTCTAATTATTATCCAACTTTATTAAAACAAGCTTGTGAACATTTTAAAATCGATATGGATAAACCATTTAATAAATTAACGAAAAAAGAAAAGAACATCGTCTTAAGAGGTCATGATGATGAAATAGAATTTAAATTTAATCAAGATTATGGCGTTAAAACAGAAAGAAAAAGAACGATGGCTTTTGAAGGTGTACTAAATAATATAGAACGTCGTTACCATGATTCACCATCTGAATACGTTAGAGAAGTGATGCAAAAATACATGGTCGAAAAAACTTGTGAAACATGTGATGGTTATCGTTTAAATGAAAAAGTACTTTCTGTCAAAATTGATGGCCAACATATCGGTGAAGTAGTCAGATATTCAATTTATAATGCAATCAAACATTTTGATAATTTAGATTTAGATGAAACAGAACGTAAAATTGCGAAGCTCATCTTAAAAGAAATTCATGAAAGATTATCTTTCTTAAATAATGTAGGTTTAGAATATTTAACACTTAATCGAGCATCAGGTACTTTATCTGGTGGGGAAGCACAACGTATTAGACTGGCAACTCAAATCGGTTCAAGATTATCTGGTGTGTTATATGTGCTTGATGAGCCTTCTATTGGTTTACATCAAAGAGACAATGATCGCTTAATTGATACATTGAAATCTATGAGAGATATGGGTAATACATTAATTGTCGTTGAACATGATGAAGATACGATGAAAGCTGCGGATTATTTAATTGATATAGGTCCAAAAGCAGGTGTACATGGTGGTGAAGTAGTTGCGAGTGGTACACCTGAAGAAGTGATGGCAAATGAACAATCTTTAACAGGTAAATACTTAAGTGGTAAAGAAAAAGTGTTTGTACCATCTAAACGAAGAAAAGTTACGAAACGTAAAATATCTGTTAAAGGCGCGACAAGTAATAATTTGAAAAATGTCGATGTAGACTTCCCATTATCAGTTATGACATGTGTAACAGGTGTTTCAGGTTCTGGTAAAAGTTCATTAGTTAATGAAGTATTGTACAAAGGTTTACAAAAGCAATTGTATAATACGAAAACAAAACCAGGTGAACATAAATCTATAAAAGGTGTAAATGAAATTGAAAAAATTATAGATATTGACCAATCACCAATTGGTAGAACACCACGTTCAAACCCTGCAACTTATACAGGTGTATTTGATGACATTAGAGATGTATTTAGCCAAACGAATGAGGCAAAAGTGAGAGGTTATCAAAAGGGAAGATTTAGTTTTAATGTTAAAGGTGGCCGTTGTGAAGCTTGTAAAGGTGACGGCATCATTAAAATTGAAATGCATTTCTTACCAGATGTATACGTACCATGTGAAGTTTGTGATGGAAAACGTTATAATAGAGAAACATTAGAAGTCACTTATAAAGGAAAAAGTATTTCTGATGTATTAGAAATGACAGTAGAAGATGCTTATCACTTTTTCGAAAGTTTACCTAAGATAAATAGAAAATTAAAAACAATAGTAGACGTTGGTTTAGGATATGTTAAACTAGGTCAACCCGCAACAACTTTATCAGGCGGTGAAGCACAACGTGTGAAACTTGCTTCTGAACTTCATAGACGATCTAATGGTAAGTCATTATATATACTTGATGAACCGACAACAGGTTTACACGTAGATGATATTAAACGTTTATTAAGTGTGTTAAATAGACTCGTTGAAAATGGCGACTCTGTCATCATTATTGAACATAATTTAGATGTCATTAAAACAGCAGACTATATTATAGATTTAGGTCCAGAAGGTGGAGATGGTGGCGGTGAAATTATAGCTACTGGAACACCAGAAGACATTGTAGAAGTTGAAGCATCTTACACTGGTAAATACTTAAAACCAATTTTAGAACGAGATCGATCATAAACCAGGAGGGGTTATTTATGAACGAAGTACAATTAAAAATTTTAGACCTTATTGAAGGTGGGAAAATTACTGTTGATGAAGCGGTAAAATTACTTGATGCAACATCTCATAATCAAAAATCATCATCACCATTTGATAAGAAATCTAAAGAAAATGTTGAAAATTTATTTGAAGACTTGTTAGATAAATTTAAGACAACTGCCAAATCAGGGAAAACTGAATTTGAAAAGAAGTTTAAGGATAATGAAGGAACAGGTCAAGATCCTATTCAACAATTAGATGAATCTTTAAGAAATATCATTAGAAATTTCAATAAAAATAACGACCAAAATAAAGATATTTAAATTTATTCCCTAGAAACGATAAAACGTTTCTAGGGTTTTTATATTTGCAGAAACTGTTGTAATATTGATAATGATTGCAGTTAAGGTTAAAGTTCATTAGAATTAACATATATTAACCTAGAGGTGAACCCTATGATATCAAGTAGTAAATTAATAGAGCAATTTAATTTGGAAGTTATTGCCGGGAAAAATGGCTTACATCGTAAAATAACAGAAACGGATATATCACGTCCTGGTCTAGAAATGGCTGGGTATTTTTCACATTATTCATCAGATAGAATTCAAGTATTAGGTACAACTGAGTTGTCGTTTTATAATTTGTTGCCTGATGAAGAGAAAAAAGGTAGAATGGCTAAATTATGTAGACCTGAAACACCAGCTATTATTATCACACGAGGTCTAGATGCACCAGAAGAACTCGTTCAAAGTTGTAATGAAAATAATACACCGCTTTTAAAAAGTGAGTCTTCAACGACTAAATTGATGGGGCAAGTAACCGGATATTTAGAGCGTGAACTAGCACCTGAAACATCATTGCATGGCGTTCTCGTCGATGTTTATGGCGTAGGTGTATTAATTACAGGTGATAGTGGTGTCGGTAAAAGTGAAACGGCATTAGAACTTGTTAAACGTGGTCACAGACTTGTTGCCGATGATAATGTTGAAATTAAAGAAATTAATAAAAACGAATTAATCGGTAAAGCACCGAAGATTATTGAACATTTACTTGAAATACGAGGTCTTGGTATTATCAACGTTATGACTTTATTTGGTGCGGGATCTATCTTGATGGAGAAAAGAATCAAGTTAAACATCAATTTAGAAACATGGAACAAAGAAAAAATATATGACAGAGTTGGATTGAATGAAGAAACTTTAAAAATCTTAGACTCAAAAATAACTAAAAAGACGATTCCTGTTAGACCGGGTAGAAACTTAGCAGTTATTATTGAAGTTGCTGCGATGAACTATCGATTAAACAACATGGGAATTAATACTGCTGAAGAGTTTAATAATCGTCTTAATGCAGAAATTTTGAAAAATGCACGTAAGGAGAATGAATAATGGAAGTGTTAGGCATTGATCCCGTAGCGATACAATTAGGACCGCTAGCAATACGATGGTATGGTATTATCATTGCTTCCGGTATATTAATTGGATATCTAATCGCACAAAGAACTGCTAAAAAAGTTGGAATAAAAGAAGAATCACTTATAGATTTAATTATATGGTGTGTCGTAATGGCAATTATCTGTGCACGTATTTATTACGTAGCTTTTGAATGGGATTATTACAGTCAACATTTAGCAGAAATACCTCTTATTATGAATGGTGGTATAGCTATTCATGGTGGATTGATTGGTGCCTTTTTAACAGGGTTCATCATTTGTCGTAAAAAGAATTTGTCATTCTTCCAAATGGTTGATATTGTCGCGCCAAGTATCATTTTGGCACAAGCAATTGGTAGATGGGGTAACTTTATGAATCAAGAAGCGCACGGTGGACCTGTTTCACGTAGTTTTCTTGAGAATTTACATATACCTGAATTTATCATTAACCATATGCAAATAGACGGTATTTATTATCAACCAACATTTTTATATGAATCCATTTGGAATATAGTTGGGTTTATCATTTTACTACTCATTAGACCTAACTTGAAAATTGGTGAGACATTCTTTGCTTATTTAATTTATTATTCAATTGGTAGATTCTATATAGAAGGTTTAAGAACGGATAGCTTGATGCTTACTGAACATTTAAGAATCGCTCAAGTTATTTCTATTGTGATAATTGTTGTTTCTATTATTTGTATTATTTATAGAAGAGTACGTTATAATCCGAAAAAATTCAGAGATGTTAAAGGTTATTATCATAACTAATGTGAAAGAAGTGTTTACGTGAGAGCATTAAAGACTAAAAAAGTAAATGGTGCGAATCCATTATGGAAAATGTATGAAACAGTACGTTTTATAAAAGTATTTAAAAATGTTATTATCATTGAAATTAGTAGATATTTACCGAGTGTTAAATGGAAACATTTTCTATACAGAAAAGGGCTCAAGATGAAAGTTGGTCAAAAGACAGCTTTCGCATTTAAAGCAACGCCTGATATTATGTATCCTGAACTTATCACTATCGGTAAAAACTGTGTAATAGGATATAATGCAACCATTCTATGTCATGAATATTTAGTCGAAGAATATAGAATTGGCCGTGTAAACATTGGAGATAATGTCTTAGTTGGTGCAAATGCCACTATACTTGCAGGTGTGAGTATAGGTGATAATGCTGTTATAGCAAGTGGTACAATCGTGACGAAAGATGTACCTAATGATATGATGGCATATGGCAATCCTATGGAACTTAAAAAAAGGCGGTGAGTCAGTCGTTGGGAGAAAATTCAAATGTCATACACGTAAAGTTTGATAAAGACTTCTATTATCATAAAGCAATGGAAAAAATGAGAGAACAAGATTTCGGATATGCCGAGTCTTTATTTAAAAAAGCGCTTGAACTATCACCTAATGATTTTGTGATTATACCGCCTTATGCTGAATGTCTTGTAGAGCTAAATAAAAATACTCAAGCAGAAGAAATGATGTTCGATCAAATTGTGAAAGAAAATTTTGTGACAGATTATTATTTTTATTTAAGTCAAATGTATATAAAGACGAATGAACCTAATAAAGCATTTTTATTTGGGTTAAGATATGTAACAGAAGAGGACGACCAAGATTATTTTGAAGAAATGATTCAAATGTTTGAAGTAAAGTATAATGATCAAACAATTGTGGAAGAAGAAGCGGAAAGATTTGTGATTCAACATATTTTTCAATACTTATTTTCACATGGCAGGTTACAAGAAGCGAATGATTATATTGATAGACAACGTGCTAAATTACAAGAAGATAAACATATTATGAATTTAAAAGCGATGTCTATGTTATACAATAGTCAATATGACGAAGCGGAGATATTGTTACAAACGATATTGGAAGATAATCCTTCTGATATTTACGCTTTATGTCATATGACGTTATTGCTATACAACACGCAACAGCTAGAACGTTATGAGCAATATCTGAATCAATTAAGTAAATTACATCCTATTAATGATGAAGAATCTTTTAAATTGGGTGTTGTTCTAAGCTATTTAGGAAAGCATAAACCTTCTAATCAATTATTAGTGCCTCTTCTAAAAAAAGCACAAGCTGCTACGCCACAATTACACCACGCCTTAAGTTACAACTTCTATCATTTAGGATATTTAGATGAAGCGAAAAGACATTGGCAAAGATTTGAAGATAGTGTACAATATCATAGTCAATTGCCACCTTGGAAAATTGATGAACTCAAAGATATGTTAGACCGTCATGTGTTACCTTTATTAAAAGACGAAGACTATCGATATAGGTTATATGGCATCTTTTTATTAGGGCATATGAAACATAGAGAACTCGTTATGTCTCATGAAATATGGGAAGTTCTAGAAAGTTTACCAGACTATGAAAGGTTATATATAACGTATACTTTTCAAGATTTACATTTAAACAAGTTAGGCTTTATTGATAAAGGTATGAAGCTTATTGAACAATCCATATATCAAAAATATGGTAAAGAGATTTTTGTATCATGGATTGAACATGCAGAAATGCTCATTGCAGATAATGAATCGATTGAACAAGTTGAACATTATGTTGCAGCATCCATTTATATTTATTTAAAGATGGTAAATCAAAAAATAACTAAAAAAGAGATTAAAGATACATTTCATATTACGACGTATCGCTTGAATAAAGCGATCAATGCTATTTTGAGCATATAGTTATGAATAGTAATGATTATGATGTACAATTCTACTGAATTAATAAGAGGAGGCAGTTTATAAATGACTACACAAGTAGATTATGATGTAATTATAGTTGGGGCTGGACCAGCAGGAATGACTGCTGCAGTGTATGCTTCAAGAGCAAATTTATCAACTGTAATGATAGAACGAGGTATGCCAGGTGGACAAATGGCAAACACTGAAGATGTAGAGAACTTCCCTGGCTTTGATTTAATAACAGGTCCAGACTTATCAACTAAAATGTTTACACATGCACAAAAATTTGGTGCTAAATATGAATATGGTGACATTAAAGAAATAGAAGATAAAGGTTCTTATAAAGTTGTAAATATGGGTGACAAAACATTAACAGCTCGTGCAATTATCATTGCAACTGGTGCAGAGTACAAAAAAATAGGTGTACCAGGTGAACAAGAATTAGGTGGACGCGGTGTAAGTTACTGTGCAGTATGTGACGGTGCATTCTTTAAAGGGAAAAACTTATATGTAATCGGTGGCGGAGATTCAGCTGTCGAAGAAGGTATTTTCTTAACTAAATTTGCAGACAAAGTTACAATTGTTCACAGAAGAGACGAATTAAGAGCTCAAAAAATCATTCAAGACCGTGCATTTAAAAATGAAAAAATTGATTTCATTTGGAACACAACATTAAAAACAATTAATGAAAAAGATGGTAAAGTAGGATCAGTAACATTAGTTTCAACTGAAGATGGATCAGAGTCAGAACACCAAGCTGATGGTGTATTCATCTATATCGGTATGAAACCATTAACTAAACCATTTGAATCATTAGGCATTTTAAATGAAAATGGCTATATCGAAACAAATGATGAAATGGAAACTAAAGTACCAGGTGTATATGCAGCAGGCGATGTTCGTGAAAAAACATTACGTCAAATCGTTACAGCAACAGGTGACGGCAGTATCGCAGCACAAAATGCACAAGCATATATCGAATCATTAGAAGACGAAGAACAATTAATATAATTTGAGTAGTGAAGAGGCGAGGACACATGTCCCGCCTCTTTTTTTATGTGGATGGTAGGTGCGGAATGTGATTATCGGTAGGTCCGGATGTGGAAAATATGGACCGATACGGAAAATTTCCGGTCCAGAAATGTGGAATAGGGACCGATAAAAATAATTACCGGTCCAGAAACGGAAAATATGGACCGATAAATAAAATTACCGGTCCAGAAACGGAAAATATGGACCGATAAATAAAATTACCGGTCCAGAAATAGAGAATATGGACCGATAAAAAAATTTACCGACCCGAAAACAGGATTTTCAGTCCGATAAAAATAAATATCGACCCGAAAACGAAACATCAATATAATCGATGCTATTTCATAAGTGATTATTACCTTAATATTACGGGAAAGATACACTAGTATTGGCCATTTATTTAATGTTTTTTGTGGTGTAATCATGTAAGATAAAAGTATATATGATCGTTAAAGGAGAACTGTTATGCAACCTATCGACAAAACTAATGTAAAAAATGAACTTCTCGTGGTTACAGGAATGTCCGGTGCGGGTAAATCAGTCGCGCTACAAGCTTTAGAAGATTTAGGATATTTTTGTGTTGATAATCTACCGCCTATATTATTGCAAAAATTTGTTGATTTAATGGATCAGGGTAATCCTTCTTTATCAAAAGTTGCAATTGGTATCGATTTAAGAGGTAAGGATTTCTTTGGAAATTTAAGAGATGAATTAGATTATATACAAAGTGAGAAAAAAGTAGTAGTAGATATTTTGTTTTTAGAAGCGAGCGATAAAAAATTAATTTCTAGATATAAAGAAACAAGAAGAACACATCCTTTAAGTGAGGAAGGTAGTTTATTATCTGCAATTGAAAGAGAAAGATCTTTATTAAGTGATATTAAAGGTATCAGTAACTTTGTGATTGATACGACTGAAAAGAAACCTAAAGAATTGAAACAAGAACTTGTAGAAGCATTTGAAGAAGATCCTTCTACAACATTTCAAGTAAGAGTGATGAGCTTTGGATTCAAACATGGTATGCCTATTGATGCAGATATAGTTTTTGATGTACGATTTTTGCCAAATCCATATTATGTTGAAGAGTTAAGACCTATGACTGGTCTCGACGATGAAGTTTATCAATATGTGATGAAATGGAAAGAAACGAATACATTTTATAAAAAGTTTAGTGATCTGTTAATGTTTATGTTGCCAGGTTATAAGAAAGAAGGGAAATCCCAATTGACGATTGCAATCGGTTGTACGGGTGGTCAACATAGATCTGTAGCACTTGCGAAACGTTTAGGGGAAGATATTAAAGAGAACTTTGACTATGTTGTGTATACATCACATCGCGATGCACATATTGAAAGTAAGCCAAGAACATGAAAAGATTAAAAGTCGTCTTAATTGGCGGAGGAACCGGTCTTTCTGTATTAGCAAGAGGGTTAAAGGAATATCCAATAGATATTACCGCCATTGTAACTGTAGCAGATGATGGCGGTAGTACTGGTAAAATTCGTGATGTGATGGATATACCTGCCCCTGGCGATATCAGAAACGTATTAGCAGCACTTAGTGACACAGAACCAATGCTTGAAAAGTTATTCCAATATCGTTTTGAAGAAGAAGAACTTGGCAGTCATTCAATCGGAAATTTATTGCTAGCTGCCATGACAAATATTACGGATGATTTTGGACATGCTGTAAAAGAATTAAGTAAGTTGTTGAATATTAAAGGGCAAGTCATTCCATCAACAACGAGAAGTGTTGTACTGAATGCAGTTATGTCAGATGGTGAAATCATTGTCGGAGAATCTAAAATTCCTAAGACAGATAAGAAAATTGAAAAAGTATTTTTAACCCCTCAAGATATTGAACCGATGAAAGAAGCAATAGATGCAATTGAAGAAGCGGATTTAATTGTAATGGGACCAGGTTCTTTATATACAAGTATAATGCCTAATTTAATTTTGAATAAAGTTAAAGATGCAATTGTTAATACTGAAGCGGAAAGATTATATGTATGTAACCTTATGACTCAAAAAGGTGAAACAACAGGTTATTCAGTAAGTGACCATGTTAAAGCTATTCATGACCATGTAGGCGCATCATTTATTGACTTTGTAATATGTCAAAATAAGCGTTTCGATAAAGATATCTTATTAAGATATGAACAAGAAGAAGCTAAACAAGTTGAATTTGATGGTGAGAAATTAAAAGAAATGGGTGTACAGTGCATTCATGATAATGAATTAGTAAGTATTACACCTCATCAATACATTAGACATAACAATAAAGTGTTGGCACAACTCATTTACGAAATCGCCTTGAGAGAAATCAGTACAATTCAATATAAGAAAGATAAATAAAGTTTTGTCTAGATAAAACAGACAAACGTAAAAATTAATATTAAATGAAGCAAATGAGACAATCATTCATGTCTAATTTGCTTCATTTTTTTATGGAAATCGAGTAATATAAATGTAAGGGTTTTCAATTCGGGGTGATGGGTCATGAAAAGTGTTCAAATATTAATGGTGATATTAGGTTGTATATTTTTACTCATAGGTTTAATCGCAAATCAGCAGATAGGTATTTCATTTTTAATCATTGGCTTGGCGATGATTTTATTTGGTGTTATTAAAGAACCTTCAAGTAAAACATAAAAAGTTCAAGTTTAAAAACTTGATACGCCCGGCTATTCCATGTAATATGAAATAGATGCAAAACGTATGATATGTCTTTTGGCATATCATTATTTTTATGTGCGTATAAACTAAGAAAGGATGATCTGCTGTGAGCTTTGCTTCAGAAATGAAAAATGAATTAACAAGAATTGAAGTAGATGATTGTTGCGCCAAGGCAGAACTTTCAGCTTTGATTAGAATGAACGGTAATTTAAGTATATCTAATCAGCAATTTGTTATAAATGTACAAACTGAAAATGCAGCGATAGCACGTCGAATATTTTCATTAATAAAAAAATGCTTCGGTGTTGAAGTTGAATTATTAGTGAGAAAGAAAATGAAACTTAAGAAAAATAATATATATATTAGTCGAATAAAAGTAAAAGCTAAAGAAATATTAGATGAGCTTGGTATTTTACAAGATGGCATGTTTAAACATGAAATAGATAAAGATATTTTACAAAAAGATTGTTGTAAAAGAAGTTATTTAAGAGGTGCATTTCTAGCAGGGGGTTCTGTTAATAACCCAGAGACTTCTTCTTATCATCTTGAAATCTTTTCATTATACGAAGAACATTCAGCAGATTTAACCGCACTCATGAATCAATATGATTTAAATGCTAAATTATTAGAGCGCAAAAAAGGATTTATCAGTTATTTGAAAGAAGCTGAAAAGATTTCCGATTTCTTAAGTTTGATAGGTGGCTATCAAGCACTATTGAAGTTTGAAGATGTAAGAATTATTCGGGATATGAGAAATTCAGTTAACCGATTAGTCAATTGTGAGACAGCTAACTTGAACAAAACAGTTAGCGCCGCAATGAAACAAGTTGAGAGCATTCAGCTCATCGATAAAGAAATTGGTATTGATAACTTGCCAGATCGTTTAAGAGAAGTTGCAAGACTTAGAATAGATAATCAAGATGTGTCAATTAAAGAATTAGGCGAAATGGTAAGCACAGGTAAAATATCTAAATCAGGTATTAATCATAGATTACGTAAATTAAATGAGATGGCTGAAAAAATTAGAAACGGCGAGACAATTCAACAATAAAAGAAGCACCTGAGACAATTCATGTCTCAGGTGCTTCTTTATTAATATAATTATTTAATATCTTCTGGATGCATAACATCATCGATTAAACCGTATTCTTTAGCTTCTTCAGCTGTTAAGAAGTTATCACGATCAGTGTCTTTTTCAATTTTTTCAATTGGTTGTCCAGTTCTTTCAGATAAAATTTTATTTAATTTCTCACGTGTACGTAAAATATGACGAGCTGCAATTTCAATTTCAGTAGCTTGTCCTTGTGCACCGCCAAGTGGTTGGTGAATCATAACTTCACTATTTGGTAATGCATAACGTTTACCTTTAGCACCAGCTGCTAGTAGGAATGAACCCATAGATGCTGCCATACCGATACAAATAGTTTGAACATCAGGTTTGATGTGTTGGATTGTATCGTAAATCGCAAATCCTGCTGTTACACTACCGCCTGGAGAGTTGATATATAAGTAAATATCTTTCTCAGAATCTTGAGCTTGTAAGAATAGTAATTGTGAAACGATTGAGTTAGCTACATTGTCATCGATAGCTGACCCTAACATAATAATGCGGTCTTTCAATAAACGTGAATAAATATCATAAGCGCGTTCTCCGCGGTTTGTTGTTTCAATAACTGTTGGTATTAAATTCATCAGTTAATCCTCCTTTGAATATCTTAATGACCATATCATACACTACAAAGTCAAACATGGTCAAAAAATATGACCTACTGATGAATATTATAACTTAAATAGCTGATTTATACACTGGGAATTTGTGATATGAGTTGTCAATGTTAGCATAAATGATATAATAGTTTCCGTAATCAACGAGCTGTGTGCAGTGAATTTGTGTGACTTCTATATTAAAATAGTCACATCTTTTTCTGATGAAATACTCCCTTTGAGTTGTATTCATTTTGCTTCACTCCTTAATAGTTGATAATCCTATTATATCGACAATATATTAAGTAGATATAAAGTGTTTATTAAGACTTATCTCTCCGTAGTGTAACGGATAACACGCAAGATTCCGGTTCTTGAAATGGGCGTTCGATTCGTCTCGGGGAGGCTTACTTTGTAAAGGATGATTTGGATGACAATTAAATTTTATGTTGGAACAAATTGTGGTTTATGTGAAGATGCTAAGATTCAAATTGAATTTTTTAAAGAATCGTACGATCATGAAATAAAAATAGATACTATTAATATTGAAGAAGATGATTCATTACTCGAAAAATATATGTTAAGAATTCCAGTTGTTGAATATGATGGACAAGTTCTACAAGAAGGAAATATTGATTTCATCACATTGACAGAGGCATATAATCAATTGAAATAATAGGAAACGCTTTTAACTTGCATTCTATATATAAGGGGTGTATTATAAAACTGTAAACAGATATTATTTTTTTGACCCGCATGGGACGAAAAACGTCTAACCCAGGTTAGATATTGCCCATCTGTTAATCTTTGAGGAGGCGACTTGTTTATGGAAGATTTACTAAAAGTACAACATAGACTAGTTCCTGATTTGATTGACAAGATGTATCGACGCTTTAATATTTTATCGACAATCGAGAAGAAGCAGCCTATAGGTCGAAGAACGTTGAGTGATGTTATGAATGTCACTGAACGGGTATTGAGAACTGAGATAGAAATTTTAAAACAACAAGATTTAATCAGCGTTCGGTCAACTGGTATGAAATTGACTGAAACAGGCGAGCAAACGCTTGATTCTTTATCACATTATTTAACACTTTATTCTAGTTTTAATCATATTGAAGAAGAAATTTTTAATCGATATGGTGTGAAAACTCATATAGTGAGAGGTAATTCGGATTTAGATGAGATGGTTAAAGCAGAAATGGGTAATGTTACTGCTGAATTACTAGAACAGTCATTATACGATCATGCTTCAGTATCAGTAACTGGTGGTTCAACAATGGCAAGAGTAAGTGAGTCATTACATCCATTAGATAAAGACATTTTGTTCACGCCAGCGCGTGGTGGTTTGGGTGAAAACGTTGTGTTTCAAGCGAATACAATTTGCGCAAGTATGGCAAATCGTACAGGTGGGTCATATAAAGTCTTGTATGTTCCAGACCAAGTGAGTGAAAGTTCATACGAAACTTTGCTGAAAGAACCTGCAGTTATTGAGGTGCTAGATGCAATAGGTCGTTCAGATTTTATTATTCACGGTATTGGTGATGCGCTGAAGATGGCGGAAAGAAGGAAGACTTCTGAAGAAGTATTAAGCCAATTGAAACATCATCATGCTGTCGGAGAAGCTTTTGGTTATTATTTCAATGACAAAGGTGAGGTCGTGCATCGTGTTAAGACAATCGGTTTGCAACTAGAAGACTTAACAACAAAGACAAACATTTTTGCAGTAGCAGGTGGGACATCTAAAGCAGAAGCGATAAAAGCTTATCTTGAGATTGCGCCAAAGAATACAATTCTTATCACCGACGAAGGTGCTGCAAAAGCAATAATCAATTTGGAATAAAAGGTTATTTAACCTTTTTGAATAAAAAATAAAAAGGAGGCCATCATAATGGCAACTAAAGTAGCAATTAATGGTTTTGGTAGAATAGGTCGTTTAGCATTTAGAAGATTACAAGAAGTTGAAAATATCGAAGTAGTAGCAATCAACGATTTAACAGATGACGCAATGTTAGCTCATTTATTAAAATATGATTCAACACAAGGTCGTTTCAAAGACGAAGTAGAAGTTATCGAAGGCGGATTCCGCGTAAACGGTAGAGAAATCAAAACTTTCGAAAATCCTAACCCTAAAGAATTACCATGGGGCGATTTAGATATCGATGTAGTATTAGAATGTACTGGTTTCTTCGCTGACAAAGACAAAGCTTCAGCTCACATCGAAGCAGGTGCTAAAAAAGTATTAATTTCAGCTCCAGCATCAGGTGACTTAAAAACTATCGTTTATAACGTTAACCATGACGAATTAGACGGATCTGAAGAAATCGTTTCAGGTGCATCTTGTACAACTAACTGTTTAGCTCCAATGGCTAAAGTATTAAATGATGAATTCGGTATCGTTGAAGGTTTAATGATGACAATTCACGCTTACACTGGTGACCAAAATACTTTAGATGCTCCACATGCTAAAGGTGACTTCCGTCGTGCTCGTGCAGCTGCTCAAAACATCGTACCTAACTCAACTGGTGCTGCTAAAGCAATCGGTTTAGTAATTCCAGAATTAAAAGGTAAATTAGATGGATCAGCTCAACGTGTTCCAGTAGCAACTGGTTCAGTAACAGAATTAACAGCTGTATTAGACAAAGAAGTTTCAGTTGAAGAAATCAATGCAGCAATGAAAAATGCTACAAATGATTCATTCGGTTACACTGAAGACGAAATCGTATCTTCTGATATCATTGGTATCACTTACGGTTCATTATTCGATGCAACTCAAACTCGTGTTATGACAGTTGGAGATCGTCAATTAGTTAAAACTGTATCTTGGTATGACAATGAAATGTCTTACACTTCACAATTAGTTCGTACTTTAGAATATTTAGCAGCTCAAGCTAACAAATAATTTAAATAATTGAACTAAATAGGTTATGCTTATGAGTAAGCGGGGAGCACAACGCTTCTCCGCTTATTTTTAATCGTAAAGTATTTTCTATTATCTAGAGGAGGAAGACAAGTCATGGCAAAGAAGAATGTTAAAGACGTAGAATTAAAAGGTAAAAAAGTACTTGTAAGAGCAGATTTTAATGTACCAATGAAAGATGGTGCAATTACAAACGATAACAGAATCGTTCAAGCGCTTCCTACAATAAAATACATTATCGAACAAGGCGGTAAAGTTATTTTATTCTCACATTTAGGTAAAGTGAAAACTGAAGAAGATAAACAAGGATTGTCACTTAAACCAGTAGCAGAACGCTTAAGTGAATTATTAAATAAAGAAGTAACATTCGTACCAGAAACTCGTGGTGAAGCGTTAGAAAGCGCAATCGACGGATTATCTGAAGGCGATGTATTAGTATTTGAAAATACACGTTTCGAAGATGTTGATGGTAAAAAAGAATCTAAAAATGATCCTGAATTAGGTAAATACTGGGCTTCATTAGGTGATGTATTTATCAACGATGCATTCGGTACAGCTCACCGTGAACATGCGTCTAACGTAGGTATTGCATCTAATATTGAAACAGCATCAGGTTTCTTAATGGATAAAGAAATTAAATTTATCGGCGGCGTTGTAAGTGAACCTGAACGTCCTTTAGTAGCAATTTTAGGTGGCGCGAAAGTGTCTGATAAAATTGGTGTTATCGAAAACTTATTAACAATTGCTGATAAAGTTATCATCGGTGGAGGAATGGCATATACATTCTTCAAAGCACAAGGTAAAGAAATCGGCTTATCACTTCTTGAAGAAGACAAAGTAGATTTTGCTAAAGATTTACTTGAACGTGCTGGTGATAAAATTATTTTACCGGTTGATTGTAAAGTAGCTAAAGAATTTTCAAATGATGCTGAAATTACAGTTGTTTCTGCTGATGAAATTCCTACTGATCAAGAAGCAATGGATATCGGTCCTAAATCAGTTGAAGTATTTAGTGAAGCTCTACAAGGTTCAAATACAGTTGTTTGGAATGGTCCAATGGGCGTATTCGAATTTAGTAACTTTGCACAAGGTACAATTGGCGTATGTAAAGCAATCGCTAACTTAAAAGATGCTACAACAATTATCGGTGGTGGAGATTCAGCTGCAGCAGCGATGGACTTAGGATTTGCTGATGATTTCACACACATTTCTACAGGTGGCGGAGCTTCTCTAGAATATCTAGAAGGTAAAGCATTACCAGGTATCGAAGCAATTTCTGAAAAATAATCATAAAAGGAGTTTATATATCATGAGAAAACCAATTATCGCAGGTAACTGGAAAATGAATAAAACAGTTCAAGAAGCAAAAGACTTTGTTAATGAACTTCCAGCATTACCAGATACTAATGAGGTAGATTCAGTAATTTGTGCACCAACTTTACAATTAGATGCACTTGTTAACTTAACTAAAGAAGGCGTAGCACAAGGCTTACAAATTGGTGCGCAAAATGCATACTTTGAAGATAATGGTGCTTTCACTGGTGAAACATCTCCAGCAGCACTTGAAGATTTAGGTGTTAAGTATGTCGTTTTAGGACATTCTGAACGTCGTGAATACTTCCACGAAACTGACGAAGATGTTAATAAAAAAGCATTAGCTGTATTTTCTCATAATATGACACCAATTATTTGTGTTGGTGAAACATTAGAAGAAAGAGAAGCAGGTAAAGCTGAATCAGTAGTAGGTGGTCAAGTTGAAGCAGCACTTAAAGGCTTCACAGAAGATCAAGTTAAAGCGACAGTAATCGCTTATGAACCTATCTGGGCAATTGGTACTGGTAAATCTTCTACTTCTGAAGATGCTAACCAAATGTGTGCACACGTACGTAACGTTGTTGCAGGTGCTTTCTCTCAAGAAGCTGCTGATGCTTTACGTGTACAATACGGTGGTAGTGTTAAACCAGAAAACATTAAAGAATATATGGCTCAATCAGATATCGATGGCGCATTAGTTGGCGGCGCTTCATTAAAAGTTGATTCATTCGTAGCATTATTAGAAGGTGCTAAATAATGGCTAAACAACCAATAGCACTTATCATTCTTGATGGTTTTGCTAATCGTGAAGAA
Organism: Mammaliicoccus sp. Q-M61; assembly: GCF_022386055.1. Lineage (NCBI taxonomy): Bacteria > Bacillati > Bacillota > Bacilli > Caryophanales > Staphylococcaceae > Mammaliicoccus > Mammaliicoccus sp. Q-M61. Next base: position 224,421 of record NZ_JAJNJL010000004.1, read on the forward strand.
GAGCATGGTAATGCGGTAAAACAAGCCAACAAACCAAATTTTGATAGATATTACAACAAATATCCACATAACGAATTATCAGCATGTGGTTTAGATGTAGGTCTACCAGAAGGTCAAATGGGTAACTCTGAAGTAGGTCACTTAAACATTGGTGCAGGAAGAATTGTTTATCAAAGTTTAACTAGAATCAATAAATCAATTGAAGATGGCGATTTCTTTGAAATTGACGCACTTAAACAAGCAATGGATCACGTTGTAAAAAATGATTCAACGCTACATTTAATGGGACTTTTATCAGATGGTGGTGTTCACAGTCACTACAAACATCTATTTGCACTATTAGAATTAGCCAAAAAACAAGGTGTTAAAAAAGTTTATGTTCACGGATTCTTAGACGGACGTGATGTTGATCAAAAATCAGCACTTAAATATATTGAAGAAACTGAAAATAAATTTAAAGAGCTAGGTATAGGTCAATTCGCTTCTATTTCTGGTCGTTATTACGCTATGGATAGAGATAAACGTTGGGATCGTGAAGAGAAAGCTTACGATGCAATGTCTAATGGCGTTGGACCTGTATATGCAACTGCAGTTGAAGGTGTAGAAGCTAATTATCAAGAAGGTCTAACAGATGAATTTGTTGTGCCATTTATCGTTAAAGACGAAGAAAAAGGTGTAGAAAACACTGGTGTAAATAGCCATGACGCTATGGTATTCTTTAACTTCCGTCCAGATAGAGCGGCACAACTTAGCCAAGTATATACAAATGAAAAATTTGAAGGTTTTGAAATTAAACGTAAACTAGATGATTTATTCTTTGTTACTTTTACAAACTATAGTGATGATGTTATTGCCGAAGTTGCTTTTAAACCAGTTGATATCAAAAATACAATCGGTGAAGTAGCTGAGAAAAATAATTTAAATCAATTAAGAATTGCTGAAACAGAAAAATTCCCTCATGTTACTTATTTCATGAGTGGTGGTAATCATGCAGAGTTTAAAGGTGAAAGAAGAGTATTAATCGATTCACCTAAAGTCGCAACATACGACTTGAAACCTGAAATGAGTGCATATGAAGTAAAAGATGCTTTAATCAGTGAGTTAGATAAAGGTGATTTAGATTTAATTATCTTAAACTTTGCGAACCCTGATATGGTTGGTCATAGTGGTATGCTTGAACCAACAATTAAAGCAATTGAAGCAGTAGATGAATGTTTAGGTGAAGTTGTTGATAAAATTTTATCAATGAATGGTACAGCTATCATTACAGCAGACCATGGTAACTCTGATGAAGTGTTAACAGATGACGAATCACCTATGACAACTCACACAACAAACCCTGTTCCTGTTATTGTGACAAAAGAAGGGGTAGAAGTAAGAAGTGGAGGCCGCTTAGCAGACTTAGCACCAACACTTATAGACTTACTTGGAGTAGAAAAACCAGAAGATATGACTGGTGAATCATTAATTAAATAATAAATTATAAATTTATAAAGGAGTTTTAATTATGCCAATTATTACAGATATTTATGCACGCGAAGTATTAGACTCTCGTGGTAATCCAACAGTAGAAGTAGAAGTATTAACTGAAAGCGGTGCTTTTGGTAGAGCTTTAGTACCATCAGGTGCTTCAACAGGTGAATATGAAGCAGTAGAATTACGTGACGGAGACAAAGACCGTTACTTAGGTAAAGGTGTTCTTAAAGCTGTAGAAAACGTTAACGAAATCATTGCACCTGAAATCATTGAAGGTGAATTCTCAGTATTAGAACAAGTTTCTATCGACAAATTAATGATCGCTTTAGACGGTACACCAAACAAAGCTAAATTAGGTGCTAATGCTATCTTAGGTGTTTCTATCGCAGTAGCTCGTGCTGCAGCTGACTTCTTAGGTCAACCATTATACAAATATCTTGGTGGATTCAACGGTGTTCAATTACCAGTACCAATGATGAACATTGTTAACGGTGGTTCTCACTCAGATGCACCAATCGCATTCCAAGAGTTCATGATCTTACCAGTAGGTGCTGAATCATTCAAAGAAGCTTTACGTTGGGGAGCAGAAATCTTCCATAACTTAGCTAAAATCTTAAAATCTCGTGGTTTAGTAACTGCAGTAGGTGACGAAGGTGGTTTCGCTCCTAAATTTGAAGGTACTGAAGACGGTGTTGAAACAATCTTAGAAGCAATCAAAGCAGTTGGTTTAGAACCAGGTAAAGACGTATTCTTAGGATTCGACTGTGCTGCATCAGAATTCTACGAAAATGGCGTATACGACTATGCTAAATTCGAAGGTGAAAATGGTGCTAAACGTTCTTCTGAAGAACAAGTAGACTTCCTTGAAGAATTAGTAAACAAATACCCAATCATCACTATCGAAGACGGTATGGATGAAAATGACTGGGACGGCTGGAAACTTCTTACTGACCGTATCGGCGACCGCGTACAATTAGTAGGTGACGATTTATTCGTAACTAACACTGAAAAATTATCTGAAGGTATCGAAAAAGGTATCGGTAACTCAATCTTAATTAAAGTTAACCAAATCGGTACATTAACAGAAACATTTGAAGCAATCGAAATGGCTCAAAAAGCTGGTTACACTGCAGTTGTATCACACCGTTCAGGTGAAACAGAAGATACTACAATCTCTGATATCGCAGTAGCAACTAACGCTGGCCAAATCAAAACAGGTTCATTATCAAGAACTGACCGTATTGCTAAATACAACCAATTATTACGTATCGAAGATGAATTATTCGAAACAGGTAAATTCGAAGGAATCAAAGCTTTCTATAACTTATCAAAATAATTGAGCATATAAATAAAAATGGTTCACATAAAGCCCAAAAGATGTCGTCACATCTTTTGGGCTTTTTATAGTTGCTATAGAAATTTTGGTAGGTAAAGTAGGGAGGTGTTTGGTGGAGAAAATAGATAGAGGAAGGGTGGAGTGGTCGGAGCGGTTGGGTGAGTAACGGAGTGGATTATCGGGATATGTGAGTTAAAGGTGGAGTAAACACACGAGATTGGAGAAGATGTGAGTTAAAGAGGTAGTAAACACACGAGATTGCTAAAGATGTGAGTTAAAGAGGTAGTAAACACACGAGATTGCTAAAGATGTGAGTTAAAGAGGTAGTAAACTCACGAGATTGAAGAAGATGATGTGAACCCAAATATTTGACCTAAACAAATCAAACTATTGGGGTGCATTCTTATGAGGAAAAAGTATGATTTTAAATTCAAAATAAAA
>NZ_JAJNJL010000005.1:0-184942 GCF_022386055.1 Mammaliicoccus sp. Q-M61
TTTTCTGGTAAACTATTAACTTGAGCTTTATATTGTTTGGCACCTTCTTCAGTTAATGAAGACATAACAACTGTATAACCAGCAGCTTCTGGATCTTTACTATTATTATTTGGTCCTGTAGCTGAGTTAGCATAGTCTCCAGCACCTGTTTCAAACCAAACTTGTCCTGAAACTGAATTTTTTGCTTTTAAATCTACTGCTGGACTACTCAATGGACCTTGTTCATCATGGATCCATTCAGATTTGTCATTAGTCATGTAATCATTACCTGACTTAATTCCCATAAATATACCCGTACGTTGCATATTTGAACCAATTAATGGAAATTGACCTAAATTAGAATTAGTAATAGAGTCTACATATCTTCCAGGATAAAATCCGCCAGCTTGACGTATCATTGTCGCTGTAATACCATCATCAATTTCAAAATCTTCAATCCATAAGCGATATAGTTGCTTACTAGTCGCGTTATATTTATGCTCTTTTCCATTTGCGTCAGTCCAAGCCTCTCTTAAGTCAAATGCATATGCACCTGGACCTACTTGAGAACCATCTGAAGATCTTAATTTGTTAGATGTTGTAGCCATATATGTTGGTGATACAGCTCCATCTTTATCGATCCATTGTAAGTATACTTTCGTACCTTCAGGAACTGCTGTTAGTCCATTAGACATTGTTGAAGGCGTTCCTTTATCAACAATCCAAGCTCTTCCTGATAGAGTATTTGCAGCGTTAGTTGCGTCAGTTTGCGATTTGATATATCCATTCTTAATCGCATCTGCTTCGATTACTTTTGATTTATCTGTTACTGCTAATGTATTGATTAATTCATTTGAAGCAATATTTAAAGATTCTTCATCTTTTGGTGATGCCGCTCTTAATGCAGTTGCTAATGGTTTATTGTTTTTCTGCTTGTTTGCTAACGCTTTGATCAATTCATATTGTAATTCTTGTTCACTTAAATTTTTAGTATCTAAATTTAAATTACTGATTACTTCACGAGCTTGTTTATCAGAAACGTTGGCAGCTTTTTTATAATATGTAGCAGCTGTTTCTTCATCACGAACTTGTGAGATTGAATAATCGTCGTTTTTATTTGCAGTATTAGATTCTTCTGTTGATTTAGCTGATTGCGCTTTTTCTGTTGCTACTTTATTTGTAGTTTTTGGTGTTGACTCAGTTTCTGGTGCTTTCTCTTCTGTACTTACTTTTTCTGTTGTATCAGCTTCTGGTGCTTTCTCTTCTGTACTTACTTCTTCTGTTTTGTCAGTTTCTGGCGCTTTTTCTTCTGTACTTGCTTCTTCTGTTGACTCAGCTTCTGGTGCTTTCTCTTCTGTGCTTGCTTCTTCTGTTGTATCAGCTTCCGGTGCTTTCTCTTCTGTGCTTGCTTCTTCTGTTGTGTTAGCTTCCGGTGCTTTCTCTTCTGTACTTGCTTCTTCTGTTGTCTCAGCTTCTGGCGCTTTTTCTTCTGTGCTCGCTTCTTCTGTTGTCTCAGCTTCTGGTGCTGTTTCTTCTGTGCTCGCTTCTTCTGTTGAGGCAGATTCTTGAACAGAATCATCTATGTTTGCTTTATCCTTATTCACACCATCATCTTGTACAGTTGAATGACTCGCTTGTTCATCCGCTTTAGCTTCACTACCTATACCGAAAAGTAAAGCTGAACCAACTAAGATTGAAGCCGTACCAATCGTGAATTTTCTAATAGAATAATGATTTAATCTATTAGGTAAAAAATCTAATTTTTTAACTCTTTTTCTTTTCTTTTGTTCCATTTATATACCTCCAGAATTTTTTGGATATTCGATAAGTATTTCGAACATCAAGCACTTATCATGTAAAATTATACTAGCGCACTTTAAATTGTACAACATTTATTTTAAAAAGTTATTATTTACATTTATATTTTGTATAATACAACGTTTTAATTTTAAGAATATCTAAAATCTATTTTATTTTTAATATCGGTAATTATTTTTCCGACAAATTTCAAATACCAATTTACTGGCATAAAAAAGACCCTGTCATTATGTATGACAAGGTCTGATTGTATTATTTAAGTTCTTCACCGTTTGTATCGATGACATTTTTATACCAATAGAATGAGTTCTTCTTAGTACGTTTTAGCCCACATCTTAAATGTTTAATTTATTTATCTTCATTTCTACGGCGACCAAATAAGAATAATGAACCAATACCAGCGAATAAACTACCTATTAATGTTGTATTATTTAGAGTTTGCTCTCCTGTAACTGGTAAATCTTTTTCTTTATTTAACTTATTAGAATCATTTATAGCAGCAGCTTTAGCAACACCTGATCCACTACTAGTGCTTGAATCATTTGAACCCATACCCATATCTGAATCACTATCTGAATCTGAATTGCTGTCTGAGTTTGAGTCGATGTCTGAATTTGAACTCATATCAGAGTCTGAGTCGCTGTCAGAATTTGAATTCATATCAGAGTCTGAGTCGCTATCAGTGTTTGAATTGCTGTCTGAATTTGAATTCATGTCAGAGTCTGAGTTGCTATCTGAAGATGAGTTGCTATCTGAGTTTGAATCGCTGTCTGAATTTGAATTCATGTCAGAGTCTGAGTCACTATCTGAGTTTGAGTTGCTATCTATATCAGAATTGCTATCTGAATCAGAATTGCTATCTGAATTTGAATCATTATCAGAATTTGAATTCATATCAGAGTCTGAGTCGCTATCTGAGTTTGAATTGCTGTCTGAATTTGAACTCATATCAGAGTCTGAGTCGCTATCTGAGTTTGAATTGCTATCTGAATTTGAATTCGTGTCAGAGTCTGAGTTGCTATCTGAGTTTGAATTGCTATCTGAATTTGAATCGCTGTCTGAGTCTGAATTGCTGTCAGAGTTTGAGTCACTGTCTGAATTTGAGTTCATATCAGAGTCTGAGTCGCTATCTGAAGATGAGTCGCTATCTGAAGATGAGTTGCTATCTGAGTTTGAGTCACTATCTGAGCTTGAATCGCTATCTGAATTTGAGCTACTATCTGAGTCTGAGTTGCTATCTGTATCAGAGTCGCTATCTGAGTTTGAATCGCTGTCTGAATTTGAGTCACTATCTAAATCAGAGTTGCTGTCTGAGTTTGAATCATTATCTGAGTTTGAATCGCTGTCTGAATTTGAGTTCATGTCAGAGTCTGAGTTGCTATCTGTATCAGAATCACTATCAGAGCTTGAATCGCTGTCTGAATCTGAATTGCTAACTGAGTCTGAATTGCTATCTGAATTTGAATTCATGTCAGAGTCTGAGTCACTAACTGAGTCTGAGTTGCTATCTGAAGATGAGTTGCTATCTGAGTTTGAATTGTTAACTGAGTCTGAGTTGCTATCTGAGTTTGAGTCACTATCTGAATTTGAATTCATGTCAGAGTCTGAGTTGCTGTCTAAGTCTGAACTGCTATCTGAATCTGAATTCATATCAGAGTTTGAGTCGCTATCTGTGTTTGAATTGCTGTCAGAGTTTGAGTTCATATCAGAGTTTGAGTCACTATCTGAATTTGAATCGCTATCTGAATTTGAAATCATGTCAGAGTCTGAGTTGCTGTCAGTGTTTGAGTTGCTATCTGAGTTTGAGTTCATGTCTGAGTTGCTATCTGGGTTTGATTCACTATCTGATTCTGAATTGCTGTCTGAGTTTGAATCGCTATCTGAATTTGAATTCATATCAGAGTTTGAGTCACTGTCTGAATTTGAGTTCATATCAGAGTCTGAGTCACTATCTGAATTTGAATCGCTGTCAGAGTCTGAGTCGCTATCTGAGTTTGAATTGCTGTCAGAGCTTGAATTGCTGTCTGAATTTGAATCGCTATCTGAATTTGAATTCATATCAGAGTCTGAGTCGCTATCAGTGTTTGAATTGCTATCTGAATTTGAATCCCTGTCTGTATCAGAATCACTCTCTGAGTCTGAGTTGCTGTCAGTGTTTGAATCGCTATCTGAATCTGAATTTGAATTCATGTCAGAGTCTGAATCACTATCTGAGTTTGAATTACTGTCAGAGTCTGAGTCTGAATTGCTATCTGAATCAGAGTTGTTATCTGAGTTTGAATCGCTGTCTGTATCAGAGTTGCTATCTGAATCGATAATATCTTCGTCAGGTAATATAACCTCTGATACTACTCCAATATCCGCGTGATCTTCATTTACAGGAGCATAATAAGTAACAGCAGGATTTGCACGTAAGTTAAATATTTTTACATAATCAAATATTCCTGTTGATATATCTGGACCAATCGTATCCCAACTTCCAGTATTACGCGTTACCGCAATACCAGGTTGAGTATACAAGCCGTGTTCATCAAAATCTCCTGGTCTTATTAATTCTGGATGTTCTATAAACTGGTATGAAGATCCTTCACCATAGTTCTTTGAATTACCAATTGTATTCGGCCTATAATCATCCATAGATTGAGCACCATTCTCATAGCTTAAGAGAACAGCTGGTTCAAATTTTCCTCTCCACGCTAGCCTTGCATCTAAAGGTAAATATTTTGTTTTTTCAAATTGTTCTTTTGAAATATCAAATTCAACTTTGATACCAACTGGGCCAAAAACAATCGTATTAACACTAAATTGACGAACTAAATCATTAAATGTTGAACCACCTGTATAATAATACGTATCTTCACCATCTTCTTTTTCTATTTTTTTCTCAACAACTGAAAGAGGGATATTACCACTTTCTTTAAATTCTAAGTATTCTTCATACGTTGGAATATTATTATATCTCTCTTGATTCTCATCATATTCATCGAAGCTCATTATTCCTAATTCTAAATCAACATTATGAGGTTTATAACTTTCTTTCTCCCTTGTACCAATCAAAGTGAATTTTACATTTTCAGCAAATTTTGGAATTGTAATATTAAATGTACTAGCAGTTTGAATATGATCACTTGATTGAACTGGATTTAAGGAAACTATATAGTCATATATAACTCTCCCGTTTTTCTGTACTCTAGCAACACCTGGAGTTACATTGACTCCCCCTCCTCCAATTACCTTTATATTATCTGATAATACATAATTATCTGTCGCACTATAATTACTAATATAACTAACTGGTTCTGCTGCCACTCTTAATACTGGTTCTGCTACATCCTTACCTTCTGCTTCAGTTGACTCTGCTGTTTCACTCGTTTCTGGTTCTGTAGCCTCTGCTCTTTCTGGCTCTGTTGCTTCACTTGCTCCTGATTCCGTAACTTCTGCTCTTTCTGGCTCTGCTGCTTCACTTGCTTCTGGTTCTGTAACTTCTACTCTTTCTGGCTCTGCTACTTCACTTGCTCCTGATTCTGTAACTTCTGCTCTTTCTGGCTCTGCTACTTCACTTGTTTCTGAATTTTTCGGTTCCGTTACAACCTTATTTGTTTCTTCTGATAGAGACTCATTAACTTCACTGCTTATATCATTTCCATTTTCTGCTGCATAAACAGAATTGCTCACACCGAAGAATAAAAGTGTAGTTAATAAAGCTGATCCAGTTCCAAAAGATAATTTTCTAATTCCAAAAACTTGTTTCCTTTTTACATATTGCTTATTATTCATAAGTAAAACCCTTTCTTATTTTATACAAATTAACCTTCTAACTTTCCCGTGTTATACAATAGTGATTTTATTCTACCTCCTTATTTTCAAATTGTTTTTTCGAATGAATTCATAAATAAACAAATATACTAACTTACTAAAGTTATTGAAAAGTGAATATGCAATATATGTTCTATAGATGCACTTCTACTAATATATTTAATGCTTTTATAGACGTTGAATGTATAACATAGTAATAAAATAATCGTCTAAAAATTACTTTTCTAAAAAAATGTATATTTTTATAGGCTAAAAATATCTTATATACATAAAAATATCCTATTAACTTGTAAAATGATTATCAACAAATTGTTTATATTAAGTTTTTATTTACTTATGTTTTTATTCCTGTAAATTCTATATCATTAAATATTCATTATAATTATGATATAATCATTTAAAAATATTTTATCCTTACTGTTTTTATCTGATTTAAAAGAGGAGGGATTCTGAATGATTCCAAAATTCTATTATTTAGATAATCCTATGAAATACCCAAGTCGTGCTTATGATGGTTTAATCTTAGTAATATCTTTGAAGGGAAATGTAGAAATCTATATTGAGGGAAATAGTTATAATCGCAAAAATTTATATATTATAAATGAATCAGAATTGTATTATATTAATACTAATGATGTTTTGTTGTTATATTTACCTAGCTCAATTTTTAAAGAATATAATATAAATATATTTAACCAAAAGTATTCTTTATTAGAACGCGAAGAATTGATGTACGATTTATCAATTCTATTCAAAAGCTATCTAAGTAGAAATTTCCATAAAACTGAAACTACTAGACTAATTAAAAAAATTATAAATTCCATTACAAAATATAGAAGAAATATTAATTCTAATGCTAACGACACTTTTTCAAATATCACTAATTACATTACTAATCATTTAACTGATAAAATTACGCTTAAAGATTTATCTCAACAATTTTATATGTCTACAACTAGTGTTTCTACATTATTTAAGAGCAACACTAATTTAAATTATTATGAATACACTAGATCACTCAGACTTTCAAAATCTATGAAAGATATTGGAAACGGAAAAGTAAAAATCGAAAGCATTGCAAGAAAATGGGGGTATGCAAATACAACTGTTTACATAAAACATTTTAAAGAAGAATTTGGTATTACACCTAAAAAGTACAGACATATGCCTATTGAAAATAAGAAATTAAATATAGAAGGTATTAAAGAGGATTTAGCTACATTATCTAAAGTAAACTTTGATTTCCAAAAACATTTAAGTAATGTTGATATATTAATTAATGACAAAAATATTACTCAACCTGCATTTTCATTTTTTAATTTGATAGATATTGGGGAATACAATAATTTAGACCTAATTATCAATGAAGCAATCTTTACTTATAAAAATTTTAACAATTATCGACTTCCTTCATACATATATATAAGTGAAAATATAGAAAATTTTATTAACAATGATTTCCACAATATAGTATCAAGACTTAGAAAATTATTAAAAACGAAATTTTCTGTCGCTTTAAAAATTAATAGTTTAAAGTACTTTTATTTCATTTTGAAAGTGATAAAAGAATTACAAATATTAGAAGATGAACATTTGAGTACCTTCTCATTTAGCGATAGAAAAATTCTATTATTATTAGATTTAAAATATTTTTCTATTGATGATATTAAACATATTAAAAGAGATTCATACGGTAAAAGTATTCAAATTTCAATTGATATTACGGAATACTACATTAAAAATTTGGAGGTAGATTCAAGGTTGCTTCAATTGTCTCCAGATTATTTTACAATTGATTTTTTATTTTATGATGGTAAAAGAACAAAAAAACAAAATGATACTTACAATATTCTGAATAAGTCTTTACCAAAATATATTTCTAAAATTAATGCGAATAAAAATGTAATTATATTAAATTATGATAATTTATATAATGAACTCTCCATATATAATATAGGGTATTTTTTAGAAAACTCAATTTCAATTGTTAAATATATTGCTGGGGCAAGCATTCCTTTTTCAAAAGAAAAAAGTAGTATGAATCTAATATCTATTTTTGATGAAACAGAAAACAAAACACCATTTTTCTTTCTTGGTTTGATGTTATATAATTTTTCAAAAGCTAATTGTTATTATGGAGACGGATATTTAATAACTAAAAACATGTACGGTTACAATATACTTTTATACAATAGCGATGACTCAGACACTAACAATATAAGAGAATTCACTAAAAAATACTTTATTGATTTTGGTCATATTAACTCATCAAATATGATTATTACTAGCGAATTATTAAATACTAAATTTGGCAGTATAGATGGTATAATAAGTTCCAACCTCACAGAAAGAAATTGCCTTCCAAATACTTTAAAATATAAAATTAGTCAGTACAATGCTCCACTATTTAAAGTACGCAAACACAACTTTAAATTGGGACCATTTATAGCAAATGTTCCACCAAAATCGGTAATGATGATTACTATATATCATTAATATTTCTATTAGAGGAATTTACATAACCCCCTTTATTTAATGAAAAGGAATAATTTTTTAATACATTAACAAAAACAAAATAACATCTCATTTTTAACGATTAAATCATTAAAATGAGATGTTATTTTCTTTAGGTTAGGAATCATTCCTAATCTTACAAATTGTTTAATTAGTTGTATTATTTAAGTTCTTCACCGTTTGTATCGATGACATTTTTATACCAATAGAATGAGTTCTTCTTAGTACGTTTTAATGTTCCTTTTCCTGCATTATCACGATCTACGTGAATTAAACCATATCGTTTTTTCATTTCACCTGTTGTAAATGATACGATATCAATTATACCCCAAGGTGTGTATCCCATTAGTTCAACACCGTCTTCATCAACCGCTTCTATAGACGCTTGAATATGTTCTCTCAAGTAATCGATTCTTTCTTGGTCATCTATTGTACCGTCTTCTTTAAATTCATCTGTTGTACCGAAGCCATTTTCAACGATAAATAATGGTAACTGATAGCGATTGTACAACGCATTTAAAGTATATCTTAAACCAACTGGATCTATTGCCCAACCCCACTGACTGACTTTAATGTATGGATTCTCTACTGAATTTGGTAATCCACCATTCACAACATTACCATCAACACTTTGTTCTGCATCATGTTTAACGACTGTAGACATATAATAACTGAAACCGATATAATCTACCGTACCATTTTTTAAGATTTCATCGTCGCCTTCTTGCCACTTAATATCGTAACCTTTTTTCTCAAACATTTTTAATGCATAACCTGGGTAATATCCTCTTACTTGAACATCTGGGAAGAAATATCTCAAACGACTTGCAATTTCCGCTTCTAAAATATCTTTAGGGTTACATGAATATGGATAAATAGGTACGTGAGAAATCATGTTCCCAATAACAAAGTTTGGATTAATTTCTTTACCTTTTGATACAGCAAGTGCACTTGCGATTAATTCATTATGCGCAACTTGATATAGTACTTCTTCAGCATCATCTTCTTCTGTTAAAGTGACACCTGAATTCGTCCATAAGAAAATAGGATTACTTGTATCCATTTGGTTATTAATCTCGTTAAATGTCATCCAATATTTCACTTTATCTTTATAACGATTGAAGACAGTTTCAGCAAAACGCACGAAAAAGTCTACAACTTTACGATTTCTAAAACCACCATATTCTCTTGCTAAGTGTAATGGCATTTCAAAATGAGATAACGTTAATACCGGTTCAATGTTATATTTTAAAAGCTCATCAATAACATTATCATAGAACTTTAGACCTTCTTCATTAGGCTCAGTTTCATCACCATTTGGAAAAATACGTGTCCATGCGATAGATGTTCTTAAACATTTTAATCCCATTTCATTGAACAAACCAATATCTTCTTTATATCTATTATAAAAATCAATACCTTCATGGTTAGGATAGTATTTGTCAGCTTCAACCTTTTCAGTAATTTCACGTGCTTTACCATGCTCACCAGCAGTCATCACATCGTGAACACTTAACCCTTTACCACCTTGATCATATCCACCTTCAAATTGATTAGCAGCTAAAGCGCCACCCCATAAAAAGTCTTTGTTTAATTTAGCCATTTGATTACCTCCGCATATTTTGTATACACTTACATTATAATTATACCGATACAATTTGTAAAGATAGGTATATATTTAGTTGGTGTTATTAATTTAACTAGTGCTATAATATGAGTAATATCTATCATAAAGTGGGGATTAATATGCTTAAGTACGAGCTTATTGCTGAACGTATTGAGTCGCTTATCAATAATGGGCATTATGAAGCTGGGGATAAATTACCGAGTGTTGAAGTTTTAAGAAATGAATTTAACGTGAGCAAGAGTACGATTATCAACGCTCTCAAAAATCTAGAAAAAACAGGTTTAATCTATCAAGCTAGAGGCAGTGGTATCTATGTAAGAAATCCGAAAAGAGATGGATTTGTTAACTTATTTACTGCTGATGGATTTTCAGATGAATTTAAAGGACACGATGTAACGAGTAAAATCTTAAAAGTCTCGGAGATTCAACCTGAAGATGAAGTAAAACAACAATTAAAGTTAAAAGATAACGATACTGTATACCTTGTCGATCGTGTTAGATATCTTGATGGAGAAGTATTCTGTATTGAAACTTCTTATTTTAGTAAGAATGTTGTCTTATACATGAATGAAGAAATTGCCAATGGTTCAATCTTTCATTACATTGAAAATAACTTAAAAGTTAAAGTAGGATTCACTGATATATATTTCAATATTGGTAAACTAAATAAAGAAGATGCGACACACTTGGAATTAAATGAAGGTGATCCATCGTTAGAATATGAACAAATATTCTACACAAGTACAGGTATTCCTTTCGACTACTCTAAAATCATATTCCATTATGAAAATTCTAGATTCTATATACCTTCAATTAAATAATAGAACGGGACAGTCATCATGTACGATGGCTGTCCCGTTTTATTATGCCATTTCTGTTGGATTAATGGCTTGTATAAATTTAAATGTATTGTTTTCAAATTCAAATTCGAGTATGCAACAATTGGAGAATTTCACTTCTTTAACTTGTTCAAATGATAACCATAGTTGTAAAAACATATATAATGCACCGCCATGGCTTACTGCTAATATTGTATTGGCTTCGTCTGTATTCATAATTTCTGTTAAAGTTTCATTCATTCTACTTTGTAGTTCTTCACTAGACTCACCGCCATAATCAACAAAGAAGTCTCCATAAGAAGTTTCACCTGGCTTATGTGGAGGATTTAAAGTTTCACTTTCAGCTTCATAAAGTCCAAAGTTCCATTCTTTTAATCCTTTTAATCTTACATATGGTCTTTCTGGACATATAATTTCAAGTGTATCACTCGCACGTTCTTGTGTAGATGCGTATAACGACTCAAATGTTATATTCGATTCATCGAAATACTTTTTTGCCATACGCGCTTGTTCAATACCTAATTGTGTTAATGGTGAATCAGATGCACCTTGAATTTTTTTCTTCTCATTAAATAATGTTTGTCCATGTCTCATTAAGTATAATTTCTTACTCAAAATCCATCATCCCTCTTATCAAATTATCATTCATTACATTTATCCTACCATTATTAAAACTTAAGTGTAAAATAACATTTATTTTCATGAGCATTCCTATTGCTTTGCTAAAGAATTTAAGTATAATAATTATAGTTAGTTTAATTTTTATCACAGAGGAGAAATATTATTATGTCACAAGTATTATTTATTACAGCTCATCCACATGATGAAACTGTTTCTTTTTCAATGGCAACAGCTAAATCATTTATCGAAAGTTATAAAGCTTCAAACCCTAATGATGAAGTCGTTCATATCGATTTATACAATTCATACATTCCACAAATTGATGCAGATGTATTCGCTGGTTGGGGTAAATTACAATCAGGACAAGGCTTCGAAGAACTTTCAGAAGGTGAACAAGGTAAAGTACGTCGCTTAAACGAATTAAGTGATCAATTTGTTAATGCAGACAAATATGTATTCGTTACACCATTCTGGAACTTCTCATTCCCACCAGTTATGAAAGCATACTTAGATTCAGTATCAGTAGCTGGCAAAACATTCAAATATACATCTGAAGGTCCAGTTGGTTTATTACCAGATAAAAAAGCATTACACATTCAAGCACGTGGTGGATACTATAGTGAAGGACCAGCAGCTGACTTAGAAATGGGCCACCGTTACATCGGACAAATGATGAACTTCTACGGAATTACTGACTTTGACGGTTTAATTGTTGAAGGTCATAATGCTAACCCAGAAAAAGCAGAAGAAATCAAAGCAGACGCAATCGAGCGTGCAAAAGCATTAGGACAAACATTCTAATTTAATATTGTAATATTGAACCTGAGTCATCGTGCGATGACTCAGGTTTTCATTTATCGGCCTGATAACCTCATTTTCGGGTCGATATTTTTATTTATCGGCCTGATAACCTCGTTTTCGGGTCGATAAATTTTTTTATCGGCCTGGTAATCCTGTTTTCGGGTCGATAAATTTTTTTATCGGCCTGGTAATCCTGTTTTCGGGTCGATAATTTTATTTATCGGCCTGCAAATCCCGTTTTCGGGTCGATAAATTTTTTATCGGCCTGGTAATCTCGTTTTCGGGTCGATAATTTTATTTATCGGTCCGTATTTCTCGTTTCTGGACCGATAATTATTTTTATCGGTCCATATTTCTCATTTCTGGACCGGTAATTATTTTTATCGGTCCATATTTCTCGTTTCTGGACCGGTAATTATTTTTATCGGTCCGTATTTCTCGTTTCTGGACCGATAATTTTTCATATCGGTCCAGAAACTCACACATCCTCCCCAAATTTCCTTCTAATCCTAAAATATATTACATTTTATTCAAAAGTTTCGTTTATACTATATTTATTAAGGACTATTTTATGATTGGAGGCTTTTTCATAATGAAAGAGATTGTAATTTTAACGGTGAGTGATATTCATGGCTATATCTTCCCTACTGATTATCAAGAGGCTCATCAAGACTTACCTAAGGGGTTACTTAAAATTAATCAAATGATTCAAGATATCAAGCAAACTCATGAACATGTCATCGTAATGGACAATGGGGATTTTCTACAAGGTTCACCACTATGTTCATATTTGGCTTCGGAAGCTAAATCAAGTAAGCCTTTAACTGATCTATACAACCAGATTGATTTTGACTTCGGTGTTATTGGAAATCATGAATTTAACTACGGCTTACCTTACCTTTATGACGCGATTAAATCTTTAAACTACCCCGTGCTATCGGCAAATATTTTTAAAGAGCATCAACCTTTCACTGGTAATGATGTCATTTATTTAGAAAAAGATAAAACGACTTTCGGTATTATCGGCTTAACGACTCAATATATACCACATTGGGAGAAACCCGATACAATAGCTGAATTAAGTTTTCAATCTGCTGTTGAAACTGCGAAAGAACTGATACCAGAAGTGAGACGTAACGCGGACATTGTTGTCGTGTGCTATCACGGAGGATTTGAGCGTGATTTACATACTGGTGAAGAAACTGAATTACTGACTGGTGAAAATGAAGGTTATGATTTACTAACAGAATTAGAAGGTGTTGATGTATTGATAACCGGTCATCAGCATAGAGAAATTGCAGAAGTCATTAACCAAACAGCAGTCATTCAACCCGGTGGTAAAGGAGATTGTCTCGGTAAGATCACATTGAAAATTGATGAAGAAACAAACAAAGTGTTATCAGCAGATTCAGAATTACTATTTGTTAAAGACTATCAACCACAAATTTCAATTCCAGAAAATCTTACAAATTTAGAAAAAGAAATTAATGACTGGTTAGATACTGAAATCTCACAACAATCTCAAACGATGTATGTCGACGATCATTTTAAAGCAAGAATTGAGCCACACCTACTGATTAACTTTATTAATTATGCGCAAATGAAGCTTAGTGGAGCTGACATATCCGCTTCAGCCTTATTTGATAGTGGCGTTGGATTTGGACAAACTATTACGATGCGTGACGTTATAAATAATTACCCATTCCCTAATACTTTCTATGTATTAGATATTACCGGTAAAGATTTATTACTAGCCTTAGAAAGAACCGCTTCATACTTCGATATTGAACAAGGTGAACTTGTCGTGAATAAAGCTTTCATTGAACCTAAACCACAACATTATAACTATGATATGTACGCGGGTATTTCATATACATTCAATATTCAAAAACCTATTGGCAATCGTGTAGAAAATGTTTTATTTAAAGGCAAACCTATAGAATTAGACGCACATTATTCTATCGTTCTTAATAATTATAGAGCAGTTGGTGGCGGTGATTTTAACATGTATAGTGCTGATAAAATCATCAAAGATATTCAAGTTGAAGGTGCTGAAATGCTGATTGATTTCTTAGGACAACACAGTATAGAAGACGTGCCAGAAGTAATGAATTTTGAAGTTAAATATTAACTAAACCATAGAAATATGATGCATCAGACAAATCTTTAATATCCTTACAATCATTTAACAAAATTTTCTATTTTTATGTAAAAAAGCATAAGATTTTGTGGTAATATTTTTATGTAAATGGAGTCCATACAAATTATGGCATTAAATAGAAAATATATGCATATTCATATTGTAATTTTACATAATCGAAGGGTATAATTAAATTTGTATCGAGATTTTATTTATTTGTAGTGATAATACATATTTGGAGGTTTAATTAATGGACATGAAAAAAAGTTTTAGTTTTGTAACCATACTTTTGTTGGGGGCAATGATTTTACTAGCTGCATGTGGCAACGGGAAATCAAGTATTGATTCAAAATCGTCAAGTGATGGGGATAGCAAAGGGGACAGCTATAAACCTAAAGAACTTACTATTCAATTCGTTCCATCTCAAAATGCTGACACATTAGAAGCAAAAGCAAAACCGTTAGAAAAATTATTATCAAAAGAATTAGATATTCCAGTAAAAGTTTCAGTTTCTACAAATTACAACACAATCGTTGAAGCAATGAAATCTAAAAAAGTAGACGTTGGTTTCTTACCACCTACTGCTTACACATTAGCACACGATCAAAAAGCTGCTGATGTATTACTACAAGCACAACGTTATGGCGTTAACAAAGACGGATCTAATAATGACAAACTCGTTAAAAGTTATAAATCACAATTTGTTGTTAAAAAAGATTCTGGCATTAAATCTTTAAAAGACATGAAAGGTAAAAAAATTGCCTTACAAGATGTTACATCAACTGCAGGATACACTTATCCAGTAGCTGAATTATTAAAAGAAGGCATCAATCCAATTAACGACATGAAAATTACAAATGTTAAAGGACATGACCAAGCTATTATTGCATTATTAAATGGTGATGTTGATGTAGCTGTAACATTCCAAGATGCTCGTAACATTGTTAAGAAAGACCAACCAAACGTCTTCAAAGATACTGAAATCGTAGAATTAACTGAAGATATTCCAAACGATACAATTTCAGTAAGAAGCGATATGGATGACAAATTTAGAGATAAACTTAAAAAAGCTTTTAAAGATATCGCAAAAACTAAAGAAGGCCACAAAATTGTAAGTGAAGTTTATAGTCATGAAGGCTATGTTGATAGCAAAGACTCTGAATTCGATATCGTACGTGAATACGGTAAAAAAGTAAACGATAACGAAAAATAATGATGAGATTTAATATAAAAGCTCAGCTCCTATTATGAGCAGAGCTTTTATTTTTTAAGGGGGATACATATGAGTCAAATAGAATTTAAAAAAGTGAGCAAAATATATAAAAATGGTCACCAAGGCCTGAAAGATATCAATTTAAATATTGAAAAAGGCGACTTTGCAGTAATTGTAGGTTTATCAGGTGCTGGTAAATCTACCCTACTACGTTCAATCAATCGTTTACATGATATTACTGAAGGCGATATTTTAATTGATGGTAAATCCATCTCTAAAGCATCAGGTAAAGAATTATTGATGATGCGTCGCAATATAGGTATGATTTTCCAACATTTCAATTTAGTCAAACGATCATCTGTTATTAGAAACGTGTTGAGTGGTAGAGTCGGATACCACCCTACTTGGAAAATGGTACTCGGTTTATTTCCGAAAGAAGATAAGATAAAAGCACTAGAATCATTAGATAGAGTAAATATACTAGAAAAAGCATATAACCGTTCTGATGAATTATCTGGTGGTCAACAACAACGTATTTCTATTGCACGTGCTTTATGTCAAGAATCGTCTATCATCCTTGCAGACGAACCTGTCGCGTCATTAGACCCACTTACAACGAAACAAGTTATGGATGACTTAAAGCGTATTAATGAAGAATTAGGTATCACGATTATCATCAACCTGCATTTCGTAGATTTAGCAAAAGAATACGGTACTAGAATTATCGGGCTACGTGCTGGTGAATTAGTTTATGATGGACCTGCATCAGAAGCAACGGATGAAACATTTGCCGAAATTTATGGACGCCATATTAAAAATGACGAGAAGTTAGGGGTGCAGTAAATGGACTCTAACCAAGAACGCTTTGAACCTTACTTACGTCGTAAGACTTCTTTAAAAGTTGTTTTATCAATCATTATCGTCGCTATATTAGTCGTTTGGAGTTTCATGTTTACGAACTTTAGTATTGGTGATTTAATGTACGGTATTCCACAAATGGTCGAACTGTTCAAAAGTATGGTTCCACCAGATTTAAGTTATATTTCTAGTATCACTAAACCAATGTTAGATACTATTCGAATGGCAGTTGTAGGAACATTTATAGGTGGTCTCCTTTCAATTCCTATTTCAATCCTGTGTGCACGAAATGTTATTCGTTCAAGTTGGATTACTTATCCTTGTAGATTTATCTTAAATATTGTTAGAACAATCCCTGACTTATTACTTGCAGCAGTATTCGTTGCAATTTTTGGTATTGGTCAAATTCCAGGGGTACTCGCAATCATCATTTTATCTATTAGTATCATATGTAAATTGATGTATGAATCATTAGAAAGTATTGATGATGGTCCTTTAGAAGCTATGACTGCAGTTGGTGCAAATAAATTAAAATGGATTACATATGCGATAATCCCACAAGCTATTGCGCCATATATGTCTTATGTATTATACGCATTCGAAATTAACATAAGAGCAGCAGCAGTATTAGGTTTAGTTGGTGCTGGTGGTATTGGTCTGTATTATGATCAAACATTAGGTCTTTTCCAATATCCTAAGACATTAACAATCATACTTGTAACACTTGTTATTGTTGTAATCATTGACTTAGTAAGTACGAAAGTGAGGGAAAAATTAATATGACACAAACTCATTATCAGTTAAAGCCAGAAAGACAACGCAAATCCATTATTTCTCGATGGATTACAAGTATCATTCTTGTCGTATTATTAATTTGGGCTTTTGTAGGATTACCCGCTTTCGAAATCAAATCACAGTCAGGAACAATTATGAAATCTATTGTAGATGGATTATTTCATCCTGATTGGAATTATGTATATATTCCTGAAGGTGAAGACCTTCTAAGAGGTTTATTAGAAACATTTGCAATTGCTGTTATTAGTACATTTTTATCAGCCATTTTATTTATACCACTTGCATTTATTGCTGCTAAAAACATGGTTAAATTTAAACCTGTTTCTAGTATTAGTAAATTTATGTTGAGTGTTATAAGAGTGTTTCCTGAAATTGTTATGGCTATTATCTTCATTAAAGCTGTAGGTCCAGGTTCATTTTCAGGTGTACTTGCACTAGGTATTCATTCTATAGGTATGATGGGTAAATTGTTCGCTGAAGATCTAGAGAATCTAGATTTAAGCCCAACAGAATCACTCGTAGCAAGTGGCGCCAATTCGATTAAGACACTTATGTTTGCAGTAGTACCACAAATACTACCTTCATACATATCATTAGTATTATATCGATTTGAGTTAAACTTAAGATCCGCTTCAATACTCGGTTTAATCGGAGCTGGCGGTATCGGAACACCATTAATATTTGCTTTGCAAACTCGAACTTGGGATCGTGTAGGCATAATATTAATAGGTTTAGTCATAATGGTAGCAGTAGTTGATTTTATATCAGGTAGTATTAGAAAGAAACTCGTTTAATAAAGATGAAGCGACCACGGAAATTACGATTTCCGGGTCGCTATTTTATTTTATCGGCCTGCAAATACCGTTTCCGGGTCGCTATTTTTATTTATCGGCCTGGTAATCTCATTTTCGGGTCGCTATTTTTATTTATCGGTCCGTATTTCTCGTTTCTGGACCGGTAATATTTTTTATCGGTCCATATTTCTCGTTTCTGGACCGCTAATTTATTTTATCGGTCCATATTTCCCGTTTCTGGACCGCTAATTTATTTTATCGGTCCATATTTCTCGTTTCTGGACCGGTAATTATTTTTATCGGTCCATATTTCTCATTTCTGGACCGGTATTTATTTTTATCGGCCTGAAAATCCTATTTTCGGGTCGCTATTTTATTTTATCGGCCTGGAAATCCCAATCCTACCTTCTCACTTTCTGCCCACACCCACACTCCTACATCCACCCATCCCAAATATCATTATCTTTGTGACTTTTACATGGAAAGTATACAATTATATTTAAAGAATGATTCATTATTTATAAGGGGATGAACAAATGGATACTTCATTTAATACAACAAAAGAATTTGCCGAAGCTTTGGATAAAGCGGATGTGTTACATCATGTTCGTGATCGATTTTATATACAACCTAACGAAATTTACATGGATGGGAATTCTTTAGGTCTTGCTTCTAAAGATGCTGAGGCATCATTGCTCAATGCGTTAGAAGATTGGAAAAAAGAAGGTATCAAAATTTGGAATATTGAAGACAGCAAATACTATCATTATTCTAAGCACATTGCTTCAAACATGGCGCCATTAATTGGTGCGAGTCCTGAAGAAGTTGTAGTAGTTGGTAGCACGACATCCAATATACATCAAGCTATCAGTACTTTTTACGAACCGACTAAAGATAAATACAAAATATTAGTTGATGACTTAAACTTCCCTACTGACCGTTATGCAGTAGATAGTCAAGTGCGTCTAAAAGGATTAGATCCAAACGATGCAGTTAAAGTTGTTAAAAGTTCAGATGGTGTATTCATTGATGAAGATGCCATTATTGAAGCAATGACAGATGATGTTGCACTTATTCTATTACCTACCGTACTCTACCGAAGTGCCCAAGTATTAGACATGGCAAAAATAACAATGGCTGCGAAGGAACGTCAAATCTTCATTGGATGGGACTTATGTCATGCAATCGGCGCGATTGAAATTGACTTAACCCAAATTGATGCAGACTTTGCTGTATGGTGTACATATAAATATTTATCAGGTGGACCTGGTTCAACTGCTGGCTTATATATCAATAAGAAACACTTTAATCGCAGTCCTGGTACGGCCGGTTGGTTTGGGAATAAAGACGAAACACAATTCCAACTTAATCATACATTTGAACATCAACGAGATGCTTCAGGGTGGCAAGTTGGAACACCAAATATTCTATCTATGGCACCATTAGAAGGTGTACTTAATATTTTTAACGAAGTTGGTATGCATGCTATTAGAACGAAATCACTTCATATTACGTCATACTTAATGTATTTAATTGATGAAAAGTTAACTGACTATGGTTATTCAGTTGGGAACTTACGTGATGATTTTAAACGAGGTGGACATGTTTGTTTAGTGCATGATGAAGCATATAGAATCAGTTTAGCGTTGAAAGATAAAGGTGTGATTCCAGATTTTAGAGAACCGAATGTGATTCGATTAGCACCTATTGCTTTATATACATCATATGAAGAAGTCTATAAAGTCGTTGAGATTTTAGAAGAAATTGCACAAGATCATTTATACGAACAATATAGTACGAAACGTGGCCTGGTCGTATAATAAATTGCGTACTTAAGGAGTAGCTATATGTCCAAGAAACACGGAGAAATCATTCGATTTATACTTGTAGGTGGCATCAATACAGTTAATTATTACTGGATATATTTATTATTATTAAAAGTGTTCGACATTCAATATTTAGTGAGTCATATATCGAGTTTCATAATAAGCTTTATCATTTCATTTTATTTGAATTGTTATTTTGTTTATCGCGTTCAGCCTACCATCAAAAAATTCATTCAATTTCCTATTACACAAGTTGTAAATATGGGGCTACAAACATTATTATTATTTGTGTTTGTACAGTTACTTCATGTAAACGAAACTTTTGCACCATTTATCGGATTAATTTTTACAATTCCAATAACATTTATATTATCTAGATGGATTTTAGTAGATAAATAAAACGAAAAGCGCTTGTAACATAAACATGTTACAGGCGCTTTTCATTTTTTCTATAATAAGAACATAACAAAGAATGGAACGACTGCTACGACTACGATACCAACAAGAACGAGTGAAATACTGGCCATTGATTCTTCTACTTCACCTAATTCTTTTGCTGCTGCGACACCGAGTGTGTGTCCACTTGTACCTAAAGCTAATCCTCTCGCAATCGGATTTGTAATATTAAAGAGTTTCAATAATTTATTACCTAATGCCATAATAATAACGGCGTTTAAAATCACGGCTAACGATGTAAGTTCTTTAATACCTGAAATACCTTCTGAAACTGGCAATGCAATTGCAGTTGTTGCTGCTTGTGGTAACATTGATGCGATAATATCATCACCAAATTGGAATGCTTTCGCTACAATATAAATAATAACAAGTGCTGCTACTGTTCCAATCGCAATACCACCCATGATATGATGCCAATGTTTTTTAAGTACTTCACGTTTTTTGTATAAAGGAATTGCGAAACAAATTGTTGCTGGTTCTAGGAAGAAATTAATAATATCTCCACCTATTTTGTAATTTTCATATGGTATGCCTGTCGCTTTTAAAAATACAATGCCACCAACCATACTGAAAAATAATGGCGCAAACAAGAAGAATCCATTTGTTTTTTTAAATAAATAAGTACCGACTAAGAATAATATTACAGATAATCCGATACCGAAATATGGTGTATTAAGGCCTAAATGTTCCATCATGCATAATCACCTGCCACGCGTTTATTGTTAATTTCTTTCGTACGTTTAGCTGATTTTTCACTTGGTTTAATAATCATTTGTGAAAAGATACCCGTACAAACAAGTAATAAAATTGTAGAAATAATAATTAGTAATATGATAAGTATTGGACTCGTACTTAAGATGCCTAATGAGTTGATTACTGAAATACCCGCTGGAACGAATAAGAATCCGATATTATTCGTCAATGCTGTACCAACCGCTTCTACTTGTTCTAACTTGATAATACCTGTCGTTAAAGCGATAAACATTAGCACTAATCCAATAACAGATGCTGGCATTGGTATAGGCATAAAGCTTTCTATGACATGTGAAATTAATAATACAATTGATATTGTTAATACTTGATGAAAGAAGTTATTGACTTTTTTCATTTTGACAACCTCCCGAAGTAATCTCTTAAGGTTATCTTAATATGAAAATCAATTTTTAAAGCGTTTTCAATGCGAAATGCAATAATTGACCTCTAAGTTACAAAATTTATGCTCTGAAAATTATACTAACCCTATTTCTGATTTAAACGACTTCATATATGATCGACTAACTTGTAATTTGATATTCCCCGTCAACATCACTTGATACGTCGAATTAAACCAATGTTCAACCGATTGTATATGCCATTTATTAATAATACTTGCGCGATGAATACGAATAAATTTAGCGTGACTGAGCTTTTTCTCGTAGAAACTGAGTGGCTCGTTTGTCGTATATTCATTGTCAGTCGTATTAATCGTCGTAATACCTTGGTTGACTGATATCGCAATAATATCATCTACATTCAATACATAAATACGATCATCAATTTCAATAGGCAAGACTTCATCGTGATTGACAGGTTTCGGTTCAACTGATTGTTGTGTTTCGATATTCGTAATTTTATTAATCGCTTGTTCAATTCTTGCTTTCTCAAAAGGCTTCAAAATATAGTCTGTTGCTTCTAATTCAAATGCTTGTACAGCATATGTGTCATGAGCAGTCGCAAAGATAATATGCGGAACATGTTTCATTTTGTTGATTTTCTTCGCTAAATCTAAGCCACTTTCTTCCATCAAATTAATATCTAAAAATATAACATCAAATTCGTGTGACAATAGTTGTTCCAAAGTCTCTTCAACATTCTCTGCTTCTTCAATTTGACTAAATGAACCAATTTGATTCAATAAATATTTCAGTTCATTACGTGCTAATGGTTCATCATCAACAATTAACGCATGCATTACATTTCCTCCTCTCGATATTTGTGTGGAATAATCGTACATACTTTCGTTCCTTTATCACTTGAATCGAATTGTAATTCTGCATGATTTCCAAATAATCCTGTTAATCTTCTATTTAAGTTCTCTAGCGCACTTCCTGTTCCAGACTGAGAGGCAACAGTTGTCTTACCTAAAATAGCAATTTTATCTTCATGTATACCTTGCCCGTTATCTCTTACACATAGTTGAATCGATTGATGATTACGACTCACTTTTACCCAAATGCGATTGTCATCTTTTCTACTTGTAAAGGCATGTTTAATTGCATTCTCTACTAATATTTGTATAACAAAAGGTGGCACAAGTGCAGAATAATGTTCTTCGGGTATATCAAATTCAATTTTAAAATGATCGGGATATCTTGCTTGCTCTAAAGCAATATAAGCGCGTACTTGTTCTAATTCTTTTTCAATTGTAATCGTATTGTTTCTCGCACCTTGTAGATTCGAACGGAAGAAATGACTCAATTGTAATAATAATTGACGTGCTTTCTCATGATCTATTCGAACTAATGCTGAAATTGTATTAATCGAATTAAAGAAGAAATGCGGATTAACTTGAGCTTGTAACGACTTAATTTCAGCATCTTGTAATAATTTTCGTTGTGTTTCAACAGCACCAAGTTCTAACTGACTGGAGAATATTTTAGCTAAACCTTCAGCTAGTTGTTTCTCTACAAATGTTAAATCATGATGATCTGTAAAATACAACTTCAAAGTCCCTACAATATCATCATGTACATATAACGGAATAACGATCGCCGCTTCAAGAGGACAGTTCGGATGTTGACACCCTATATCTTTACTAGAATAGACTTCTTTTTGTTGACCTGTTTCAATAACTGCTTTAGATAAATCAGTAATGATGGTCTTATCCGGTGTATGATGATCACTAGCTACACCAACATGCGCCAATATATGCGTCTTATTTGTAATAGCAACGGCAGAAACTTTCATAAGATCTTTGATAACTTTTGCTGATTGATGTGCAGATGATTCTGTTAATCCTTCTTTAAAATAAGGCAATGTCTGATTGACAAGCTTTAATACATCATGCGTTTGGATCGCTCTCATTTGTTCTTCTTGTTTAACTGTCGAAATAATAATAGACATAAATATCGCAGTACCTAATCCATTAATGATAATCATTGGCAATGCTATAAGTTGAACAAGTTCCCATGCATCTGCTTTTTGAGATGAGAATATCAATATACAAATCATTTGAATAACTTCCGTAGATGCACCTACTAATGCACTTTGTTTCACGGATAAATAACTTTTTGACTTCATTGCTTGTGCACCAAAGTAACCTGCGACAAGTCCAATGACGATTGATGATATTAAATATGTATATGCATCTGCACCGCCAATATAAACTCTAAATATACCTGATAGTACACCTACGAACAGACCTACAAATGGTCCACCTATCAACCCTGAAACGCCTATTGTTAACACACGTGTATTCGCAAGTGACACTTCTGGTCCGAGATGTAAATAAATCATACTCGATACAATTTCACCATTATGAATCGCGACACCTGTAAAATTAGATAGCAATGCAAATGATGAAAATACAATAATTAATCGCCATTTTACATACCATTTTTCACGTTCACCCATCATATTTTTAAAATACGTGGTATTCATTAATATGTAGGCAACGAGTATAATTAAACCAACACGTTCTAATAATAAGACAAATAAATTTAACATATAAACACCTATCGTTTCTTTACTTTTCTATACGTTCATACCAACAAATATTTTACCATATGATTGTTAGAAATCTCGGAATAATGTTTAAATGATATAATAAGGAGAACCATGCAGAAAGGGGATAATATCATGAATTTACAAACTGCATCACCAGAGAAAATTAGAGCAAGTATAAGACAAGGCGCATTAACACGACCAACTAGTGGGATGGCTAAAGGGTATGTCCAAGCAAATGTCGTCATCTTGCCTTCTAAATATGCCTATGATTTTTTGAAATTTTGCTTTAAAAATCCGAAGACATGTCCATTACTTGATGTATCCGAAGTAGGATCGCCGTCATTTAGTAAATATGGAAAAGAAGCGGATATTAGAACAGATGTTGGATTGTACAGACTTTATAAAGATGGCAAATTCGTACAAGAATACGAGGATATTAAAGCGTTGTATACAAAAGATATGGTCAGCTTCTTGATTGGATGTAGCTTTACATTTGAACATGCTTTGCTTGAAGCGGGCATTCCAGTACGTCATATAGAAGAAAATCATAACGTGCCGATGTACATCACAAATATACCAGCTGAACCAAGTGGTACTTTTAAAGGAAACATTACAGTGAGCATGCGACCTATGACAATGTCAGAAGCAATTAAAGCTACTGAAATTACAACACATTTCAAAGAAGTACACGGTACACCAATACATATTGGAAATCCAAGTGAAATCGGTATTGGAAACATTGACCAACCTGATTTCGGTGAAGCTGTAACAATTAAAGACGGAGAAGTTCCTGTATTCTGGGGATGCGGTGTAACACCACAGTCTGTCGCATTAGATGCCAAACCAGATATCATGATTACGCACGCACCCGGACATATGTTTATAACAGATGTTAAAGATAGCGAAATGAGCTAGAATTAAAAGAGCTTTGAAAGCAGAAAGCTGAGGCAACGTTAATTGCCTCAGCTTCATTTTTGTTTCTGGACCGGTAAATTTATTTTATCGGTCCATATTTTTCATTTCTGGACCGGTAAATTTATTTTATCGGTCCATATTTTTCATTTCTGGACCGGTAATTTTATTTATCGGTCCATATTTTCTATTTCTGGACCGGTAATTTTATTTATCGGTCCATATTTTCTATTTCTGGACCGGTAATATTTTTTATCGGTCCATATTTTTCATTTCTGGACTGGTATTTATTTTTATCGTTCCAGAAATCTCGTTTCCGGGTCGCTATTTTTATTTATCGGCCTGAAAATCTCATTTCCGGGTCGCTATTTTATTTTATCGGCCTGAAAACCTCATTTTCGGGTCGCTATTTTATTTTATCGGCCTGAAAATCCCTACACTCCTATTCCCAACTTATAATTCTGTACGCAATTCCCACAATTCTGGAAAGAAGTTCTGGTCAATAACCCGTTTTAAATAATTCACACCTGAACTTCCACCTGTTCCTGTTTTAAATCCTATTATTCTTTGTACGGTCTTCATATGTCTAAATCGCCACTGACTGTATCTATCTTCTACATCTGTTAATTTCTCTAGAAGTTCATACAATTCAAAGTATGCGTCTGATTGTAAATATATTGCTTTAAACGCTTCTTTGACTGAATCATTCCGCATATAATTTTGTGTAACTTCCCTATTTAACACTTCGGAGTCTATGTTAAATCCTGCTCTATGTACTGCTTTAATTGTTTCATCATAAATACTTGGTCGTTCAAGTTGTGTTTTCAACTGCTGATATATATTTGGGTCTTTTTCATAGATTTTTAAAGCGTGTGTTGTTTTATATCCTAAGCTATATTCAATCATTCTATTTTGAAAAGATTGAAATCCTGAAGAATTCCCTAAGTCATCTCTAAATTTCAAGTAATCACTTGGAGTCATGGTTGATAATACTTCCCATACTTGAATGAGTTGTTTTTGTATATTACCTACACGAGCTAATTTTTTAAATGCTTGTTTATATTGATCAGATTTAATATCATCACTTGCAGAATTTAATTCATGAATAATTAAGTTCATCCACAGTTCTGATACTTGATGGACAATAATGAATAATTTCTCATCGTGCGCATCTGTTAATGTATGTTGTGCTGATAATACTTTATCTAAACCTAAATATTCACTATACGTCATGTCCTTCGAAAAATCTGTCTTCACACTTTCCCCTTTAAGTGATTCATCTTGAAATTCGCTCACAACTACTCCCCCTTTTTAGAAATGACCGCTCTTATTGGCGAACCGTCTGCACCTACTATATTTAAAGGTAATCCAATGAAGTTATAATAACCTTCTGATACATTTTCTAATAATAGATTTTCAATATTAATGATGTCGTATTGATTAAATGCATGATGATTGTCTAAAGTTTTAGAGTCGATATCATCTACTGATGGCACATCTATTCCGAATACTTTAATCCCTATTGAAGATAAATATTGAATGGCATCTTCCGTTAAGACAGGTACTGACTCTGGAAACACTTCAGAATGTGCTTCTGATTTAGTCTTTATCATTATAATAGTCCCTTTAATCTCATATTTCTTGAGTATTTCCTGGGTGATTAAAGTTTCATCCATAATTTCAATCAATGTTGCATCGCCAATTAAACGATTGACGTCAATTTCATGAATCTTGATACCTTCTTCATCAAAGTGATATGGCGCATCCATATGTGTGCCTATATGTGTGCTTGTTGAAATACTACCAATATTTACAGAACCCGTTTCTTCTTTAGTCGCTGAAAGTTTAAAATGAAATGGCTCATCACCTGGCCAGTGTGCAATATTGTTCGTCAATTGTTGTGTAATATCAATCCACATAATCATGCTCCTTTATTAATGTAATCGCTACCATATTACCTTTTAATTCAACTTTTGTACATTAATTTGTAATAATGAAAAAAGTAAAAGCCGAGACATATACATGTCCCAGCCTTTTTTAAAATTATACAATTAAATTGACGATTAATATTAATATCAAACCTAATACAGAAAGTACAGATTCTAGAAGTGTCCATGTTAAGAACGTTTCTTTAATTGTTAAACCAAAGTATTCTTTGAACATCCAGAATCCTGCATCGTTCACATGTGAGCAGAATATACTACCTGCACCAATCGCAAGTACGACAAGTGAAATATTCACATCTGAAGCTTGTAATAATGGTAATACAATACCTACTGAAGATATTGCTGCTACTGTCGTTGAACCAAGTGCAACTCTTAATAAAGCAGCAGCTAACCATGCTAGAAAAATTGGTGACATTTCTGTACCGTGGAATATTTCTGAAATTGTGTCACCAACGCCACCATCAATGAGGATTTGTTTAAATGTACCGCCCCCACCAATAATTAAAAGTAACATTGCTATTGGTCCAATAGCTTCTTCAAATGATTTCATAATCGTTGTCATATTCTTAGATTGTTTAATACCCATTGAATATATCGCAAATAATACAGCTAATAACATTGCTGTAACAGATGAACCAAGTAAGTACACGATAGATTCAAACCAGTTTGTTGGTTCTTGATCATGACCAGTTATAAGTTGGACTACTGTAGCAAATAACATTAAAATAACTGGGAATAATGCTGTTAATAAACTAATACCAAAGTTCGGTAATTTTTCATTACTAAAATCATTCATTTTACCTATACTTGCTGTGTTCCCTTTCTTTTCAAATGCTACAGGTGCAATAGCATATGCAAATTTAGGGAAGATACCACCTACTACAATTGCTAAAGGTACACCAATGATAAGACCATACATCAATACTTCACCAATATTGGCATTAACCGCTTCTGATATTGCTACTGGACCTGGATGTGGTGGTAAGAATCCGTGTGTAACAGCAATTGAAGTTGCCATTGGAATACCAACTTGTAAATTAGAAATTTTCATTCTTTTAGCCAACGTAAACACTAAAGGAATTAATAACACAAATGCAACTTCTAAAAATAAAGATATCCCGATAATAAATGATGCAATAATCATTGCCCAAGTTACATATTTTTTACCAAACGTATTAATCAGTGTATCTGCAATTCTTGTTGCACCACCACCGTCAGATAATAACTTACCTAAAATCGAACCTAATCCAAAAATAATCGCAATATGACCGAGTGTATCGCCCATACCTTTTTCAATGGTTTCCACAATTTTATCAAGTGGCATACCTAGAATAATACCCGTTAACATTGAAGTGATAATTAAAGCAACAAACGTATTTAATTTAAAGTACATAATAAGCGCTAATAAAATTAATACACCAATTACAACACTAACCAGTGGCCAGTACTCTCCCAACATTTAAATCCCTCTCTCTTTATATATTTAACGATTTAATTCATATACACTGCTTAAAGTTTCTTCATCTCCGACATTTCCTGGGAATATAACATAAGGTATATTTTGATATTTCGCTTCAGGACCTGTTAGCCATACTGGAACCCCTTGCGTAATTTGACCGATGACTTTTGCTTTTTCAATTTTTAATCCTTTTGTCGCAACATCGCTTGAAGTTATACCACCTTTAGCGATAATAAACTTCGGTTGTACATCTAAATTTGAAACGATTGATACTAAACTATTTGAAATAGCAGTAGAAATACTTAAATTATGTTGCAAGTTCTCAGTTCTAATAACATCTCTTGACGTATAAATGACAACATCTTCTCCGTTATCAATATATCGCTCAACGAGTTGTGTAATGTCATCAACATAAGCTTGTAAATTGGATGACGCTATTTGCGTAACGTCAAATTCTATTTCACTAATAAATGAATGGTCTAATAAATATTTCAGTTGGTCTGATGACTTTTTAACATGTGAACCAACAACAATAATGCCACCATTATCATTTTCTTTATAAGAATTTAAATTGATAATTTCTCCAGGTGTTTCACAAATTGCTTTAACAAAAGATGCCGCTGTTCTAAAGATAAAGCGTTTATCATGTTGTGCTAAAAATTCAGTCAGACAAGCTACAAAGAAATCCATATCCTCATCATTTACAGCATCTACTACGACTTGATCAAAGTCATTTAAATTTGAAAATACATCAAAAATCGTTTCTTTATCTCTTTGTCGTAAATATTCTAATGTGATGTGATAAACTTCGTCAGATTGAACTTCGCCATTACTTTTTTCGCTTATAAAGTCATTCATATGTTTAGACTTAAATCCAAATGTTGTATCTTGTGCAAATTCACTTTCAGATACTGGGATATATTGCTCGCCTTCTTTCAGGTAATGAATGCCTTCATATGTATATCTATTGCCTTCAAAGAAAGCTGGAATATAGAATACAGCATCAAAAGCTTGGTCACTAGATTCACTTAACACTTTAGGTTCTAAATAGAAATGACCTCTTAATGTAGAATCACCTCTACTAATAATTAAATAAGGAATATCCAATTTATTAGCTACTTTTTGTATGTTAGCGCTTACTTCTCCGTGTAAAGAAATCGTCTCTTCTTCATTTAACGCTCTAGAATTCGTCAAAATGTAAAACATATTATGGGATTGAAGAAAACCATCTTCAATCCATTCCTCAGTCCACTTCGTATATACAGGTAAATCTTTAACTGTTTGAGTGCCTGTAGGGTCATCATCTAGTACAATAATTTTATATTTTAAATCTGGTAAATGTTTGTTTATATCATCATGTTTAAATTCATTTATTAAATCTTTTGTTAACATCACTATCACCTACATATTATTTATTTTTTCGAAGTATTGAATGATACCTGAATGGTCATTTAAACCATTACCTTGCGCAACTTCTGATTTATAAATTTCTTTAATTTGATTAACAACTGGTAATGTTAAACCTGCTGTATCTGCTGTTGATGATACATTTTTCAAATCTTTTAAATTAATGTTTAAAGTGCCACCTGGTTTATAATCTTGTTCAATCATTTTAGGGAATTTGGCTTCCATAACTGCTGAACCTGCTAAACCATTTTTGATTGCTTCATGCATTTCTGTCAAATCAATATCAAATTTCTTAGCGAGTACAACCGCTTCTGACAATGCTGCAATATTTGTATTCACGATAATTTGATTCGCCAATTTAACAACACTACCAGAACCAACATGACCAACTCTTACAACAGATCCAGCAATTGGACGAAGCACTTCTTTAATATCTTCTAATAAATCTTCATCACAACCAACCATTACAGCTAATTCTCCTGTAATCGCAAGTGGTTCTCCTCCACTAACTGGTGCATCTACATACTGAATATCTTTTTCTTCAAGTACTTTACTAATTTCTAAAGATTCATTAGGTGTTAAAGAACTCATATCAATTACCATTTTGACATTAATTTCACTTTGGTTTAATACTGCCGTTTCACCACTGTATAAAACTGATTTAACAATAGCACCATTAGGCAACATCGTAATCATCACTTCAGCATCTCTAGCCATTTCTTCAATAGATACAACTTTCGCACCTAATGCCTCTACCTCTTTTTCAGCTTCTTTATTTAAATCATTCACTAATACTTCTTTATTAGCTTTGATTAAGTTTTTCACCATTGGCTTACCCATAATACCTAATCCAACAAATCCAATTTTCATTTTTATGCTCCTTTTCTGTAAACGTTTACAGGTATTGTATACCAAAATTTAATAAATGTATACATTTTATTTCAAATTTTTTTATAGTAAGATGAAGTTAACGAGGTGAAAACGATGGCAAATAAGGAATTATCCATATATCAAAAAATAAGAAATGACATTATAAATGGTGACTTAACGCAAAATGAAAAAATAACAGAAAGCAAACTTGCACAAAGATATAATGTTAGTAGAACACCGATAAGAGAAGCTATAAAACAACTAGAATTAGAATACTTCATAAGAGACGGTTATATTTATGTACCAACAGTAGAAGAATATCGAAATATCTTTGAGATGCGTATTTTAATAGAAACACACGCAATTAAAAAAGCGAGTATCGTATTCACACAAGACGATATCGAAGAATTAAAAAGTTACGCAACAATCGGAGACGACAAAACAGAAGAAGAAATTATACAAATCAACGATCAATTCCATCAAAAAATCATGAGCGCCACAAAAAATAGTTTTATAATAGATACGTATAGTAAATTAAAAAGTTATATATACCTATTCAGTAAAACAGTTATCAATAAAAAGCGCCCAGGTCTTATAGAAGAACATCAAAAAATAGCAGAAATGCTAGAAAAAAGACAAACCGAAGCGGCAATAGAACTCATGAAAGAACACTTATTAAACGACTTAGAATTCAGTCTATACTATTTGAAATCATAGGAAGATGTAGTGTGGGGAAGGGTAAAAGTTGGTCTAACGATCTTGTTTTCCATTCTTGAGCGTTAGAGCGACATTTTTTCATTTTTTGCGCTAGTTCTCATGCGCTAACGATCTTGTTTCGATTTCTTGAGCGTTAGAATTTCTAACGATCTTGTTTTCCACTCTTGAGCGTTAGAGCGACATTTTTTCTGTTTTTGCGCTGGCTTACGTGCGCTAACGATCTTGTTTCGGTTTCTTGATCGTTAGAATTTCTAACGATCTTGTTTTGCAGTCTTGAGCGTTAGAGCGACATTTTTTCATTTTTTGCGCTGGTTCTCATGCGCTAACGATCTTGTTTCGGTTTCTTGAGCGTTAGAATTTCTAACGATCTTGTTTTCCACTCTTGAGCGTTAGCCGGCCCAAAATCAGATACAAAACCGTTACAAAAACTATATATAATATGAAAAGCGACGCCTTTTTCGGGCGTCGCTTTATTTTTATCATGATAACTTCTCTTTTACGTAATCATAATTTCCTTCATATTTTGTGAGTTGTTTATCTTGTAGTAAATACGTTATATCAAATAGTTTATTTAAGAAATATCGATCATGTGATACGGCTATTACGGTACCTTCGTATTCTAACAGTGCTTCTTCTATTGTTTCTTTTGAATCTATATCTAAATGGTTTGTTGGTTCATCAAGTATGAGCACATTAAAGTCTTGGTTAACGATTTGAGCCCATCTTAATCTCATTTTTTCTCCACCACTTAAACTTTCCACTTTGTTAAATACATCTTCTCCATAGAACATAAATTGTGCAAGTATGTGTCTTGCTTGTCCTTCTGTCACATGCACGACATCTCTAAATGTTTCAATGACTGTTTGATTTTCTATATTTTCAAACGTATGTTGAGATAAGTAACCTATTCTTAAGTTTGAAGCGCAATGAACTTCTCCATCGTCTGGTTCTACTTGATGCATCATCATTTTTAATAATGTACTTTTCCCAGTACCGTTGTTACCGATAATGGATACGTGTTCTTTTCTTCTGATGAGTAAATCTATATCTTCGAATAATATATCTTCATACATTTTAGAAACGTTTTTGAATTCAATTACATCATTTGAGACACGCTGTCCTTCTGTTAAGTTTACATTCATTTTTTTATTTTCTAGTACTGGTTTATCTAATCTTTTAATTCTATTTAATGCTTTTTCCATACTTTTCGCACGTTTATACATTGCAGCATTTGGTGGTTTTGCTTGGCTCGCCCACAATCTTAACTGTTTAATGGAGTCTTCCATTTTTTTAATTTTCTTCTGTTGTGTTTGATATGCTTCAAATTCACGTATAATGCGTGCTTCTTTTTCTTTAACAAAATAACTATAATTACCGTGATAAATGTGCAGATGCCCTTGATCGATTTCTAATATTTGATTGACTGTTTCATCTAAGAAGTATCGATCATGCGATACGATCATAACTGCACCATTATATTGTTTAATAAAATCTGCTAGCCAATCAATTGATGAAATGTCTAGATGGTTCGTTGGCTCATCTAATAATAGTAGTTTAGGCTGTTGCAATAATATTTGTGCAAGTCCTACTTTAGTACGTTCTCCTCCAGAGAGTTTCCCCCATGTTTGATTTAATAATTGATTGATTTTCAAACCATGACTGACTCTTCTTATAAGTGCATCTCTTTCATACCCACCTATTTCTTCAAATGTTTCTTGCAATGCGCCATATTGTTTTAATAAACGTTCTAAATCATCTGCATTATTTGCCATTTCATCTTCTAAAAATTTCATTTTTTGAGAGACGTAATTGATTTCTTTAAATACTTCTGATAAACATTCATAAATTTCTTTATCTGCTTCATACTGTGGTAACTGGTTTAAATATCCAATTGAAATGTTCTTTTGCCAGCTTATTTGCCCCTCTGTCGGCACTTCAATACCAGCCATCAATTTCAATAATGTACTCTTACCTTCACCATTTCTTCCAACGAGTCCTACGCAATCTCCTTCATTCAAGTCATATTTAATATCTTCAAAGATGAGATCACCTGTGTAAGACTTCGATAGTTTAGACATATTAATAATATTCATTTTGCTTCCTCCAAAATCGGTCTATAAGGAAGCTGGTGTTAGACATTCCTTATAGCTATATTTTTCTTCAAAAAAGACATACTCCGCCAATTTTGGAAGAACATCCGCAAATTTGTTGCGTACGATTACGAAAAATCTGCAACTATGAGCTAAAAGAAACATCTAAAACACCTCCGTTCATTTAAGTTAGTTTCATTATATAGTTGTAAAAATAATAATTCAATGTCTTTATGCTATTTTAAATTCTCACCAATATTAACGGTTGTGACGTAATTATCATCTATTGTAAATATGATAAGATTGCCACCTACTAGGAATCTATATTCATCTCCGTTACTAGTTTCTTCTATAGTATAATCATTTCCGTAAGCTTTAAGAATTTGTGCTTTTGAAATGTGATGCTTTTTCACTGGGAATTTAGCACTTGCAGCATATTCTTCTTCATATTTTCCACCGAAATAGAATGTTTGATCATATGAAGTTCTATGCGTATAAATATTTCCTTCATAAGATTGTGGTTGAACAATTCTATAATTATTCATTGTAACGTTCTTATACACTAAAGCATTGATGAAAGCTGAATCTAAAATAAAACTACCGTCATGACCGGTGTATCCTTTATAAGTGTAGTAAGGTGTTGTTGCTGCTTCAACTTCATGACTGTCTTGACCAGGAAAATCTACAATGCCAAAAATTGTTCCTAAAGAAATTCCTGTTGCAATTGTTAATTTAGTTATTTTATTCATTATCATCACTCCCTTTTAGTATAATTGTACACCTTAATGTTACAACAATATTACAATGATATCAAAAATATTACACAAGAGGATTGTAGGTATATCACTAGTAATATTACTGATAATTCAGTCTATTATCGTCATAATTACGCTGAAACTTACGCGCACTAACTATAGAAGCATTATAAGAAACATTAAATTCTTGCTATGAACTTTTCATAATCAAAATATGATTGATTCATTTTACACATCTAAAATTTTACATTTTTATTCTATGATCTTATTTCTTAGTAATGAAATCGACTTTAAAATTTTATATATCTACTTTCAAAACCGTCATGAAAGGATTCTATTTCATTATATAAAATCCGACTATTTTATCATCCAATTGTATACAATCGGTAAACTTAGGTGTAATATTACAAAATATAACGAACGTAATTCATTATTACATTATTTCTTCTACATTGTAATCTTTTGTTATTTGACTGTAATTTACAAAGCCTCTATATATGTTATTGTTGTCTTGTCCCAAATTTAAGGGAAGAATTTTTAACTAACAAAGAAATTATCATCTTAAAAAAGATACTATAAATAAAAAATTTATTCGGAGGGTTTTAAAATTATGAAAAAAGCATTTTTAACTTCATCATTAGCAGTAGCAATCGGAGCAACAGGTGTTGCATCTACACAAGTAGCAGACGCAGCTGAACAGGACGTAAATAAAGAGCAATTAGCTCAATTAGCTCAATCTAATGCACCAGAACTTAATGAACATGCGATTCAAGAAGGCGCATATAACATTAACTTCACATTAGATGGTTTCGAGTATAACTTCCAATCAGATGGTCATAACTTTACTTGGGAATACCATGCAACTAATGTAGCTGACTCTGAAAGCACTCAAGCTCCTGTAGCTGAGCAACAACAACCAGTAGCTGAACAAAACGTAGCTGAACAAACTCCAGCTCCAGCAGCAAACAACACAGCTAATGAACAAGCAACTCAAGAAGCACCTCAACAAGTAGAAGCACCAAAACAAGAAACACAACAAACTACTACACAAACAACTCAAACATCTACAACTTCATCTTCAGCTTCTGAAGGTTCAAGTGTAAATGTTAATGATCACTTAAAACTTATTGCTCAACGTGAATCTGGCGGAGACTTAAAAGCTGTTAACCCAACTTCAGGTGCAGCAGGTAAATACCAATTCTTACAAAGCACTTGGGATTCAGTAGCACCATCTGAATGGGTAGGTAAATCTCCTACAGAAGCTCCAGAATCAGTACAAGATGCAGCAGCTGTTAAATTATACAACACTGCAGGCCCTTCACAATGGGTAACTGCATAATATATAAGCAGTATTAAAATTTTATTCAACACATTAATTCAACGCCCCCGGCAATAGCCAGGGGCGTTTTTTTGTATATATTTTATTTATTAAACATATTATTTACGATTTGTGCAACTTCTGGAAACTCAGTATAACCGTCTGAATCACAGAAATGCCCTTCATGTTCAACAATAACCTCTTCAGATTGAAGCTTTTCTGCTAATCGTTCACTTAAATTTCTCGGGACTAAACGGTCATTAGATGCTATGACACTCACAATGTTTGGCACTTGTTTAATAATCTTTTCAAAATCTACTTGTGTTTGATCCATGTATGTATCAATTTTATTCAAGTTAGGAATCTTTTCATAAAAACCTGCCACAAGAACAAGTCCTTTAACATTCCATTCTCCTTCAAATCTAGATAGATAATCTAATACAGTCACAACACCTAAACTATGTGCAACAATTACATTATTACCACTCGTTATATCTACTTCATCTAATAAAGTCTTATTCCAATCTTCTAACACAGGATTTGATGAATTA
Source organism: Mammaliicoccus sp. Q-M61 (assembly GCF_022386055.1). NCBI lineage: Bacteria > Bacillati > Bacillota > Bacilli > Caryophanales > Staphylococcaceae > Mammaliicoccus > Mammaliicoccus sp. Q-M61. The sequence goes on from NZ_JAJNJL010000005.1 coordinate 35,828, forward strand.
GGAAAGTCCAATATTTTACTATCTATATCGTCAACTTGTTCTGTTAACCATTTAAACCAATGCTTTTTACTGTTTGCAGTATAGCCATGTGCTATATATAAATGTTTATCCATATTGATCACCTATTCTATTTATTGTAAGAGCGCATTAATGATACCTATTATAATACCTCCGAATGGAAATACGAGCCACCAAAATCTTGATAAGAACTCCCAACCATTCATCGGACGATTATAATTATTTTGATTATGGTTAGGTTCATTTCGATAAGTCTCAATAATCGTGTTTTTTAAATTTTTATCCCCTTTGATTAGCTCATCTAAAGATACATCAAAGATATCGCTCATTTGCACGAGTATATCTATACCTGGATATACTTTACCGAGTTCCCATTTAGAAACACTTTGTCTTGTGACATGTAATTTGTTAGCAAGTTCTTCTTGAGACCATCCATTAATTTCTCTCTCTTCTTTAATTCTAGCTCCAATATTCATATCAACCAACTCCTTATGTTTACTATATAACGACTACTTTAAAATATCCCGATACTATACTTTGCACCCCTAGCAACTTGAAGTTGCAAACGCATGATACTAACCATTAACACCATTATATACTTTTTTTACAATACGTCAGTTATTTTAAGAGGTTACTCTGCCTTCTGTCTTATTTTCAAAAAATGCTATTAATCGTACATTCCGTAATTATAATTGTACTTTGTTATACTATATATATCATATCAATAAAGGAGCGAACAACATGACAATCCCGATAATTATTGACACAGACCCTGGAATTGATGATATTATAGCGATTTCTGCAGCACTACATAGTAAAGAATTAGATGTAAAATTAATCACAACTATTGGTGGTAATGTAGGCATTGAACGCACAACTCAAAATGCATTAGATATTGTAAGTTACTTTCATTCAAATACGCCAGTTGCTAAAGGTGTAGACAAACCACTCATCAATACACTTGAAACAGCAGAACATGTACATGGTCAAAATGGTATAGGAAATGCTCAAATCAATACCAATTTACATAATGATATTTTAGAAGAACATGCTGTTATCGTAATGAGAGATACTATCTTGAATTCTGAAGAACCTATTACACTCGTACCAATTGGACCACTAACAAATATAGGGCTGTTATTCTCACTATTTCCTGAAACTAAAAAGAACATTAAACAAATTGTATTAATGGGTGGTGCGGCAGTTGGAGGAAACGCTACGCCCGTTGCAGAATTTAATATTTTTGTAGACCCACATGCAGCAAAAATTGTCTTCGATCAAGATGTCCCAATCGTAATGTGTGGACTTGATGTAACGAGAGAAACTATGATCAATAAAGATGATTTAAATATTATTCAAACACAAGGAGACTTTGGAAACATCATTATAGATATGTTATCTTCTTACAACGATGTTAATGCCGGCGAAGAACATGAACATATCATTCATGACTTATGTACAATTTTCTACTTATTATATCCAGAAATGTTTACAACAGAGCGTGCCGATGTATCTGTCATAACAGAAGGACAAGCAGCAGGATGTACATACACTGAATTTAATGAGGAAGGTAAAGTAGAAGTATGTATGCATGCACAAAATGAACAATTCCGAGAAAAATTTGTAGACTTTATTAAAGCAATACATCAAGATCAATAACCATACTTGTTTATATAAAAAGTGAGACTGGAATATTGCATTCCAGTCTCTTTCATATGGGAAATTTGAGGGAGATGAGCTCTATGTTGCTTGTTTAGGCGGTCTTGCAACATACGAGCGTTCTATGTTGCTTGTTTGGGCAGTCTTGCAACATACGAGCGTTCTATGTTGCTTGTTTAGGTAGTCTTGCAACATACGAGCGTTCTATGTTGCTTGTTTGGTCAGTCTAGCAACATACGAGGTTCCTATCTATCTTGTTTGGTCAATCTTGCAACATACAGGCATTCTATGTTGCTTGTTTGGTCAATCTAGCAATATACGGGCGTTCTATGTTGCTTGTTTGGACAGTCTTGATAAATACGAGGCGCCTATTTATCTTGTTTGGCCAGTCTTGATAAATACGAAGCTTCTATTTATCTTGTTTGCTCAGTCTTGATAAATACAACGCTCCTATTTATCTTGTTTGCTCAGTCTTGATAAATACAACGCCTCTATTTATCTTGTTTTGTCAATTTTGATAAATACAATGCCCTGAATATTGCTAGTCGCTCCTCACTTGCAATATTCAGTCCTCCAACATTGCTTGTCGCACCTCACTTGCAATATTCAGTCCTCCAACATTGCTAGTCGCACCTCACTTGCAATATTCAGCCTCTCAACATTGCTTGTCACGCCCCACTTGCAATATTCAGCCTCCCAACATTGCTAGTCACACCTCACTTGCAATGTTCAGTCCTCCAACATTGCTAGTCGCACTCCACTTGCAATGTTCAGTCCTCCATCTACATGTTTCTGAAAATATGAAAAAGCGTTTGAGACATAATTCCTAACTCAAATTAAATAACACCTCATTTACTGATTTAATCAGTAAAAATGAAGTGTTACTTTTTTATAATCTACGTTTTTGTTCGTGCATGTTTGCCTAAGGTATGGCTCGATCTTGTAGTCTCTGGCTCATACGATTCCCTCAGACATCAGCACTTTACAAAATCGATATACATTTCCACTTTATACAAAAAATAGAACACTCTCGTATAGTGTACTTGAGTATCTCAAAAACTACATTAACGAGGTGCTTATCTAACTTAAGTAGATAATGTATATCAAACTGTAACCAAAAATTTATGAAGAATAATGTGTGGAATACTTCAAGTATAAGAAAAAATGGTAGCTCTAATAGCTACCAAAAAGATTTAAAAGAGAAATATAGTGGGAATTCAAATTTACAAATGAATTTCCACTATATTTTACTTTCTAAAATATTTAAGTCTCAATACGAAAGAATTCATAAATGGTGATTGCTAGATGTATATATATATAGGTAGTCGTTTTTCAAAAACAACAACTTGATTAATTCCCTTATTCTTTATAAACATTTTTGCAGATTCGAAATTATAAAAAATATCTTTAGCTCTATGTGCATCTGAACCTAGAGTAAACATATGACCCCCTAAACTTAAATACCTATCTACTACATAATCATATAAATCTAAATTATTGTATTTATACATACTTTTTGTATTAAGTTCTAAAGCAATGTTATTTTCGATACACACTAAAAGAATTTTATTAATAATAACATCATACTTTTTTATATTTTCTAAAGTTATATCATGTATTCTTAAGCCATAATCAAAATGAGCTAAAATATTAAAATCAGACATATCTATAACAGCTTGATATAAATGATTAAAGTAATCACAAATTATATCATTACTACTTTTTTTTATATTTTCATCCATATAATCATAATAATTATTATGATGACAACTTAATATAATAGAATCGTATTCCTTATTATAAAGGTATTCTCGAATCTTGTTTTTGTCTCCTAAAGAATAACCAACTTCAATCCCCAATAAAATATCTACTTCTTCACTAATTTCTAAACTATCTTTGATTTCTAATAATTTATTATAATTAGGAATATCATCATTAAAATTCGTCATTGGATTATTTAAATCAAAGTGATCTGTATAAATTACTTTTTTACTATATTTCAAATAATTTTCTGGTAATTCCTCACAATCATATGAAAGATAAGAATGTACATGTTGATCATATAAAATAATCTTCCACCAGCCTTTTAACTATTTACAAAGTCTGATTCACGTTTCCATAAATCGGTTTATTTTATAATAGTTTTCATTCTCTTTTAAAGTCAATTTTATTAACTCGACCAAATCAATCAGAGAGATTTCAGACATAAGTTTACGCATTCTATATTTCTTTTTTACATTCTAATAAATCTATCACTATCTCTCAAACCAAAATAATTTTCTGTTTACAACTAAGGTCGTAAAACATTATTTTTCAGTGTTCTATATTATATAGTAGTTATTTAAATCTTCTTCAAATTATAAGATACATCAAATCTTGTATAACAGCTATATTCAATAATGCAGAGAACATTTCTGTCCTAGACGCTTTATATTAAAGGCTTAATATTCACCTTTATCTTCTTTATGATAACCTCTTAAGAAGTATATGATTGCCATTACGGATAAGAATACAATACCGATAATAACAGAAACGCGTGTTTCTGAATTGAACAACATACCGATTAATACTAAGATAAAGAATCCTAATGTTAAATAGTTAGAGTATGGTGCAAACGGCATCTTGAATGGATGATCTTTAATTTCATCTGAATGATTTCTTCTAAATTGAATATGACTAAATAAAATCATAAACCAAGGAACCATACCTGGTAGTATTGATGCACTGTATACATACACAAAGATATTTTCAGAACCATCAATCACTAATGGTAATACAATATTTAAAATAACACCTACAAAAATACCAATTGAAATTGCTAATACTGCAAAGAATGGTACCCCTGTTTTCATAACTTTTGTGAAAATACGAGGCATTTGTCCTTTTTGAGCTAATGTATAAACCATACGGCTTGAACTGAATATACCTGAGTTACAACCTGACATTGCTGCTGTTATAACAACAAAGTTAATTAATCCTGCCGCAATTGTAATACCTACTTTTGCGAATGTTGCAACAAATGGACTACCTACGTTACCTAATTGATCCCATGGATAAACTGTTACAATAACGAATATTGCACCTATGTAAAAGATTAAAATACGCCAAATTACACCATTAACGGCTTTTTTAATATTTTTCTGTGGATCTTTCGTTTCACCAGCTGTAATCCCTATTAATTCAACCCCTTGATAAGAACCTACAACCATTGATAATGCAAAGAAGAAACCTACGATACCTTTAGGGAAGAATCCACCATGTTCTGTTAAGTTTCCTAAACCTATAGCATTCCCGCCATTTCCAAGTCCAAAGAAGATTAGACCGAAACCAGCTATAATCATTAAAATAATTGTTACTACTTTAATCATTGCAAACCAGAATTCAAATTCACCGAAAGCTTTAACTGACGTTAAATTTGCTGCAGCTAAAGTTACTACTACTATTACCCCTGGTATCCATGTTGGTAAATCTGGCCACCAGTATTGCATATATTGACCAACAGCGATTACTTCACTCATACCTACTACTATCCACTGGAATATGTTACTCCAAGCTGTTACATAACCAGCTACTGGATGTAAATAATCACTCGCATAGTTGGCGAATGATCCTGTAGTTGGATACAAATAAACTAATTCTCCCATTGCTCTCATTACTAAATACAAGAAAAGGCCTGCTACTAAATAAGCGAATATTGCAGATGGTCCCGACCATTTAATAGTGCTTGAAGCACCCATAAACAAACCAACACCTATTGTTCCACCAAGTGCAATCATCTGTACTTGACGTGAACTCAGACCCCTTTTTAAATGATTGTCTTCCATTCTTTCGTGTCACTCCTCATTACAAACTTTTCAGTTAAGATTTATCTATTTAATTTTATTCAAACTTCATGGGACAATTATACTATAAATAATCAGAAAATAAAGCACTACTAGAAAGCGTTTTCCTTTTTTTATAAAATTATATGTATTTTGTTCATAATATTGTAATTTATTTATAATTAATGAATAGAAATAAAGAAAACGAGACATTAATTTAATGTCTCGCTCCCAAAGTTTGTTCTATTGTAATATTTCTACCAGCACGTGATCCTATAATCATAATGATAATTGACGTAACAAGCAGTATACCAAATGACGTATTCCAACTATTTGTAGCATCGTGCAGTATACCGAATAGTAATGGACCAATCGCAGCAAATAAATACCCTACTGACTGTGACATACCTGATAATTTGGCTGCCGTTAAACCATTTTCTGTTCTTAGTCCAAAGAATGTATTAACAAGACCAAATGCTAAACCACTGGCAATACCAATCAATATAATACCTAAAAATGCCCAGTTAGGTTGTAACATTAACGTTAGTATACCTAATACAAAGAGTAACCCTGTCACAAAAGTAATCAGAACTTGGTTCTTCATTTTTTCAGCAAATATAGGTGTGACAAAAGTTAATGGAATAATGGCTAATTGAAGAATCGATAAATAAATCCCCGCTTCATTAATCGGTGTACCATGACTTAATAAAAATTCAGGTAACCAATTTATCAATGAATAAAATATCATTGATTGACCGCCCATTAATAGCGTAATTTGCCATGACAATGGTGATTTCCAAACATTTATATTTGTCGTAGTTTGAGCACTATTAACCGTTTCATGTTTGTTTAACTGGAATGACCATATAATAATACCTATAAACGTTACAATACCTATTAAACTGATTGCAATGTTGTAGTTAAAATGTTTAACAAGTGGTGCTGTCACATATGATGAAGCACTTCCGAATATATTCATCACAACTGTGTAATAACCTGTCATGATACCTATACGTAACGGGAAGTTCATTTTAATGATACCAGGTGTTAACACATTTCCAAACGCAATCCCTACACCTATTAATACCGTACCGATATATAACCAAGAGACGCCCGTAATCGCCCTTAAAGCAATACCTATAAATATTAAATTAAGTGCCCCAAAAACTGTACGTTCTAATCCAAATTTATGACTAATTTTAGCAGCGAATAGTGAAATTACTGCAAATGAAAGCAATGGAATAATTGTGATTAAACTGACAGATGTATTGGATAAATTTAAAGTTTCTTTAATTGAAGGTAATGCAATCCCTACTGAAGTTATAGGTGCTCTTAAACTTGCTCCAATTAGTAAGATACCAATAAATAATATTAAAGTTCGTTTTTTACTTCTATTTATATGATCCATCTTTTTATTATCTCCCTAAAGTGAATTTCTGTTATACTGTTCTTAACGTTCGTTATAAAGAACACATTATATTGTACAATGCGTTCGTTATAAAGTAAATAGGAGTGTTTATATTTATGAAAGATATCCATACAATTGTTGCGCATAATTTGTCACAGTACCGAACTTCGCAACAATTAAGCCTAAGCACAGTATCTAAATTGACAGGCGTTAGCAAAACAATGCTTAATCAAATTGAGAATGGACAATCTAATCCTACCATTACAACTTTATGGAAAATAGCAAATGGCTTACATTTACCTATATCCGATTTAATTTCTAACAAAGAAGATAACATTAATTGTGTGTCTAAATCAGACATTACACCTATATATAACGATAATCAATCCGTCACGATATACCCATATTTCCCATTTAATATTGATAAAAATTTTGAAATGTTTAATATGATTTTACAAAGTGGAGCTGAAATGATATCAGAAGGCCATCACAATGGATCTGAAGAGTACATTATCGTTCATAGCGGTACACTTGAAGTCGATATCAATGGCGTTAAACACATAGTTCGTAAAGATGATGCTATACGTTTTGAATCTGACGTAACACATACTTATCGTAATATAGGTGAAGATAATGTTCATTTAACAGCAACTATACAATATCAACACAATAAATAAAGGATTGGGATAAATTTTTATCCCAATCCTTTTACTTATCATTTAATATGTCATCCATTGTTCTCTGAACACTACCTGCATACATTGAACCAAACTTCACTAAGTGCACCATCAATAAGTAAAGTTCATAAAATTTAATTCTTTCATTTGCACCTTTACTTAATGGTAATGCTTCATCATAAGCTTTATAGAAGGCTTCCGTGAAACCACCAAAGACTCTTGTTGCTCCTAAATCAAATTCACGATCTCCATATAATGGAGAAGGGTCGAATAATGCTGGTTCCCCGTTTGCTAAGAACATATAATTACCTGCCCACAAGTCTCCATGTAGTAATGACGGTTTACTTTTATGTTCTGTTAAGGCTTCAATAATGACTGTACGTACTTGTTCAAATTGTTGAAGTTCGTCCTTAGACCAAAGTCCTCTTCTTACAATTTCGTCTCTTAATTGGTCTAAACGTTGCTCGACAAATATATTAATCCATGTATCTTTCCAACCATTTTCGAACGTAATATCACTACCATGATAAGGTAAATGAAATCCAAATTTACCATCTTGTTGATAATGACTATGCAATTTCGCTACCAGTTTGCCGAGTTCACTTTGACTACCTCGACGACCTTCTTCAAGATAACTTAGTATTAAATACGCATCTCCATTAATTTGACCGTAACCTTTAACAACAGGCGCTGTAACACCCGCTTCTTCAAATGCTTCTAAACCAGCAATTTCGGCAGCGTAAAAATCTTCGCTTCTATTATGTTGAACAAGTAGAAAATCCGTTCCACTCTGTCTTTCAATTCTATATGCTTCATTCACATCTCCACCACTTACTGGTATGAGCTCTTTAATATCATCTATAGGTAATTGCGATTGCCAATCTTTATTCATGACGATCCCTCCTATGTGTTATTGTATTAAAAATTATTCAAAGTTCAAAACAACAGCTATTTATTATTGTGTAACCTACTCAAAGGTTAATGACTCAAACTTATAAATCATCTGCAAAATCAACTCGCCATCTTTCGTAAGATGATAATAGATGTTTGGGGGCATAATCTCTTCAGTTCTAACATTGATAAGATTATTTTGCTTCAACAATTCTAGAGATGCTTTAATAATATGACTATCCACTTTCTCAAACGCTGAAAGTATTGCTTTTTCTTCTCTTTCACAATCACTCATATAATTTAATAGTTGAATACCGTAATTTTTAATAAGGTGATTCATATTTTGTTCAATCTTCATTTCATTAATTGAAGTCACTTAAATAACCCCATTTCATATTAAGTAAATTGATACATCCATATGTTAGCTTTTTAAATTATTTTTATATGATTTCACAATTTGCTCTTTTGCATCTTTATCTGCTTCGAAATACCAAATACCATCACTCTCTACTTGATTCACACCATCGATAGATATCTTCTCAAAATGTTCTGTTGCACTTTTATAGTCAGTGATTAGTTTTCTTGTGTCATTTAAATTAAAGCTTGTTGTAATGTTATCTTGAGCGACATTCATCAACTCATTGAAATTATTGACATTCAAATTATTTTTAAGCTTTTTACTTGTTGCTTCTATTACAATACGTTGTCTTTCTTGTCTTCCTTCATCATCTCCAGCACCCGCTTCTTTACGACTGCGTACAAAGTCTAATGCTTCTTGACCATTTAATTTCACTTTCTCTCCAGTTTTAAATTTTGTACCGTTAAAAGTAAATGATTTATTACTTTTAACATTTACACCGTCTAAGGCATCGATTGTCTTTTTAAAGCCATCCATATCTACTGTTATATACCCATCTATCGGTATATTGAATTCATTTTTTAATGTTTGTACGGCTGTTTTTGATCCACCGTATGCATATGCATGTGCAACTTTATCGTGATTACTATAGCCAGGAATATTTACTGCCATATCACGTGGAACACTAACGAGTTTAGTTGTTTTAGTTTTAGGATTAATTGAAGCTAACATAATTGAATCCGTTCTTTCACCTATATTTTCTGATTCTCTTTCTTTGTTAGAATCTACACCAAAAATCGCGATAGAAATTGGCTTATTGTTTTTAATTTTTTCTTTCACATGTTTTGTATCTTGTTTATTGATGGGTTGATAAACTTTGTTATTTATATTAATCGTCTTTACTGTTACAAATATACCAGCAATTAAGACGATGGCTGCAATAATTATTGTTACTTTACCTTTTCTTGTTAGCTTCATAGTCACACTCCTAGTTTTTATTTATAATTACCATGATAGCACTTTTAAGTAAATTACTAAATGATATTTAGGTAGTCCTAAAGTCCTATTGTTTAAAATTATTTTTATATTTACAATAGAAAAAAAGTCTAAATATTCACGTTCAAAGGAGCTTTACGCACAATGAAGAAAGATTCCAAGCTCATTATTTGTTATGCTATTTTATTAATTTTAATCGTGTCATTGATTTTTACAAATTATATCAATCCTATTGATCAGTATGTCTATCAATTTATACAGACCCAAGCATTAGCATTTAGATTACATAATTATCTATCCATTATTTCATTTTTATTTTCACCTTTACATAGTGGTATATTAATATGCGTATTATTAATTGGATTATACTTTTATAATAGAAGAAATTTGCTACAGTATTTAATATTCTCTTTCTCATCACTATTTATCGGAACAGCGTTAAAGTATATTATTCAACGACCAAGACCTTCTGATTTAATTGATGGATACAGCTTTCCAAGCATGCATACACTAACATTATTTGTAGCCATTTTTCTCATACTAGCGTTATACAATCATGTAACGGTTAAATGGATTACTGCTATATTAATTTTATCTATGATGTGTTCAAGAATTTATTTAAGTGCACACTTCTTTTCTGATACTGTCGCAAGTTTAATTATTGTTCATTTAGTTTATTTAAACGTTACTAAATTTATGCATAGGTACTCGCGCTCGTAAATTTCACCTCCTTTATTTTATGCTATGATAAAAATAAAGGAGGATTTTTTATGAGATATAATACTTTTAATCAACCAATTGGTGATGAAGTCGAATCATTTAAAGAACCGAATATGCCTAATGTTGAATTACTTGAAGGTAAGTACAGTAAACTTGAACATTTAAACGAAAGTCATATCGATCAGTTATTCCCTTTATTATGTTCATCAGAAAATGATGCAAACTGGACGTATTTACCTCATGAACCGATTCACGATAAAGCTTCATTTACGCAATTAATCGAAGAAAGAATCATTTCTAAAGATCCTTATTTCTTTGCGATTGTCGACAAAGAAACACATCAAGCATTAGGTATAATGTCACTTTTAAGAATTAATCCTAAAGCTTCAACGATAGAAGTTGGCCACATTCATTATTCTTCACTACTTAAAAGAACGCGCATTGCTACTGAAGTACAATATTTACTTGCTCGATACGTTTTTGAAACTTTAAAATATAGACGTTATGAATGGAAATGTGATAGTTTGAACGCACCTTCGAAACACGCTGCCGAAAGACTTGGTTTCAAATATGAAGGGACATTTCGACAAGCACTCGTATATAAAGGAAGAAGTCGCGATACAGATTGGTTCTCTATCATTGATAAAGAATGGCCATCTATCAAAAAACATTATGAAGAATGGCTAGATGAAAGTAATTTTAACCATGATGGTACACAAATCAATAAACTCTCAATAAACTAAATGTTTATATTTATAACGATGGGTATAATAAGTAAAAAGGATTGAGGAGATGAAGAAATGAATAATCAAAGAATTGTTCCGCATTTATGGTTCGATAACGAAGCGCAAGAAGCCGTCGATTATTATATGCAAACTTTTCCAGAATCAGAAATCATTTCAGATGTAACATTTACAGATACACCATCCGGAGATGCAAAACAGCTCACTTTTAATGTTTTTGGTTATAAATTTATGGCAATCAATGCTGGTCCTTATTTCACAAAAAATCCTTCCATATCATTTACAGTACTTTTCAAACAATCTGAAGCAGCATTACTCGACAAAGTTTGGACTGCACTTGCACATAACGGGAAAATTATGATGGAACTTGGTGCTTATGACTTTAGTGAAAAATACGGCTGGTTGGAAGATCAGTTTGGTGTTTCATGGCAACTCCTCATCACAGACCAACCATTTGATGATCGTATTAGACCATCATTTATGTTCATTAATGATAATGTTGGTAGAGCTGAAGAAGCAATTAACTACTACACAAGTGTATTTAAAAACAGTGGTGATATTAGTAAATTTTATTACCCAGAAGGCATGGAGCCAGACAAGCCAGATACACTCGCTCATGCAGAATTCAAATTAGAAGACCAATATTTTGTCGCACTTGATAGTGCCCATAAGCATGAATTCAACTTAAATGAAGGTATTTCATTAATGCTATTTTTAGAAGACCAACAAGAAATTGATTATTATTGGGATAAATTATCTGCTGTACCAGAAGCAGAACAATGCGGATGGGTCAAAGATCAATTCGGTGTCTCATGGCAAATTGTCCCTAAAATCATGGATCAAATGGCTGAAGAAGGCACACCAGAACAAATCAGTAACGTTACAAAAGCATTCCTTAAGATGAAAAAATTCGATGTAGAAACTTTAATAAAAGCCTATGAAGGCAAATTATAGTATTAAAAAAGACAGAAGCGTTGTGCATGCTTCTGTCTTTTTAATTTATTTAACCGGTACTGGCCATGTTTCTAAATGTTCAGCCATATCCCAGAACATATATTCATAGTAACTCGTTTTAACAATAATGTCTTCTAAGCGTTGTAATTCCACTTCAGTCTTACCTTCTGTAACTTGATCCATCAACTGAATACAATCTTCTTTGTATTGACTAAATTCATCCGAAGCATACATATTGATCCATTCTCCGTATAAAGGATGGTCCGATGCTCCTTTAATTTTTGCTAATTTTAACCCTATATAATTATAACTCCAAGTACATGTCAAAATAGCCGCAATAACATTCTCTATACCACCTTGTTGTGCCATATTCAACATATAACTCGTATAGCCAACAGTCGTTTGAGCTGGTTCTGTTTCTTCTAATTCCACTTCTGATATACCAAATTGCTTAGCATAACCTCTATGTAATGACATTTCAGTATTTAATGTACCATTCGCTAAATCAGCATAAGTCGCCATCATTTTTAAATCAGTTGATTTAGCTGCACCAATTGAGAATAGTCTCGCATATTCTATTAAATATATATAATCTTGCTTCAACCAATGTTTAAATTTTTCTTGATCTAACGTACCATCACCTAATCCTATAATAAAAGGATGTTCCATATAAGATTGCCAAATCGGTTCAACTCTATTGAATACTCTATCTGTAAATTTCATTTATAAATCCTCCTTATAATTAAAAAAACGCTATTTTCATTAAGAAAATAGCGTCATGAGTACCTTAAAATCAATACGCCACTTTCCTACGCCAGTATAAGCTGGATCAGGTTCAAGGAATTTTAAAGGTAATACTTTAATCTCAGCCTTTATAAAGGCACTTCCAGTGGTTTAAAATTATTTAATTTCTATACTCTTTCAACATATCTGTTTTATCCTAGGATTGCAAATAAAATTACATACAACTTTTATTACAAGATTCTAAATAAGCTTTAGCCTGTTTATTCACTTCTTTAAAATCTATACCTTGCTTCATAGCTGCAAACACACAACCACAATAGCATTGTCTAAAAATATCATACTCATTACACATTTTAATCGATCTTTCATACCCCTTGTTCTTCTTAAAGTCACTCGGTAAATAATAAACATGATATAAATCTTGAACATCCATACCAAGTTCGTTAATCAATTGTGCATTTTTCTTAGGTGACAACGTTAACGCACTCGCAAAATAATCATATCCAAGATCAGCAGCCGCTTCTGCCACGAGTTCTAAACGCATTTCGAAACAAGCCGTACATCTTAGCCCACCTTCATTTTCATCAGCTAAATCTTTACTTTTAACCATTTTCATAAATTTATGTGGTTCATAGGCTGCTTCAATATATTTAACATTAGAATTTGTACGCTCATTAAACTGTTCAACAAACGTTTCTTGAACTTTCGCCCTACGTTCATATTCACTTTTCGGATGAATATTTGGATTCGCAAAATAAATCGCAACATCCGCATATTGTGTTAATAACTCTAACGTATAAGTACTACAAGGCGCACAACAACTATGAATTAAAATAGAAGGTCTTGTTTCAGAACGTTCCCATTCAGAAATCATTTTACGCATAACCTTATCATAGTTAATCTTTTGATTTTTCATCTTAGCAATAATACCATCAGCTGAAATCACCATATCCCTAACCATTCCTTTATACAAAAATTGTCATTTTTACAATATTTTATAACATTCAAAAGGTGATAGCAATATGATGATTAGAGATAGTATAGGGATTTTAATAAATGACTTTTGCAATATTATCTTCACTTTGAGATTGGCCAGTTTTTAATAAAAATTGTGGCTAGGATAAACTATGTTACCCCAGCCACAATCAAATTTAAGCACTTGTTATTCTTTTTTACGATTTTTTCTTCTATTAAATAACATAATAGATCCTAATCCTGCGAATAATGTTGCGAATAAAGTACCATTATTATTGTTATTTTCTCCAGTATCAGGTAACTTACCATCGTTATTTTCATCATCCGATATTTCTGTTTCTGTATCAGCGTTCGCTACAAAATTTGTAGTAGTGTCATGATTACTTGAACTAATATTTATCAGGTCTTGATTATATTCATTGCTAACGTTACCTAAACCAAAGTCCTTATTTAAGTCATTCACTTCTGCTGTTTTGTTATCAGCATCTATTACAGAATCACTATCAACCGTTTCTGAATTTGTGCTTTCATCAGTAGCATTATTTCCTTCTAGATCTTCCTCTACATCCGAATAATTATTTCCGTTTGCATTTGTATCTTCACTTGGAACTGAATCTCCAACAGCATCTGGGTTATTATCACTTTCCGAATCAGTACCTTTTTCATCTTCAGTGTCTTCACCCTTATTGTTGTCTTTATCAGAACCAGTATTAGAACCATCTTCTGATTCTCCTCCTGATTCTTCAACTGTATCATTATTTTCTTCAGCAGGATCTGTTTCTCCTTCGTCTACATCCGAATCTTCTTCTGTATCTTCTGAGTTGTCGTCTCCGTCAGCATCTTCGTCAGTATTTGGATTTTCTTCTGAGTCTTCTTCCTCGTCTACATCTGAATCAGTATCATCGTTCTCATCCGAATCTTCGTCTGGTTCTTCTGGGTTGTCGTCTCCGTCAGAATCTTCTTCAGTATTTGGATTTTCTTCTGAGCCTTCATCCTCTCCTACATCTGAATCAGAGTCTTCTGTATTATCTTCGTCTTCGGATCCAGCATCGGAATTGTCCTCAGAATCTTCATTTTCACCAGTTCTGTCGTCTCCGTCAGTATCTTCTTCAGTATTTGGATCTTCTTCTGAGTCTTCTTCCTCACCTACATCTGAATCATCATTTTCTTCAGCATCTGGATCTTCTTCTGAGTCTTCTTCCTCGCTTACATCTGAATCAGAGTCTTCTGTATTATCTTCGTCTTCTAATCCAGCATCAGAATTGTCCTCAGAATCTTCATTTTCACCAGTACTGTCGTCTCCGTCAGTATCTTCGTCAGTATTTGGATTTTCTTCTGAGTCTTCATCCTCACCTACATCTGAATCAGTATCTTCGTTCTCATCCGAATCTTCTTCTGGTTCTTCTGTGTTGTTGTTGTTGTTGTCTTCTTCACTATTTGGTTCCTCTTCTGAGTCTTCATCATTGTCTTCGTCTGGTTCAGTTTCTTCTCCTGATTCTGAATCATCATTTTCTTCAGCATCTGGATTTTCTTCTGAGTCTTCTTCCTCGCTTACATCTGAATCAGAGTCTTCTGTATTATCTTCGTCTTCTGATCCAGCATCAGAATTGTCCTCAGAATCTTCATTTCCACCAGTACTGTCGTCTCCGTCAGTATCTTCTTCTGAGTCTTCTTCCTCTCCTACATCTGAGTCAGTGTCTTCTGTATTATCTTCATCTTCGGATCCAGTGTCTGAATTGTCATCTGTATCTTCACCAGGTTCTTCTGAGTTTTCATCTTCTGTATCTGGTTCTTCTGAGTCATCATTTGGTTCTTCTTCTGGGTCTTCATCCTCGCCTACATCTGAATCAGGGTCTTCTGTATTACCTTCGTCTTCGGATCCAGTGTCGGAATCTTCATCGTTATCCTCACCTGGTTCTTCTCCTGTGTTGTCATCTGAATCTTGGTCTTCGTCACCAACATCTGAATTGTCATCCTCAGGATCCGTTTCTTCTGAGTCATCATTTGGTTCTTCTTCTGGGTCTGGTTCATCACCAGTGCTGTCATCGTCATTCTCGTCTTCTGCTTCTGGGTCAACTTCAATAATTATAGAATCTTCATTACCATTTTTTGTTAATAAATCAAGATTTATTATTCCTGTTCCAACATCAGATTTAAAGTTATACTCGTGACTACCTGGTTGGTCAGAACCTGGTAAAATACCATCATCTGTTAATTCATTTAAATCTAACGTTAAAATATACGCCATATTAGTACCAATACTAAGAGAAACTAAACTTGATATCTTGCCGTATATCACACCAGTATTAGGATCAATATTTAAATCATTCCCCGTAATTGATTTATTATCCAACAACTTTAAATTCAAAACATCACGTGCTTCATAATCAATTCGTACTGCGTTTCTAAAATTAGGATTTGACATTAAATCTTTAAACTGAGGAGGCAACTGGAAAGTAGGGTAAGTACTTCCAATTCCCAGATTTACTAACGATCTACCTTCCATTTTTAATTGCAATTTACCATCGCTATGTGTAGCGTCAAGCTTCTTATTACTAAGAACTTCTACGTCAATTAAAGCATTGATGCTAATGTTCTCTTCTTTCGAATTTAAAGATTCTGGTTGTACGTTATCCGTTATATCTTCCGAATATGGTACATCTTCACTAATTTTTTCATCCACTTTAATATTTGTTTCTGAAGCGTTATTTGTTGTATCTACTTCATTATTTGATCCTTCTGTATTATCAAGTTCTGTTTTTTCTAGACTGTCTTCTACACTACCTTGTGTATCTTCAGATTCTTTAGCAACTTCTGATGAGCTGTTTCCATCTGTATCTATAGCATCTTCAACTTTCTCACTAGTATCTGAAGATTGATTAATATCTACTACATTTGGTTCATCTGTTGAAGAAACTTCTTGTTCACTCTGTTGTTCTGTTTGTACTTCTGTTGCTTTTTCTGTATTTTGTTCTATTAAGTCACTATCTTTAACTGGATGCTCTTGAGACGATTGGTCATCATATGTAGCTTCCTCTTGTTCATTTGTTACTTTTTCATTATTTTCAACAATAGAAGCACCTTCTGAAACACTAGTATCTTCTTTATGCTCTTGTTCTAGAGTTGATTCTTCACCTAAAGATTCATTTGAGTTATTTCCCGTATTATCAGTTGTTTCATTAACTTTTGTATCTTGACCAGTTGATTTTATTGGTGCTTGTACTTGTTCAGTATTTAAGTCATTATCTTTTATGACTTCTTTTTTCTCTGAAGTTCCATCATCTTCTGATGAATTATTTGTAACCTTAATTGATGTTTCATAATTATTTTCACTTGCTTCTACTGTATTTATTCCCGAATACAGCGTTAAACCTATTAAAACTGATCCTGCTCCAACTGTAAATTTGCGTATTGAGTATCTTCTCTTTTCTCTCATGTCTTACTCCTCCCAAATTAATTAAATACACTTTTATAATACTACATAATTTTAATTTTGCGCTATTTTTCTGTTACTAAAATCTAATAATATACAATCGATTTATATTTATATAAGATTTTATTAATGTTATAAAATTACATTTAAGGCAATGTTAGAATATATTTATCCATTTAATAGTATTTATTTGTTTCGTAATATACACCGTTTTATATAGCTATAAAGAATTGTTTTATTATACAAATTATTAGTGAGACATATTTTGTACGAGTGCATACTAGATTAATAAATGGAAAAGTAATAATCACACTATTTCGAAAACTTTATTTAAATAATAAAATTTACGCAAAAAAAAGAAACAGATTTACTGTTTCTTTACTCACGTATTGTTCCTAAACCGATATTCATTTCAAATATAAATTCTATAAGACTATTCCTATACGGAATAAATAAACCTTCTTTAATCATGTCTAATAATTCATCTTTTGTAACCCATTTTACTTCTTGTACTTCTTCTGTTGGAAAGCTTAGTTTTTCTATATTTACTTCCTCGTGAATAACAAAGAAATCATCAAATGCATCATAGTAATTGATTGTGAAATGTGGTCTTTGATTAGACAAGTCTAATTGAATACCTAGTTCTTCATATGTTTCTCGTTCCGCTGCATCTCTATTTGTATCGCCTTGAACAGCACTACCTCCTGCTGAGAAGTCCCACTTACCTGGCCATCCTTGTTTGTCATCTCTTCTTTTTTGTATTAGTAATTGTCCCTGTTTATTAATAATACAGACATGAATCACAAGATGATATCGATTAGCAGGTACTACATTTCCTCTTGTCATCGTTTCATTTAATAACTGCCTATTTTCATCGTATAAATCCCAAGTCTCCATTCTCACCACTCCGTAATCATAGTAATTTTATTTTATCATATTGAAATTAACACCTTGTTATAGCTATTCATAAGTTATGTGTATTATTACATCTATCCATTTAGGTGTATGGTGTAAGGAAAGGGGATGATATTTTGAATAATATATTTCATGATGAGCATAATAAGTATATGTATAGTGGACGAAAGGTTGATTATAATTGGGTAACTTTGATAAGAAGCATCATCAAACAATCTAATATTGATAAGGATAATGCACTAGACATCGGGTGTGGCGGCGGCATTTACACAAATCAATTAAGTGAAATTGGATTCAAGCATGTCTTAGGTATAGACCAATCTGAAGTAATGATCGCATCAGCTAATGAACAAGATTACAATAACCATATACAATTTGAAGTTGGAGATATATTCAATAATCATTTAGCCAACCAGTCACAGAATTTTATCCTTTCAAGAGCACTCATTCATCATATTCAAGATTTACAAAAAGCTTTTTTAGAAACAAAGCGTATTCTAAAAGATAACAGCGTATTTGTCATTCAAGATCGAACTATTGAAGATTTAGCGATACCCGCTTCTTCAACCAATCTGCGCGGATATTTATATAAGCATTTCCCAAGACTTCGGGATTTTGATTCAAAGAGAAGACATTCAGAAGCAGGTGTTACAAATGCATTATATGAAGTTGGATTTAATAGTGTTGAAACTTTAAAAATTAATGAAATTAGACAAACATATGCAACGATAGAATCCTTACAGCATGATTATTTATCAAGAAAAGGTCGTAGTATTCTATTTGAATTATCAGACCAAGAATTAAAAACATTTGTAGCACAATTTCCTAAATATGTAGGAGACGATTCTCCGATAATAGAAAAAGATCAGTGGACACTTTGGGTAGCATATCATTAAAAAAAGCATGGGAGGATACCCCATGCTTTTACTTCATATTCACCTAAATATGTTTTCTTTTTTCTTACCTCTCGCTAACTCATCTATTAATTTGTCTAAGTATCTAATTTCTTGCATAAGTGGTTCTTCGATTTCTTCAACTCTTATGCCACATATGATGCCTTTGATCAGTTTACGATTTGGATTCATATTTGGTGCTTCTTCAAAAAATGTTCTAAAATTAGTTTTGTTCTCTAACTGCTGATCTAATGATTCTTGACTATAACCTGTTAACCAAATGATGATTTCATCTACGTCTGCTTTTGTTTTACCTTTTTTCTCAGCTTTTGTGACGTAATGTGGATAAACATTTGATACTGGCATGTCGTATATTTTTTCATTCTTCATTATGCATCCCTCATTTTTATCTTTACTTTATTATAAAGGGTAACAGCATTTATTGACTAATTTTATTCGTTATTCATCATCTTCGTCTAAGTCTTGTAGTAAATCATTTACTTTTACAATACTTTTTTGTGTTTCATTAATGATGTCCGCTTCTTGATTCAACATTTCTCCATTTAGATATGCAATAACCATAGGCAAATTCATTCCGGCATATAAATCAAACTGCTTTCCATTCATTAAAGTTTTAGAAATGACATTGGCTGGTGTACCGCCTAGTAAATCTGTAAATACAGTTACTTCTTCATCATTGATTGCTGCTAGAAATTTCTTTTCAAAGTCTTCTTGTCCTTCATCTGGTAAAAGTGCAACAGTTTCAATATTATCTTGTGGTCCTAATATCATTTCGACACTTTCTTTTAAACCTTCACACATTGAACCATGACTTGCTAAAATTAATTTTCCCATCGTGAAAACTCCTATTAATTAAATTTTTGCTAATACACCTAATGCAGATAATATAACCGTTACAATGATAACGATAAAGATTGCACGTGTTGAATTCATATGTTTTTTACCTAATAACCAATAAATACCTAGTACAATTGCTAATGGTAATAATTTTGGTAAGATCATATCGACATTATTTTGAATATTAACCGTTAAATCACCAATTTTTGGTTCCCAAGCAAATTGAACTTTAACCATCGTGGCGACGAGTGCTCCGACCATAAATACCCCGAGCAATGTAGCGGCATTTGTTAATGATTCAAGCTTATGTTGCATCGTTGTTACTAAAGATATACCCTCTTTATATGCAAATTCTAATTGTTTCCATCTGAAGACCATAACGGCAATTTGTGCTGCTAACCATATAAAAGCACCAAAAGGATTTCCGTTAATCGCCATATTGGCAGCTAACGCCCCAAATATAGTTGGAATTAATGAACCGAAAATAGAGTCACCTACAGCGGCGAATGGTCCCATTAAACCTACTTTCATACCACTTACAGATTCTTTAGATTTAATTTGTTCTTGTTCTTCCATCGCGATATCAATACCCGTTACAATTGTGTTGAAAAAGTTACTCGTATTGAAGAATTGAGCATGTGTATGCATCATTTCTTTTAATTCTGGTGTATCGTCACCATAAATTTTGCGTAATTGTGGAAGCATAATAAATAAATAGCCAGATCCTTGCATACGTTCATAGTTCCATCCGGCTTGGAACCCTAATAAACTTCTTCTATTAATCTGTCTAAAATCTTTTTTCGTTAATTTATACTGACCTTCTGTTGTGACATTTTGTTCTTTAGGATCAACATTTTGATTATAGTTCGTCATCTTCAATCTCCCCTTCATCATCATTTTGAGAATTAGAAGTATTCATTTCTCCAGGTTGTACTGGTTTTGCTAAAGAAGTACGTTTGTATTCCATTGCAGCAAATGAAAATCCGATTAACGCAATGGCTAACATAGGTAGAGGATTGAATACCGCATCAAATTTCTTATCAAGTCCTGATACAGCTGTACCTAAACCACTCATACCATCAAATACTGTAGCTAATAACGCTGTTAATACAAATCCTAAAATGAAATACATATAATGTTTCTTAATAGGTAAGTATCTCAATAAGATTGCAAAACCGACTGCTGGTAATACAGCTCCTGCAGTTGTTAATCCATCTCCAAGCCACTTTAAGTCAGCGTTCAAGTAATTCACAACTGTTTTAACGACAGAACCACCAAATGCTAATGCTAAGAATACTGGAATCATTCTTGATAATGCCCATGGAATAATACCTGCAATATAATAACGTTCAATTCCTTTATAATCCATTTGTTCGATTTTAGCGTCTATACGATGTGCAAAGAATGTATTTGTAAATCGAGCTAGAATATCTGTTTGAATCATCAAACTCGCAACAGGTACGGCTAATGTAGCAATTGCTTGCGTCGGTTGCATACCTAATGCAACTGAGAAAGCTACCGCTAAAATTGTACCTGAGTTCGCATCAATTCTAGATGCACCTCCGAATGTACCAACCCCTAAAATTGTTAACTGCATACTACCACCGATAATTAAACCAGTTGTTACATCTCCCATTATTAACCCTGCAATTAAACCTGCGAATACGGGTTGGCTTATTGAAGAATAAAGATGAAGCTCATCCCATATTTGATAACCCGCATATAATGTTAAAAGCAGAACTTGCCACCATAATATTTCCATAATTAAAAACCCCTTTTTGTTTAAATATTATTTAATCAATGACATGAAATCTTCACTATTATCATTTGGAACCATTTGCGAAATAATTCGAATACCTTTGTTGTTAAGTTCTTTAAATGTTTCTATATCTTTATCCGTAACATTAATCGAACGTTTAATTGATCTTGTTTCATTTGTTTGAGACATATTACCAACATTTAACTCATCAATTTTTACACCATAGTTTACAAGTTCTAAAAATTGTTCAGGTCCTTTGGCAATCACCATTAATCTTTGAGAGTCATATTTACCGTTTAGTATGTTTTCCGCTGCCTTTTTAACAGGTAATACACTTAATTTAACACCAGCTGGCGTTGCTAATTTAAGCCCACTTTTATCTACTGTACTTTCTGCGACAACATCATCAATAACCATAAGTCTTGTAATATCTAGCTTTGTCGTCCACAAATTTGCTACTTGCCCGTGAATCAGCCTACCATCAATTCTATTCGCTATAATTGTCATTTAAATCTCTCCCTTTTTTTGAATAAATTTAGGTTCTTTCACCAAATTAATTTCTTGGTTATACGTCCCCTCAGTATCAAAAATAATTATTTCGTTTTCCCCTTCATGAAGCAGTGCTTTTGATATATATAAGGATGCTGTTGGTCCAACATTCCAATATCTACCTATGTTCACGCCATTCACTAATACTACACCTTTTGAGAAAGCGCTTACATCAATATGCGTATTGTTTGCTTCATTTAACGTAAACACATACCTGTAAAATGCAGGTGTCCCTTCAATCCATTCCTTTTCAAAATGCGCCTTGTTTAGTTGCTCTAATTGAATATGGAATTGTTCATAGTCTTGAACAAAGTGCAAATCTTGCATTAAACCTTGTCCTAAACCTTTTCTTTGTGTACTCGCAAGCAATTTATATCCATAATTGACACGCCCCATATTTTCAACGAGTATATCGATTTGAGGTTCTTCTGAGTGTAACTCAACTTCAAAAGCATCGCCGATTTCTTGTTGATAAGCCGTATAAACATGTTCACCATCGATATACATTTTTACTCTATCTCGTGCATCAACAATTCTAAATTTTTCAACTGCTGAATCTTTGTGTATTTTCGTACGATAAAGCATGTAACCAAGACCATCACCCGCTTCTTCCATCGTCTCTGGATATTTAGAAGTCGTCTTGTACGATATTTCATCTAGAACATTAAACAAACTGACTTTATCTTGTAATTGAATGTGATCCAATTCAATAAAATCTTTTATTAAAGGTTCTGATTGCTCGATATGTGGTATTTCTTCTTTAAGCATTTTCTGCAAATCATAATACTTTTGAGTCGGATTGCCCATTTCATTAAGTGGTGCATCATAGTCATAAGAAGTAATTTGAGGTAAGTCTACCGTACCTCTAGCTGAGCAACCGTTCCAGAATCCATAATTCGTACCACCATGGAACATGTATAAATTGATATGTCCTTGTTGAACGCAAGTTCTTACTTCGGCAACTAAATCATCACTTTCTCGTTTAATAATGTCATCGCCCCATCTATTAAACCAACCATCCCAAAATTCCATACACATGAGTGGCCATTTTTTCTGAAATTCATCATGGAATGATTTTAAATTTTGAAAGTTTAAATCCGTCTTAGATCCAAAGTTTGCGGTTGGTAAAATATTATCTTCAGCCATACTGCCCGCTCTCAACGTTTGTGCCCATCCACCATCAGAAGTAAATAGCGGCACTGTTGTACCATGTTTAATCATTAAATCTTTAATCATATTTAAATATGATTTATCTTCACCGAATGAGCCATATTCATTTTCAATCTGCATCATGATAATCGGTCCATTATGATCAATTTGTAACGGCTTTAAAATTTTAAATAATTGTGTATAATATCGGTCTACTTTATCGATAAATCGTTGGTCTGACGAACGAATTCTCATTTCTTTGTAATTGAGCAACCATGAAGGTAAACCACCAAATTCCCATTCAGCACATATAAATGGAGATGGCCTTATAATCACATACAGACCTAATTCTTCAGCCAATTGAATAAAGTGTTGAATATCTTTTTCGCCACCAAATTCAAAATGTTCTTCCCGAGGTTCGTGATAATTCCACGGAATATAGGTTTCAACTGTATTAAAACCGAGTGCTTTCAAATTGTATAACGAATGATACCAGTCTTCTTTAGGTACTCTAAAATAATGAATGGCACCAGACAATATTTGAATAGGTTTATCGTCTAATAAGAAATCAGTGTTAATTTCAAATTTATGCATCTTTACACCACCTGTTTTTTGTTTATCTTATTGGAGTTGCTGTTTTCTGTATGATGTCATTGAGCGTTTTTAAATTATGAATGCCTTCACTGTTCAACCATTCTTTAGCAGCTTCTTGACCTTGTTCTTTAAGTACAACAGTTCCACCTTGCCATGTTGCACGTCCGCACAATACACCATTGAAATGCGCACCACTTTCATGTGCAAAGACAAGTGTATCTTTAAATTGTTGTGAAGTTAAGCCCCCACTTAAATATATGTAAGGTATTGAAGTTGCGTTGTCTTGCTCTTTAAAATATGATGCCGCTTCATCTTTACTAAAGACATAGTCTTCTGCAAAACCTTCGACATAGTTCATATTAACGGGTGTTTCAACTTTAAGGACGTCGACGTTATACTTTTCATCGCTAAAAGCTTTCATCGCCTCTATCACTTTATGTGGTCTAACTTTAGCATACGATCGACCTTTTTCATCACCTATTTGATCATCATAAGTTAAGATTTCTAATAGGAATGGAATATTCTCTTCGACCGTTTCTTGTCCAACTTGTTGCACTAAATCTTTCTTTACATCATTAATATCATCCGGCTCATCGACGTCATAATAGATGAGTAATTTAATACCGTCAGCACCCATCTCTTTTAATTGTTTAACAGATAAACCTTCAACTAATCTTGGTAATCTACCGACTACTGATTTATCGTATCCAGTTTGTTCATAAGCTAAAATTAATCCAGCATCTTTAGCCTTAGCTTGTATGCCATCTTTACCGTATTCAGGGTCTAATAGAATACTAGAACCACTTGGTGAAAGTGTTTCAGATACAAGCTTTTTAAATAATGCCACATTATCATCCGTTCCTTGTTCACCTAGTAATCTTTTGAGTGCACCTCTTTGGTCAACAGCAATTGCAGCGAATATCCCTTTGTCATCGACGAGTTTATTAATATCTTTATTTGTCATCCTAATTTCTCCACTCCCACTTTTTTGATTAAATCATCCACATCTTGTTGAATGATTTTTCCCGTTGCAGCTTGCATCGCATTTGAAGTACCACATGCTAATGCTGTTTGAATTGTCGTTACAGGATCTAAATCATGCTCCACACTATAAGCGATACCTGCTACAGTAGCATCTCCTGAACCTACAGGATTAACCGCATTTATATTTGGTAAAGATGCTTTGTAAATTGTCTCTTTCAATTTAATAATCGCACCTTCAGAACCAAGCGTTACAAATACATCCACATCTTTAAACAACTGATTTGTTTTTAGAATCTTGAAAATATCTTGGTGACTTAACCCCTTTTGATTAACTAAGTCTTCAAATTCTGATTGATTAGGTTTTATCGCATGAATATGAGCACTCTGTCCTAAAATTGCTTTTAACGATTGACCATCTATATCGACTATGTTGTAACTATTCGTTAATGTATTTAAAATTTTAATCATATATGCAGTCTTTGACTGATTCATTAACTTTGGTGTGCTTCCGCTGATAGTTACAACTTTGTATTGATGGGCAATATCCGCCAATTGTTTAAGATACAACGCTTGAGATGCTTTAGATA
The DNA here is from genome assembly GCF_022386055.1 of Mammaliicoccus sp. Q-M61. Classification (NCBI taxonomy): domain Bacteria; kingdom Bacillati; phylum Bacillota; class Bacilli; order Caryophanales; family Staphylococcaceae; genus Mammaliicoccus; species Mammaliicoccus sp. Q-M61. The sequence goes on from NZ_JAJNJL010000005.1 coordinate 61,513, forward strand.
CTTCAGGTCCACCTTCAAGAATTTCCGTTTGATGTTCACCATCGTTAATGGCGATACACTGTCTTGTATTACCTTCTATATCTATGAATTGAAGTTGAATATTTCTTTGTTCGAGTTGTGTTTGAATCCATTGTCCATTCGTTCCACCTAAATAACCTGTAGCTGTCACGTCTGCACCTAAATCATCTAGAACTTTAGTCACATTTATCCCTTTACCGCCAGCATTTTTAATCATTTGCGTTGGTCTATGCACCGCCCCAATTTCAAGACTTTCAACTTGATAGCTGATATCGATAGATGGATTTAATGTATTGGTCAAAATCATTCTTCTCACCCTTTAGCTATATGAATATATTGTTACCCCTTTAACAACACGATTGATAAAGCCATCTGGACTCGGATTATCAGGATTCAAGCCAAGTTCGACAGATTTTTTACTTGCTAATAATTGACCAAACATTAAATAAATCAGACCTATTTCAAAGTCGTTATAATCCTCAATATTCGGTATTTGTGTACTTTCATCTGAAGATTGACCATCTAAGATAAGCAACTGATACTTATCTTTAACTTTGTTCACTTCATTTAATAAGTCACTTTCATAGTCACGTTTATACGTTTCATTACTTCTAAGCAATATAAAAATAGACCCTTTCTTTAGTCCAGCTTTAGGACCATGTCTAAACCCTAATGTCGTTTCTCTAGCAATCTCAACATGACCGCCTGTTAGTTCATTTAATTTCAAGCTAACTTCTTTAGTAAGTTCACCTAACAAACCAGTTCCTACGTAGAATACTTTTTCAAATGATTTTTGTAATGTTTGATCTGCTAGTTCTTCCAAATATTCAAATAGCGAGTCTGCAGTATCATAAAAACCATTCGTAATCGATCCATTAAATAATAAATAACCTGCGACAAGCATTGAAGAAAAGCTTGATGTCATTGCTAATGATTTATCATTTGTTTGTTTAGGTAGAATCACTTTAAAAACATGTTTTAAACTTTCTTCAGTTGCTAAATAACCACTTTTATTATTTGTGATAAATAAATGATGTACGTTATCTGATAATTGTTCGACTAAATCAATCGTTGCTTTCGTTTCAGGACTATTACCAGATCTAGCAAATGATACAATTAAATACGTCGTTTCTGAATCTATATACGCTTCAGGACTCGTCACAAAGTGTGTCGTTGGCACAGATTCAAAATCCCACTTAGGCATATGTTTCGTATCAATTGCTGTTCTTAAAATATCTCCGACATATGCTGATGACCCTGCTCCCGTAAATAGTACCTTTAACTTCCCAGTTGCGTTTTCCTCTATATCTTTAATGAATTTGTCAAAATCTGATTTAATATCTTTAATAATCTCTTCTGTTAATTGCCACATTTCAGGTTGTTGTTTTATCTCTGAATATGTGTCCGTTGTGTTTAACAATACTTTCCCCTCCAATATTGGTAATGTTGTCATAACCAGTTTGTATATATAAAGACTATATTAAGTCTACTGTGTACTTATAGTCTTTACCGCTTGCAACACTCTCTGTGTACTCAATAATCTCATTATTTACAAAACTATATCTTTCTATAAACATACAAGGATCATTAACGTGCTTTTCTAAATGTTGAGCTTGTTCTTTAGTTATATTTTTTGCTGTTAATGTTTCATAAGCATGATTGATTTGAATATGATAATGCGTATTTAATGTTTCATATAATGAAACTTCATTAAAATCAAATCGATCTAACCCTTCGCAATTCTTTAAAGGTAAGTAACTAGTCTCAAACACTAACGGTTTATCATTGGCTAATCTTAACCTTTTAAGTTCATACACTTCTTGAAATGATTTGAGCTGCATTTTTTCTTGAATATAGATACTTGGCTGTATTCTTTGAATACTTAACACCTTAGTACTTGCTTTGTCACCGCTTTTTTCCACTTCATCTTTGAAACTATAAAGATTATTCATCTTTTGATTGTATTGATTACCTAATACAAAAGACCCTTTACCATGTTCTCTTTGAATTAAGCTTTCCGCTTCTAAGTTATCTAGCGCTTCTCTAATTGTAATTCTGCTAACATCATATTCATCGCAAAGCTTTCGTTCTGACGGTAACTTGTCGCCTTCTTTGTATTCACCAGAAATAATCTTATCTTTAATCTTTGTGTAAACTTGATAATATAAATGTGTATTTTTTAACATCTCAATCATTCCTATTCCAACTGGTTATAACCAGTTTTAATTATAAATCATTCTCTTTAAAATGTAAACGCTTTATAAAATTGTATATTTGCACTACACTAACTTTTTAGGTTGAAATGGTCTTATGCTCATAAATATTGCGACAAGAGCAAGTATCAATAATGAAGAGGCAAATATCAATGCGCCATTATAGTTATTAGAACTTCCGATAAGAATACCTGCAAAGTAAGGTGCCACAACTTGTCCGAGACTATAGATAAATGTTAGTAAAGCGACTAAATTTCTTCCTGAGACAGCACTCATAAGCTGACCACGCGACATAAATAAAGTCGTTAAGCCTAAGAATGTCCCACCAAACAGACATGAACTTATGACTAAACTTATAATATTATGCGAAAACACTGGTAAAATCACGCCAATAATTTGAAGAATGAATGCTAAATATATCGCTTTAATAAATCCAATTTTATTGCCTAAAATAGACCATAATACACATGAAGGTATTGCTGCCATACCCACAAACATCCAACTAAGGGCTGCATATTCTTTTAAATCAGGAATTGATTCAACAATCGCAACTAAGAACGTTCCTGTGACAATATATCCTGCACCTTCTAACAAATAAGCAATTGAGAAACATACCATAAACCATTTTGTATATAATGTGCTATTTTGATCATTTATATGTATTGTCTTTTGTTTTAAGTTAACAGATTCTTTAATTTCTTTCATAAAGAATATAACAATAAAGCCTAGTACCAATGAAGCGATACCTAAGATAATCCATGTTGATGCCCAAGTATTATAATCCGTATAAATTTGAATAAATATACTACTTGTAAAGATACCAATCCCTACACCACTATATAAAAATCCAGATAAATGAGATTTCCCGCCTTTATTTAAAGACTCGAGCACAACATTTGAAGCTAACACAAATACAGTACCACTTGTAATGCCAGCAATGAATCTTAAAATATTCCATACAAGAAAACCTTGTGTAACACCCATCAATAGAACAGAGATAATATTGATTAATAAATAAATTTTCAAATCTACCACTTTACTTTTAATAATTAAAAAGGTCGGAATCATCGCACCAATTAAATATCCTAAGTAATTGACCGTAGCCAGTAAACCAGCATTTTCGTTTGTTAAATGAGTCGCCTTTTGCATAAAAGGTAAAATAGGCGTGTACGAAAATCGCCCAATTGCCATGACAATAAATAGTGATAACATTCCTAGTAGTAATTGTTTATATGCTTTATTTGCTGACAATTTATGCACCTCATTTTCTATATTTAAACATTATTATCCTCCTCATATCATTAATATACAAGATGAATTTATAGTAGAAATATATGGAGAATGAGTGTGATGAGGGTGCTGCGGGTTCTTATAAACACTTCTGCCTAAACTTGTTCGTAACGGGGCTCTTGCGAACACTTTCGCCCAAACTTGTTCATAACGGGGGTGTTAGTTACAAAACTCGGCCGAAGTGTTACTATGGACCTCCTTAGTTACAAAAATCGGCCGAAGTGTTACTATGGACGGCGTTAGTTACAATAGTCAGCCGAAGTGTTACTATGGGCAGCCTTAATTACAAAACTCAGTCGATATGTTACTATGGACCGCCTTAGTTACAAAACTACTAAGAATTGTAATTACTGGTATCCTTATTTGCACTTCTTACCAAACTTGCTAAAAACAGCACTAGTATTTGCACTTCTCACCAAAACTGCTAATAACAGCACTAGTATTTGCACTTCTCACCAAAACTGCTAATAACGACCTCAGTATTTGCACCTTCAGCCAAACTTGCTAATAACGACCTCAGTATTTGCACTTCTTACCAAACTTGCTCATAAAAAAACGGGACATGCTCAATGTCCCGTTTCAAATCATTACTTTTACGCGTGTGTTCTCTTAAATCTTAATGTATATTCTTTAAAAGTAATGAAGCATTTATTTTTCTCGTCATATAATTTATATTTCAGTGATTCTAAACTCTCTTTAATTGTTATGGTTGTTGCGTGATGTAATGGTGGTGTCTTTTCGTGTGCTTGTTCTAATTGATAGTTTGGAATTCTTGGACTTAAATGATGAACGTGATGGTAGCCAATGTTCCCTGTCATCCATTGGAATACTTTTGGTAATTTATAATATGAACTGCCTTCTATAGCGGCTTTTACATAATCCCACTCTGATGATTCTTCGAAATATGAATCTTCAAATGTATGTTGAATATAAAATAACCAAATACCTAACATACCTGCAATAAACAACATTGGTAGAAATACAAGTACAAATGGAACGGCACCTACAATAAAGAAAATACCTACATAAAGAACTAGCAAGATTATATTATGCAACCAAGTGTTACGTTTTTCTTTAGCTTTCGCATCTTTAGCATTCATTCTATTTGAAATAAACATAAGGAATATTGGTCCTAAAATAAACATCACAAACGGATGTCTATACATTCTATATTTAAATTGAGTGAATTTTGAAGCTTCATGATATTCTTCAATTGTCATGACCCAAATATCACCAATACCACGTTTTTCTAAATTCCCGCTACTCGTATGATGTATAATATGCTCTCTTCTCCACTTTTCATATGGGAAGAATGTTAATAGCCCAGTTATATTTCCTAACAAATCATTGTTCTTTTTCTTACTCAAAAATGATCCGTGGCAACAATCGTGAAAAATGATAAATGTTCTAATAATAAAACCAGATGCCAATACACCACATAGGATCGATAATGACCAATGTAATTGATAACTTACCAAGCCAACAACAATAAGCGCAATTAATGGGATGATTGTGTTTATAATTTGAATTGTACTCTTCTTTAAATTGTTATTTTCAAATGGTTTAACCATTTTTCGAAGTAACTTTTTCTTTTCTTTTTCGATGATTTACACTTCCTTTTTATTCAATAAATATAAAAAAAAAAGAAGCACTTGAATGAATCAAGTACTTCCATCTCTATTAATCATGATATAGCATATTTACAAGCTTTACAAACAAAAAATAAACCCAATAAAACGATTACTATACTACTAAAATTTATTTTATTATAATAACAAATTATAACTTGGTCATAACAGTTGGTAACAATGACTTTTACTAAAAATTTATTTCTACTTTTTTGAAAGAAATATTATTTTGATGGTCATAATCCAATTGATAAATGTCAGGCATCTTCATACCTCATTCTCTCCGTAAACAAAAGAGAAACCAAATTGTTATTCAATTTGATTTGTCTCATGTTTAAGATATATCTTTTTTTATTCTTTACGATTCCTTACCACATAATATTTTTAACTGTTTCATCGTTTAATGCTTTTACGATTTCAGCTACTAATTTTACTGCGTTTAAGTAGTCTTCTTTATGAAGGATTGATACGTTTGAATGCATATAACGTAATGGAACGCCGATTGAGATTGTTGGTGTACCTTCGTTTGCTACGTGAATACTACCTGCATCTGTTCCGCCACCTGTTATGTTATCCCATTGCACATCAATGCCTTTTTCTTTTGCTACGTTTTTGATAAATTTTCTAAATCCAACGTGACCGATATTCGTACCGTCCATTAACAATACAAGTGGTCCGTTACCTAATTTCGTTTCGTGATCTTGCCCTTTCATTCCTGGTGTATCATAAGCAATACCTACGTCCACTGCGATAGATAAATCTGGCTTAATTTTGTTTGCAGCAACTTTCGCACCACGTAAACCAACTTCTTCTTGTACAGTTGCACCTGAAACTAAGTTTATACCAAGCTCATCATCTTTAAGTTCATTTAATACATCAACACTTAACGCACAACCGAATCTGTTGTCGAATGCTTTTGCTGTTAAGTAGTTTCCATCACCTAAAGTTTCAAACTCAGAATAAGGCGTCACCATATTGCCGATTTCAATACCTAAGCCTTCAACCGCTTCTTTATTATCAACACCTATATCAATAAACATGTCTTTAACGTCGACAGGTTTTTTACGTTCTTCTGGACTTAACACATGTGGAGGTTTAGAACCAATAATACCTCTAATTTCTTTACCTTCATCTGTAGTAATCGTTACTTTTTGTGAAAGCATCACTTGGTTCCACCATCCACCAATTGTTGTGAATTTAATGTAACCATCTTCATCGATACGTGTAACCATAAATCCAATTTCATCTAAGTGACCCGCTATTAAAATTGTTTTAGAACCATTTTTAGCGTTCTTTTTCCCGAAAATACCACCTAGATTATCTTCAATAATTTCATCACTTACAGGTTCTAAGTATTCTTTCATTTTAGCTTTAACATTATACTCAAATCCCGAAATACCATTAATATCTGTAAGTGTTTTTAATAATTTTACTGAATCTGCCACAAAAAAATCCCCCTTAAAATTAATTAACACTTTTACTATATCATTCTATTTAAAAAATGTATCAAACAAAGGTTTAATTTAATTGATTTTTCAGTATTTTAAACAAATTATTTGAATGATCAATGACAATATCAAAATTTTCAAGAAGAGGATGCATGAATAATTCATATTGAATACGTCTTTCATCTTGAGATGCCTTTAAAAATTCTATATCTATTCCTCTTACATGTACATCACGATCAAATCTTCTTTTCAGCTCAGTTTCATTATCCGTATAAATGTAGATGGATAAATCAACCCATTTGGAATCTATAAATGTGGTAGTCATACCTTCTAAGATTGTTGCTTTCTTTGTCGCATCTAAACGTTCAGATTGTTGCCATGGTGTTTCAATCGTCATGATATCTATACCATTACGTAAAGCACGTATATCGCGTTCCAGAATATCAACATTATGCGCTTCAGGCATACAAGCCGTTACTTTCGCTTCATGCTCTATACCGTTATACATATATTTCGCCTTCGTATGTTTTCTTAAATTCGAGTTTACTATATAAGTATCTGTACTGATCAAGTTATAGTCTTTAGGGTCTAGACATTGTATTAATTCCTGACAAAATGTACTTTTTCCTGAACCACCATGTCCACTAATTCTAATCATGATTTGATGGTTAGAGCGCTTTATAAATTCAACGACTTCTTCAATCACAGCATTCATATTCTTATTACCTTCACTCATCATTTAGCCCTTTGCCATCCAATATATGATCGATATATTTTTCTACTCGACTAACGCGTGTTGCTAGGCGCTTTGCTTGGCTAATATAGTAAATATATTGGCGTTGTCTTCCTGGCGTCAAATTATAGAAAGCTTCTTTTAAGTTACTATTTTGATCAAGTTGTTCTTGTAGTTCAACTGGCATTTCATATTCTTCTGTTTTCTTTAATTCTACTTTAGCGCCTGACTTTTCAAGCTCGATTGCTTCTTCAACATAAGATTTAATAATATCTCGTTGCTCTTTAATTTGATCTACATTGGTAAATCTCAATTGTCTAGCGGCTTGAACATTTTTCGTTTGTTGAATCAATATTTTTTCAGGATCTTTAAGTAATGAACCTTTATGAAATAAAAGTGCACAATATTCTTTAAATCCGTGTATCAATACAACATTCTTACCTTTTAATGTATAACATGGGTGCATCCATTTATAACCTTCTTCTAAATCACATTCACGTATAATTTCTCTTAATCGTTCAAATTCATCTTTCCACTTTTTTTCACGTTGCATAAAAGCTTCAACTTTAGGATTTTTCTCCATTTTTTCACTCCTCAATATTATTTCCTGAATGATTTTAATTTATTATATACTAAATGATTAAAAAAGAGCAGATATCCTTAAATATAAGAAATTTCTGCTCTTCTTTGTGCCAAATGTATTAATTTTTGTCTATTTTTATCATACTTTTATTCGTATCATGATAGATTTCATCATTCATTTCTTGCATTTTGCGTTCTACATTTGTTATTTCTATTGAACATTCTTTTAACTTTTCTTCATATTGTTCAGTAGATACATGAGAATTCTTATATCTTAATTTATGTTCCAAGCTTGCCCACATATCCATTCCAATTGTACGAATTTGAATTTCAACAGGTATCATTTGAACACTTTCCGCCAAAAATACAGGAATAGATACAACTAAATGTAAACTTTTATATCCATTCATTTTAGGATTTTCTATATAGTCTTTTCTTTTTAATAATTTTACGTCTGTTTGTCTAAGTAATAATTTTTCAATTGTATAGACATCTTCTAGATAATTACAAATCACTCTTATTCCCGCGATATCTTGAATATTCTCTTTTGCTGAATTCGCATTTAAAGGAAATCCTTTGCGTCTTAATTTCTTAATAAGACTTGGAAATTCTTTAACACGCTTTTCCATATGGTGAATTGGATTATGTTTATAAGCAACTTGGAATTCATCGTCCAATATTTTCAACTTTGTCCCGATTTCTTCTAAAGCTGCAGCATATTGATGTTGTAGTTCTACAAAATTAAACAACTCTTCTAGCGCTTGTTCAGAAGACTGCGCGTATTCAATTTCACCTAAATTATTCGTAAATTCCTTCTTTAATTCTGCTAAATTGATTGTTGGTTTTCTTTCTATATACATAGATATGCTCCCTTATATTTTTAAATAAAAAATATATATCACTTCATCTAATTATATCATTTAAAAGTTTGCGATTAAAGAAAGTCGATATACGTTTGATTGTTCTTAAACGAATGCAAGATAAAGAAAAACGCGCAAGACTCGTAAGCCTTGCACGCTTATAAATACAAATATATTTCTCAATACTACTTTAATTCTGGCCAGTATTCTTTATTTGCTTCAATAAGGTCATCTAGTATATCTTTAGCTACTGATGCACTCGGAACTGTGCGAGATAACGTTAGTGCTTGCCATAGTTTTTGATAAGATTGTTCTTCATAAGCTTCAACTGTTAATTTCTCAACACCTACTTGTTGTTCCATTAAACTTTTTTGGAATCTTGGGATTTCACCAACTGATAATGGTTCTGGACCTTCGCTACCAACTAAACATGGAATTTCAACCATCGCTGTTGGTTCAAAGTTTGAAATGGCACCTTTATTCTCAACAATCATTAACATTCTTTCTTTCGTATTAAACGCAATCGCTCTTGCTAAGTCTACAATATAAGATGCATGTTCATCTATTGTTAATTCCGTTCCTTTAGCTGTGCCTTGATCAATAATTTTTTGACATTCGCCGAACACAAATTTTTCTCGTCCTGCCATTACTTCATTTGCTCTTGTATAGTCTTTGTTTGAATGTTCCACAACGTAATCAGGGAAGAAGTAATATTTTAAATATGTGTTAGGTAACGTATCTTTATCAAGTGCTTGTACATCACGCGCTTTCTTGAACGTATCATTCCAACTTGCTTCTTGTTCAATATCACTGCCCGTATCTGTCGAATACCCAAATTGTTCAACGTGTTTAATGATACTTGGCATTAAATCATTACCTGACTTATCTCTTATATCTGTCCACCAACCGAAGTGATTTAAACCATAATATTTAACGACCATTTCTTTTCTAGATTTCAGCCCAATATTTGTTGCCATCAGTTCTTCAATTCCAATTGGCATATCACAAATATTTAAAATTTTAGAGTGAGGTCTTAATTTTCGAGTTGCTTCAGCTACAATTGCTGCTGGATTTGAATAATTTAACATCCAAGCATCTGGTGAATATTGTTCCATATAATCTACAATTTCTAGTACGCCTGTAATAGAACGCATACCATAAGATATCCCACCAGGTCCGCACGTTTCTTGTCCAACTACACCGTGTTTCAATGGAATCTTCTCATCTTGTTCTCTCATCGCATATTTACCAACACGTATGTGTGCCATAACGAAATCTACATTTTCAAAAGCTGTTTTAGGATCCGTACTCGCCTGTAACTTAACACCAGGCGCTCTTTCACTAAGAAGTATTTCACAAGCATCCGCAATGGTTTGTTGTCTATCACCATCATTGTCGTATAGTTTAATCGTATCAATCGGAAAATCTTCTAAATGGTCCAGTAACATTAATATAATACCTGGCGTAAATGTACTTCCGCCACCTGCTATTGTGATGTTAAATTTCTTCATTATTTATGACCTCCATATATTTATATCATCGTTTCAAATGAATCTCTTACTTGAGGTACACTAAGTCCCACAATTACTTGAACATTTGTACCACTTTTCGCTACACCATGTGCCATTTGATTATGTGTGAAATAGTCATTATCTTTTACTAAACTTGGATCTTTAACCGTTACCCTTAATCGTGTCGCACAATTTGTAACGTCTTTAATATTGTCTTTGCCACCTAATCCTTCTAAGAAATAAATAGCTTTCGTATCGTATTCTGATGCATTGTCATCCATTTGTGTATCAGCACTTGCTTTCTTAGATTTATAATCTTCTTTCGTATAAAGCTTAGCTTCTCCATCATCAGGCACACGTCCAGGTAATGGTACATTAAATTTCTCAATAATAAACTTAAATACAAAGAAGTAAATGACAACAAAGATGATACCAATGATAAATTGTGCAACGTAAGTCATACCGTGATTAGAGAATAATGGAATCCAGTTAATAGCCGCGATTTCTATCGCACCACCACCTTGAATACCCACTACACCAAATAGGTACATAATTGTAACCATTGTCGCACCTAATAATGCATGAATTAAGAATAAGTATGGTGCTATAAATAAGAACGTAAACTCTAATGGTTCTGTAATTCCTGCGAAAATTGCTGTTAATCCAGCTGGTAATACTAATGCTAATACTTTTTTCTTGTTCTCTTTCGGTGTTGAAGCGTACATCGCTAACGCAATACCTAAACAACCAAATATTTTAATGTTACCTTGTAACAAGAATCCATATGGATAAAGTTCTTTAAGAGATTTAGCAGAATTTGAGAATTCTGTTAAGTGTTGAATCCAATAAGGTTTCAATCCACCGTTGACCGCTGCAGGTCCATATTCAAATGGTGTGTATATGAAATGATGTAACCCTGTAGGAATCAATATTCTTTCTAAGAAGTGGAATAGCCAAACCCCTACAAATCCTGATTTCAACATGACACCTTGTAATGAACCGATACCTGCTTGTACTGTTGGCCATACCGCACATACGATAAAAGCGATTGGGATCATAACAAAGAATCCAATGATAACAACGTATGGTAGACCTTGGAAAATACCAACCATTTCAGGTAATTTCTTATCATAGAAACGATTATGTATCCAAATGACAATTGCTGATATGAAAATTGCACCAATGATACTTGTGTCTAATGTTGGAATACCAGCTATTTCTTTTACACCCGTTAAATTTTCAACACCCTTTGATAAATCTACACCGAACGTCTTTGGCCAAAGGGTTAAAATTGCATTAATAAAATTGTTAAATACTAAATAAATCATTAAAGCTGCTAGTGTTGCTCTACCTTGAGCTTTTTTAGCAAGTGAGATTGGAAGTCCAATCACAAACGCTAGCTCCATATGGTTGAATATTGTCCAACCACCCGCTTCAATTAAACTCCAAATTTTAAACCACATTGTGCCATCTTCAGCTATTGAACCCATAATATTTGGATTTTTAAATAATGTTGCAAATCCTACAACAATACCAAAAAATGCAAATAGTAATACCGGAACAATCATGGCACTACCAAATCGTTTAATTGCATTCATATTTTAACCCCTTTTCCTCATCAATTTATCTCAACAATATAGGAAGCGCTTACATTTGCCAATAGGTTTGACGTAAATAGAAATCACATAGTAAACTTAGATTATATTTTCATAACATGAAAATTTTTTCACTTCGAATGGAGGATTATAATGATTTTGGATAAACTGATTAATGAACATTATCAACAACTTAATGACAACGATATACATATCATACAAATGATTAATCAAAATATTCACTTGATTCATCGATTAAAAATACAAGAAATCGCCGATATATCACACACTTCAATTTCTTCTATTCACCGACTCGCTCGCAAACTTGGCTTTGATGGTTATAGTGATTTTAAAGCTTACATTAAATTAAATAGACAAACATCTAAACCATCGACAGATATCATTGAAAGTTTAGAGCAAGATTTACAACAAACTATGAAACATTTAAAAATGATCGACTTTGATTATATAAGCGAACAAATCAATCAAGCGCCTTATATCTACATATATGGTACAGGTGTCGCACAATTAAACGTTGCACGTGATGCTCAACGACACTTTCTTTCTATCAATAAAAGAGTAATGGTTATTAACGACGAGAATGAACTTAAAATCGCTATGAATCAAATGAATAAAGATGATTTAATTTTCATCATTTCATTATCAGGCGAAACATCACACTTAAGAGAGAACGTCGAAATTATGCATACACGAAATATTAGTTATATTTCTATTACAACATTAAAGGATAACTATTTAGCTCAGAATGCGAGCTACAATATATATGTTAATAGTTCACCGATAGAATTATTTAATCAAACTTCTTATTCCAGCTTCTTACCGTATCACATTGCTTTTGAAGTCATCGTACGTAAATTCAGTGAATGGAAACTTGCTCATTAGGGTATAATTATCATATAAACGATGAAAAGTTCTATAGGAGGTTACATCATGAATAAAGTATTCATAACTGGAGAAATTCCAACAGAAGGATTAGAAATGCTACAAGAACATTTTGAAGTAGAAGTCTTTGAAGGGGATCAATTAATTACGAAAGATACTTTACTTCAAAAAGTAACAGACGTAGATGCAATTATTAGTCCACTATCTACAAATATCGATAAAGAAATTATTGATCAAGCACCAAACTTAAAAATCATCGCAAATTATGGTGCTGGTTTCAATAACATTGACGTTAAATATGCGAGAGAAAAAGGAATAGATGTTACAAATACACCAAAAGCCTCAACAAATGCTACAGCAGATTTAACGATTGGCATTTTACTTGCCGTATCTAGAAGAATTGCTGAAGGCGATCAACTTTGTAGAACAACTGGATTCAACGGTTGGGCACCATTATTCTTTAGAGGTAGGGAAGTCTCCGGTAAGACTATCGGCATAGTTGGACTTGGTGAAATAGGTTCTGCTGTTGCTAGACGTGCCAAAGGTTTTGACATGAACATCCTTTATACTGGACCACATAGAAAGCCAGAACAAGAAGCTTCATTAGGGGCTACTTACGTCAGTCTTGATGAGATGTTAGAACAAGCAGATTTCATTACAATTAATGCTGCCTACTCTGATGATTTACATCATTTATTCAATAAAGATACTTTTGAAAAAATGAAAGATACAGCATATATTATTAACGCATCTCGCGGACCTATCGTTGATGAACAAGCTTTAGTTGAAGCTCTACAATCTAAAACAATCGAAGGTGCTGCATTAGATGTATTTGAATTTGAACCAGAAATTACAGATGCACTTAAAACAATGGACAATGTCGTGATAACACCGCACATCGGAAATGCTACATTTGAAGCACGTGATGAAATGGCAAGAATCGTCGCAAATAATACGATTAAGAAACTACAAGGTGGTACACCAGACTACATTGTGAATAAATAATAAAAAGATCCTCGCACTCATATTAAGAGTCCGAGGATTTTCTTTTATTTAACAAGTTTTCTTTATCGATGATCGTTCTTAATTTATAAATACTTTCTTTTATATCATGTTCATCAATATATGAATAAGAAAATCTTAAACTATGCTTTTCTTTTTCTGAATATATCTCCCCTGGATGAATGAGTAACCCTTCCTCTATGGCCAGTTGGAATAACCTTTTTAAATCAATACTTTCATTAAATTTGAACCATATATAGAAAGACCCTTCTACTTTAGACCATCTACCAATATCTGAGAAAGATTCTGTTAAAGCATCTTCCATCATATCTTTGCGTCTTTTTAAATTACATTTAATGTCTTCAATATGTGTCTCATGGTAATGTGCTAACCATTTAGTAGCTATAAATTGAGAAATCGAACTTGCACCATAGTCATTTTGCATTTTTAAATCTGCTAAATGATTAATGACCCGTTCGTTACCAATTAACCACCCTATTCTGAGGCCGGGACTAACTGTTTTAGATAGACTTCCTAAGTACAGCACATTATGACTTGTATCAAGCTCTTTCATAGATTTAGGAATCGGACCTTCAAACCATAGCTCACTATAAATATCATCTTCCACAACAGGTATACCCTTTGCTTTACACTGTTCAAGGATTTGTTCCTTTTCTTTCAATGTATATGTGTGTGATGTAGGATTGTGCAATGTAGGATTACAATAAAATATACTATTACTGTAATCTTCATCTTCTTTAAAAATCGCCTGAATATTATTTCTTATATAATCAATTGATAATGGAATCATTTTGGAATGGATTTTGTGCCACGTTCTAATTGAATTGATATAAGATGGTGTTTCAACGATAATTTTTGATTTGGGGATTAATAATCCATCAGCTATCAACTTCAAACCTTGTAATGCACCAGAAGTGATACAAATTTCTTCTACACTACACTCAATACCTCTTTTTTTAACTAGTTCTTTAACTTGTTGTCTCAACTGAATATTCCCTTTAGGTGCTTCGTAATTTGAAGTCAATTGACGACTTAAATCTTTAGAAATGATTTCATGAAATGCATCATTAGGTATTAATTCTGGCGAAAGTTCACCCGTCCCTAATCTCACCATGTCAGGTATAAATTCGCATCGATTAATTTCTCTAATATAATATTGATTGTTCTGGTTAATACTATTACCTATATAATCTTGCCAATTCAAATTATTACTCACATACTCATTCCATTTATTTTTCGAAACATATATCCCTTTTCTTTCCTTACTTTCAAGCACGCCATAACTTTTCAAAATATCAATCAAATGTACAATTGTTGATCTATTTACACCATACTTTTGTGTTAAAGCTCTTTGCGAAGGTATTTTCATACCAACTTCTAATTGACCATTATTAATATCTCTTAACATATCATCTATAATTTTTTGGTAGATAGGTTTTTCCATAAATGTAACTCCAATCTGGTTGGGCATAAATTTAATTCTGGATGATTTCATTGTAGCTTATTTCTTTTATACTATACAAAAAGGAGGTTCAATCAAATGTTTCAAGCAGTCATCCACGGTCTTTTATTAGCACTCGGTTTAATTTTACCATTAGGTGCTCAAAATATATTTGTTTTTAATCAAGGCGCAAATCATAAAAGCTTAAATAAAGCTTTACCCGTTGTTATTACAGCTGGTCTATGTGACACATTACTCATATTACTTGCAGTGTTTGGCGTATCACTCATCTTAAATCATTATCCATCACTGCAATTAATCATATATATCGTTGGATTAATTTTTCTATTGTATATGGCTTGGACGTTATGGAACGAAAAATCATCAAGCAATGGTTCAGACTTAGCAATATCAGCTAAAAAACAAATCAGCTTTGCACTATCTGTATCATTGCTCAATCCACATGCCATTATGGATACAGTCGGTGTTATCGGTACAAGTGCATCACTATATTCAGGGTATGAAAAAGTCGGATTTACAGTAGCAACAATCTTTATCTCTTGGTTCTGGTTCTTCGGACTTGCTATAGCAGGTAAACAAGTCGGCATGTTTGATAAATCAGGTAAATTTATCATCATTTTAAATAGAGTATCAAGCATCATCATCTTATTCGTCGCAGCACTCATTATTAAAAATATAATCAATATGTAGAATGAGGTAAAAATGTTTTGGTTGGGATTTAAGGTGGGGGTTGTGGGGCTCATTTTCGCGTATTTTTAAAATTTATTGACCGCTAACGATCTTGTTTCGTTTTCTTGAACGTTAGAATTTCTAACGATCTTGTTTGCGAGTCTTGAGCGTTAGCGCCCCGTTTTCACGCATTTTTTAAAATTTATTGACCGCTAACGATCTTGTTTCACTTTCTTGAGCGTTAGAATTTCTAACGATCTTGTTTGCGAGTCTTGAGCGTTAGCGCCCCGTTTTTGCGCATTTTTTAAAATTTATTGACCGCTAAAGATCTTGTTTCACTTTCTTGAGCGTTAGAATTTCTAACGATCTTGTTTTCGACTCTTGATCATTAGCGCCTCGTTTCCTCGCATTTTTTAAAATTTATTGACCGCTAAAGATCTTGTTTTACTTTCTTGAGCGTTAGAATTTCTAACGATCTTGTTTACGATTCTTGAGCGTTAGATTAGTTTAAACAAAATAAATGCTGGCACTAATTTATTAATCAGTGTCAGCATTTATTAAAAAAGTAGAATTTCATCATTATGTTTAACTTTTTATAAAGTTCCATTCAAAAATTGTGCTTCTCCTTTGAAGAAACTCCAATCTTCATCTGTATTCTCGACTATACTAAACATAACGTCTTCTTTTCTTATATTTAATTTGTCATGCAACTCATTTACAACTTCTCTATAGAACTGTACTTTTTGTTGTTGGGTTCTTGGTCTTGTAATAATCGTGAAAATTATAACACCCTCTGTTCGCTCTACACCTAATCCAGTATCTAATATTTCCATCTCATAATCTTCATGTTGCGTAACTATTTGATATCTATCACCTATTGGCGCATCAAATGCAGTTAACATTGTTTCATATGCTATATCTAATATTTGTTTGATTTCACTCTTTTTTCTTCCTTTTATTATATCTATTTTCATTAAAGGCATATTATCCACCACTTATCGTCTAATTATACTTTGCCATTAGATTGGCATTTATAAATAATTGATTCAACTGTTCGTTCGATTGCTTTTTTACTTGGATTCAAGATTTGCTGTGGATTAAACAAACTCTTATCATTAGTTAATACTTCTCTAAGTTCATTACTCCACGCAATATTTATTTCTGTATTAAAGTTAATTTTTGCGTGACCTAATTTTATCGCTTTCACTAAATCTTCGTCTGATATACCTGATGCACCATGTAATACTAAAGGTATATCAATTGTTTCTTGAATTTCTTTCATTTCTTTAAATCCTAAATTAGGTTCACCTTTATATTTACCATGTACTGACCCGAGTGCTGGTGCCAATGTATCTATATGTGCTTTTTGTGCTAAGTTTATACAATCTTCTAACTTCGCATATTGTACATTTCCTATGACACCGTCTTCGTTTCCACCAATTGCTCCAACTTCACCTTCTACAATCACGTTATTTTTATGTGCATATTCTACTACTTGTTTGGTAAGTTCTATATTTTCTTCAATTGGTAATTTAGACCCATCAAACATAACAGAATCATAACCAGCATCTACTGCTTTCTTACACCCTTCAACAGTTAAACCGTGATCTAGATGTATAATTACTGGTACTGTTATATTCATTGACTCTATTTTATTTCTGATTGTTTTACAGATAAAATCATACCCACCTAAAAAGTCTATAATTTTATCTGTCGTTCCTAAAATAATGGGGGAACGTGTTTTCTCAGCAACTTTTAAAATACATTCAATCCATATTAATCCGTTAACATTAATTTGTGGAATAGCATAATGTTCTGTCTTTGCTTTGTGTATAAATGTATTCATTCTATAACGTTCCACCTTCCTTTTTTAAAGTGTCTTTGATTGTTTATTTAATAGCGACTTAGGTTCATTTGATAGTAACGACTCTTTACATTTCACAGCAATTTCTTGAGCTTTATAGCCATCTTCTATTGAACAAATTACTTCAGTGTCATTTAAGATAGCTTCAATAAATCCATCCATTTCTACTTTATAAGCGTCACTATAACGTTCTAAGAAGAAGTATGGCGGATTGTCTTTAGATATTCCTTCAGCTCTATGATAATTTAATGTCGTTGTTTGTTCATTACCTACATCAATTGCACCTTTATCACCCAATACTTCAACTCGTTGATCATATCCATATACACTTCTTCTACAGTTTTCAATCATGGCCATTGAGCCATTTTCGAATTCAAGTGTTACAAGTGCTGTATCGATATCATCATATTGAGCAATTTCAGGATTTACAAGTGCACCACCAGTTGCATACACTTCTGTTATTTCAGATTGCATTAAATATCTTGCCATATCAAAGTCATGAATCATCATATCCATGAAAAGCCCACCTGAGCGTTTAATATATTCTACTGGTGGTGGCTCTGGGTCTCTTGAAGTAATCCTTAATGTTTGAATATTACCAAGTTCACCTTTATTTAAAATATCTCTTAACTCTTTGAAGTTTTTATCAAAACGTCTATTAAAGCCCATTTGCAGTTTCACATTTGATTGTTTTACCGCTTCTAATGCAATTTTTGCTTCATCAATAGACAAACTAATCGGTTTCTCGCAGAAGATGTGCTTTCCTTTTGCACTAGCTTCTTTAATGATATCTACATGCGTATCGGTAGGTGAACATATTACTACTGCATCTACCTCAGGATCATTAATAATATCCATATGATCCTTAGTTTTATTTTCTATTCCTGCTTTTTTGATCCAATCTTCCATCTTGTCGCAATATAAGTCTGAAATCCACTTAATATTTACATCTTTATGTGTTCTTAAATAATTTATATGTAATTGGCCAATTCTACCTGCTCCAATTACTCCGAATGTTAGTGTCATATTTTTCTTCCTCCTATGCTAATCCGAGTGGTGAGAATAATACGTATGTGCCAATAACTACAAATATGATAATACCACCTACTAAATATCTATGTTTCCATGGTGTGATATCTACTTTTGCGTAATTTACACTGAAATCAAACTCATCAGATGGTTTCCATTTATTGAATAACATCACTATAAGTAAATCTACAAAGAATAGTACACTTAATACATATAAGAAATGTATTTCTGTAATCAAAACTTTTGAAAGCGCATACAATACAATGTGTAAAATAAACATCACTTTAGCGCCAAGCTGTGATGTACGTTTTACAAAAAATCCTACCAATACAAGTACTAAAAGTGGCATGTTATAAATACCATTAAACTCTTGTACAACTGCATATAAACCTTGTGGGAACAGAGAAATCATTGGTGCAATTATTACAACAATTACACCTACTAATACTGTAACCAATCTACCAATTCTTGATACTTGTTTATTACTAGCTTCTTTGTTGATAATTGATTTATAAAAGTCTAAAGAGAACAAAGTTGCTGTACTATTTAAAGATCCAACAAACGAACTTAGAATAGCACCAAAAATAACTGCTCCAAATAGACCATATGCCCATTCTGGTAATACTTCATTAACTAGCATTGGATAAGCATTATCAGGATTTGTAACTTTGTCTCCTAACATATTGAATGCTAATACACCTGGAAATACTAAGAATAAAGCACCAAAAATTTTAAATGTACCTACATACATAGCACCCTTTTGTGCTTCTTTTAAACTTTTACCAGCAAGTGCTTTTTGAACAATCATTTGGTTAGTACACCAGAAGAATAAATTGTTGAAGAACATACCAAAGAACAACGTTGGCCATGGTACTATCTTAGAATCAATCGCACCCAGTGAATTGAGTTTTTCCGGCGTGTTCTGAACCACTTTATCAAACCCGTGTAAGAAGTTTCCATCTCCAAAAATAATGAGACCTAAAGTTGGTATAGCAAGTCCACCTATAATTAAACCGACACCGTAGATAGAATCACTATGTGCACTTAAAGATAATCCACCTATGAATAAGTATATAATTCCTACTATACCTATTACTGTTGATATTAAAATAACTGCAGTCATATCGCTTATATTTAGCATTTCACTTACATTGAAAATTTTATTAAACACTAGTGCACCAGAATATAAGACAACTGGTAAGAATGAAACAACATAAGTAAATATGAATAATAAAGATACGAGTCGTTTCGTGAAAGTATCAAATCTCATTTCAATAAAATCTGATATTGTATCTACACCATACCTAAAATATCTAGGTAAAAAGACAAGTGCTAATATTACAATGGCTACTGATGATGTTACTTCCCATGCCATAACTTCCATACCTGCAACGAAACTTTGACCATTTTGACCAACTATTTGTTCTGTAGATAAATTAGTCATAATAATTGTAGAAGCAATTGTAAAACCTGTTAAACTTCTACCACCCATAAAGAATCCATCTGAATCTTGAGTATTAATCTTTCTACTTCGTAAGTAAGCATATACACCGACACATATAACAACTAAAACAAATGAAATTGCTGCAAACATACTCATGATAATTCTCTCCCTTTAGGAGCCCTTAACTCCTATACCATTTTGTTTAAAATTTTATTGATATTGTGCTATATATTCTTTTGCTTTTTTTGCATATATAAATGGATTTGCAATCGCTGGATCTTGTTCAGCTTCAACTACAATCCACCCACTGTAATCAGATTTATAAATTAAATCTAAGATAGGTTTAAAATCTATTACACCATCTCCAGGTACTGTGAACATACCTTTTTTTACACCATCCAAGAAGCAACTACTTTCTTTATCTACAGCTTCTTTAACATCTTGTCGAACATCTTTAAAATGAATATGTTTTATCCTATCTTCATATCTTTCAAATATGTCTATCGGATCTTCGCCAGAAAGGACAAGGTGTCCTGTATCAAATAAGAGAGAAACATTATCTTTGTTTGTTCTTTCCATTAATTCATCTATTTCTTTTGTCGTTTGTACACCTGTACCCATGTGATGGTGGTATACGATTTCCATATCTTTTTCATGTGCTAATTGTCCTAGCTTCTCTAATCCGTCTATTAATAATTGCCATTCTTGTTCGGTGAATATAGGTTTTTCTTTAAATAATGCTTTCGTTAAATCTCCTTGAATACTATTGCCTTGTTCTGACACAACAATAACGTTAGCGCCTAATGCATGTAAAAAATCTCTATGTTTTATAAATGCTTCTTCTGTTACTTCATATGGTTCGGAAGTTAAATATAAGCTTAACCATGCACTTGCGACTGATAGTCCTCTTGGTTCCAAATATGATTTCAAAACTTCAGGATCTTTCGGGTACTTGTTACCAATTTCTGTACCTTCATACCCAGAGAGTGCCATTTCACTTATACATTGCTCAAATGAATTTTCACGCCCTAGTTCTGGCATATCATCATTTGTCCAAGCTATCGGTGCACAAGCGTATCGAATATTTTTAGTCATTTACTTCACCTCACAACTTAATGATTGTTTTCTTTTCATAAGATTCTTGCATTGCAATTGCAACCTCTGTACTTTTCAATCCATCAATACCTGTTATTGATGAAGGAACATTGTTATTGATAGATTCTATAAATGCATTAATTTCATTAATAAATGCTAGTTTGAATCGTTCAGGAAAATGACCTGAAGTCGGTCTAACGACGCCGTTTTTGTCATAAAGTGTAACTAAGTTTTTCTCAGGTGCATTTCCGATTCTTATCATGCCTTCAGTTCCTATGATTTCTGTTTCAACATGGTATCCATGTTGTGCATTTCTTCCTGCTAATAAGTATGCGATTGTACCGTCATCTAATTCTGCCAGACATGCACCTGTTTCCAATTCTTCACATTCTGTTAATTCAGGTGCTGCTATGTTATTACCTAGTGAATAAACAGTTTTAAATTCTGAACCTGTGAACCAGCGTACTAGATCAATATCATGAATCGACATATCTAAAAATATGCCACCACTCGCACTGTTCTTCGCAAATTGAATAAAGCTATCTAACCCTGCACTAGGATCAATTCCATAACATCTCATTGCTGTAATTTTACCTAGTTCACCATTCTGAACAACGTCTTTAGCAAATTGGTAAGAATCATCAAATCTACGCATAAAACCTAACTGAAACACTTTGTCTGAGTGACTATTTATTTTTTCAACAACTTGTTTGATATTATCTAACTCAAGTCCAATAGGTTTTTCTGAAAAGACATGCAAACCTTTATCTAATGCTTGTGAAATTTGAACTGCATGAAATCCACTTGGTGAAACAATTACAACTGCATCTAGCTCATCGTTTTCTATCATTTCTGAATAGGATGTATAGCAATTTTTTACACCTAATTCATCTTTGGCGTATGCTAATTCTTGCTCAACAACACTTGCAACAGCGAATAATTCTGCGCCTTTCACATGATTAACAATGTTTTCTGCATGCACTTTTCCTAATCTACCTAAACCAACTTGACCAATTTTTATTTTTGTCATGTTATGAATCTCCTTATTAATATTGTTTTGCTTTTTTCATAGCTTGAACCTTTTCTTGATATGATGTATTTATATTTGATTTTTCACTATGTTCGGATACACCAACATTCCAGAATGATTCATATCCGTCAGTCATTGTTTTAGGTAAAGTCTTAATTTCTATTAATGTAGATTTTGTTTCTTTTTTAGCATCTTTAATTGCATCTTCTAAAGCTTGAAGACTGTTAACCTTGTATGAAACAGCACCATATCCTTCTGCAATTTTCTTATAATCTACATTCATGACTTTGCCGTTATAATCATTAAATTCAGTACAAAAACTTTCACTACCATTACCCATTTGTAAATTGTTGATACAACCAAATCCACTGTTATCGAATAATACAATGTTAATTTTATAGTTATATTGCAATGCAGTTAGTAATTCAGTGTGCAGCATCAAGAAACTTCCATCACCAACTAATGCATATACTTCTTTTTGGGGATTTGCTATTTTTGCACCAAGTGCAGCTGCAATTTCATACCCCATCGTAGAATAACCATATTCCATATTGTAAGTATTAAATATATCGGTCTCCCACAATCTTTCTAAGTCTCCTGGTAAAGATCCAGCAGCGGCAACGATTATTGCATCATTATCGATTGTTTCATTAACTTTAATAACCGCATTTGTTTGTGGTAATTCCGTTTCTAAGGCTTCAATGTATTGATTAAGTTTTTCTTTACTAAAATGACCTGATATTTCAGCTTCAAAATCATTTTTATTAATATCTACATGAGATAATCTTTCTCTTTCTTCTGACCATTTATTTTTTAAATCATTTACTTCATCTAATGTATTAAATTGACATTTACTTAATGCTTTATCCAATAAACTAATTGATATTTTTGCGTCTCCAACTACTTGTATCGCATCTAATTTATAAGCATCAACTCTATTAACATTAATGTTTATAAATTTTGCATTATCAAAGTTAGCTACTGTCTTTGAGCTAGTTGTAAAGTCTGAATACCTTGTTCCAATACCAATAATGACATCAGCTTCTTTTGCATATAGATTGGCTGCTAAATTTCCTGTAACGCCAAGACCACCAAGATTCAATGGATGAGAGGCTTCTATTGTTGATTTACCTGCTTGAGTTTCTGCAATAGGAATATTCGTTTTTTCTATAAATGCTTTTATAGCATCTTGAGCTTCTGAATACTTAGCACCACCACCAACAATTAATAGTGGTTTTTTAGCTGTCTTCAATAGTTCAACTGCTACATCTATTGATCTATTAGAAGGTTGAAGTCTATCAACATAATGTACGCGCTTTTCAAAAAATGTTTTTGGGAAATCGTATGACTCTCCCTGAACATCTTGGCTCAATGCTAATGTCACAGGACCCGCTGTTTGAGGGTTTGTCATGACCTCAAATGCACGAATTAAGGCAGACATGATTTGCTCAGGTCTCGTTATGCGATCAAAATATCTCGAAATTGGTTTTAACGCATCATTTGTAGTAATACCAATACTTTGAGGGTTTTCAATCTGTTGTAATACTGGATCTGGTTGACGAGTTGCAAATGTATCTCCTGGTAAAAATAATACTGGTATATGATTTGCTGCGGCTGTACCTGCTGCCGTTACAAGGTTAGCAGCACCTGGACCGACAGATGTTGTCACTGCAAATACTTTTTTTCGTAAACTTTGTTTACTAAAACCAATTGCTGTATGTGCCATACCTTGTTCATTTTTGCCTTGGATTATTTTTAATTCTTTTTGATAATTTGATAGTCCTTCTCCTAAACCAAGGACATTACCGTGGCCAAAAATATTCATGACACCTTCAACAAATCTTGTCTCTTTTCCATCAATCGAAATATATTGTTTCGTCAAAAATCTAACAATTGCTTCTCCAGTTGTTAACTTCACTGTATTAACCATGTTTAATACCACCTTAAGATTGTTCTTTAATTAAATTTTCTATTTTATCAACTGTAGGCATCGCTTCAGATGAACTATGACTACTTACAACAATCGCTGCTGAAGCTGCACCATATTTCAATGCTTCTTCAACTGACTTACCTTTAACCAATGCATAAATAAATGCGGCTGCGTATGAATCGCCAGCTCCAAATGTTTTAACGACATTCGCTTTAAATGCTTTACCTTCATAAGTATTGCCTTCTTTATCAAACGCATTTGAACCTTGTACACCATGTTTAATGACAACTAAATGTGGATTAGCTTTAAATAATAGTTCACTAATTTCTTTGTCTGATAATGCTTTATATCTTTCGACCATATCAAATTCATCACGTGTTCCAATTACGACATCAGCTTGTTCAGCGACTAACTCATAGTAAATAGAAGTTTCTTCTTCGTCTTTCCAACTATAAGGTCTATAATCCAACTCAAAAATTACTTGTACATTATGTTTTTTCGCTAGTAACAGCGCTTTTAATACTGCTTCTCTTGATGGAGATTTAGCTAACGCAGTTCCTGAAATAAGCAAATATTCCGAATTTTTAACGTATGATTCATCTACATGTTCAGGTGCTAAATATAGATCTGCTACTTCTTCTCTATACATTAATATGCTAGACTCACTCGGACTTTTAATTTCTGTAAACGTTAAGCCAATTTTATGTCCATCTTCATCTACATGTATTTGAGAAGTATCAACGCCTACTTCTTCAAAGTAATTCGTAATAAATCTTCCATGTTGATCATCTGATACATTAGCAATCATACCCACATCTAATCCTAACTTTGCCGTACCAATCATGATATTAGCTGGTGAGCCACCAACATATTTGCGAAATGATTCTGTTTCTTCCATTGGTCTATTAATTTCTATTGAGTTTAAATCTATTGCTGCACGACCTATTGCTATAATTTGTTTTTTATTAGACATTCACGTACACCCCTTATTCTCTATCAATAATCCATTCATGATCTGGTTGATTATAAAATTTCCAAACTTTTTTAGGTCCTGCCATAACATTTAAGTAATAACCATCGTAACCATCAGGTACAGCTACTGGATGATAACCTTTAGGCACAACAACAACATCACTATTCTCTACTGTCATCGTTTCATCTAATGAAAGGTCGTCTGTAAACACACGTTGAAAGACGAAACCTTTACTTGGATTCATTTCATGATAGTAAGTTTCTTCAAGTAATGATTCATTTGGTAAGTTATCAACGTCATGTTTATGTGGTGGATAGCTCGACCAATTACCTTGATCTGTATACACTTCAACGACAAGTAATTTTTCGCTCGCTGTATGTGTATCAGGTAAAATATTATGAACATGTCGTTTATTTGAATATTTACCTCTATCTTCTACTGAGTTCTCAGATGCTGGGATTAATTGTGTTGCTCTTTCTTCATCTGCTGGTGAATAACAAAGTACAACTCTTGAATCTTTATTCGCTTTAATTGTCACTTCATGATTTTTAGAAATATAGATACTGTCTGTTGGTATTTTTTCAAATACTGAATCTCTTGTTCCTAAATCTTCATAAGAACTTTCTCCATCTGACACATCAATATTGCCAGTTAAAGCGACAATACATAGTTCAAAATCACCTGTTGATTCTGTGTAAGTACCTTGTGATTTTATGTCTAAAACTTTAAAACCAATATAAGCTAAATCAATATCTTCAGGTTTCAAATCATGTATCACTTGTACATCATCACTTAATGGATGATGTACAGGTTTATTTAATAATCGAGCCATCTCTATTTTTCACTCCTTAAAATTGTGGATTACCATGTCTTGCAGTTACGACCTTACGATGTGTGTAGAAATCAATACTATCTTTACCGTTTGCATGTAATGAACCATAGAATGATGATTTCCATCCTGAGAATGGGAAGATTGCCATTGGTGCTGGTACACCTAAATTAATACCTAACATACCTGCATCAATATACTCTCTGAAGTATCTAATAGATGATGCACTGTCTGTAAATAAACATGCACCGTTCGCAAATTCAGATTGATTCGCTAATTGAATGCCTTCTTTTAGATCTTTTACTTTAACAAGTGATAGCACCGGTGCGAATATTTCATCTTGCCATAATTTCATATCAGTTGTAACATCTTCAAAAATAGTCGGTTTTACGAAGAAACCATCTTTGTTGTTGTCTTCTCTACCATCTAATACGAGTTTGGCACCTTCTTCGACACCTTGATCAACGTAATTTAATGTACGTTCAACATTTTCTTCTCTAATAACTGGACCTAAGAAAACATTATCTTCTAAGCCATTTCCGATAACGATATCTTTAGAAGCTTGTACAAGTTTTTCTTTAAATTCGTCATAAACACCTTCTTGAACAGCTACTACAGCTGCTGCCATACAACGTTCACCTGCTGATCCAAATGCTGCACCAATTACATCTTTAACTGCGCCATCAATGTTCGCATCATTTAAAATGATTGTATGGTTTTTAGCACCTGTTAAACATTGCGCACGTTTTAAGTTTTCAGTTGCTTTTTTATAAACATATTCACCTACTGGTTTAGAACCAACGAATGATACAGCTTTAATATGTTCATTTTCACAAATGCCATTCACAACATCATGTGCACCATGTACAACATTGAATACACCTTTTGGAAAACCTGCTTCTTCAATTAACTCTGCAAGTTTATTAACAAGTAATGGTGTCTTTTCAGAAGGTTTAATCACAAACGTATTACCTAACGAAATAGCCATCGGGAACATCCAACATGGCACCATCATTGGGAAGTTGAATGGTGTGATACCACCTACAACACCTACTGGATATCTATAGCTTGTTCCTTCTATATTTGTAGCGATACTTGAAAGTGAGTCACCCATCATTAAAGAAGGAGCACCTGCAGCGAATTCAACATTCTCAATACCTCTTTGTACTTCACCTAAAGCTTCTGTCGTATTCTTACCATTTTCTTTTGTAATAATTTCAGCTAATACTTCTCTATTGTCTGTTAGTAATTGTTGAAGTTTGAATAAAAGTCGAGCACGTTTAGGTACAGCAACTTCTTTCCATTCTTGAAACGCTTCATGTGCAATTTTTGCCGCTTCATCTAATTCTTCTCTAGTTGAAACAGGTACTTTAGCAATCACTTCTTTAGTAGCTGGATTGTATACATCTATTGTTTCCTTACTTTTCGACGCTTGCCATTGTCCATTAATGTAATTCTTTAAGATTTCTACCATTTACATATCCTCCAGTTATAAATATTAAAGTAACCGCTTTCATCACCTTTTTAAAAAAATGAGTATATATTGATTAACTATTGGTTACTTGTTGAGATAATATTATAATAACGAGTAGAATATGTCAAATTTTGAGTAACTTATATTTTTTATAGTTGTTATATAAGCAAATTTTGGGTATATTGTAAGAAATGGGGGAATCGTATATGAAATCTAAACGAATTTATGAAATAGAATCTTTCATAAAAAAAAACAAAACAGCTTCAATTGATGAATTGAAGGACACATTTAATGTATCTGTTAATACAATAAGGCGTGACATCAACCTTTTAGTAGATATGAATGTAGTTAAAAAAGTTTATGGTGGTATTGAAGTTATCGAGGATGAATATAAAGCGGTTGATTATCAAAAAAGAAATGTTGAGAATTATCAATCAAAAAAACATATCGGTCAATTAGCTGCTGCACATATCGAAACTAACGACATTATTTATATTGATACAGGAACAACAACAATACATGTATTAGATTATGTCGACAAAAAATTATCATTTACAATTATTACGAACAGTCTTGATATCATGAATAAAGCTTCACAATTTGAAAATGTAACTTTATTTATCATTGGCGAAAAATACAAACCACGTACACGATCATTCATAGGAATAGATACTAATATTTTATTGAATAAATTTAATATTAATAAATGCTTTATGGCAGCTACTGGTGTTAATATTCCAAATGGTCTATCTAATTCAGAGATGGAAGAAAATTTAATCAAACAACTTATTACAAAAAAAGCACGAGAAACTTATGTTTTAGCGGATAATAGTAAGATAGGACATTCAACATTACTAACATACTGCAATTTAAGTGACGTAGACAAAATAATTACTAATAAAGTACTCCCTCAAGAAATACAACAGTTCTGCGATGAAAATGATATTAAGGTACTATATTAGTTAATAAATATAACACGCGTGGATTTTGTGGGGCACTAACGATCTTGTTTTCAACTCTTGAGCGTTAGCGCCTCGTTTTTGCGCATTTTTTAAAATTTATTGACCGCTAACTATCTTGTTTTCAACTCTTGATCGTTAGCGCCTCGTTTTCGCGCATTTTTTTAAATTTATTACCCGCTAACGATCTTGTTTCACTTTCTTGAGCGTTAGAATTTCTAACGATCTTGTTTGCGACTCTTGAGCGTTAGCGCCTCGTTTTTGCGCATTTTTTAAAATTTATTGACCGCTAACTATCTTGTTTCACTTTCTTGAGCGTTAGAATTTCTAACGATCTTGTTTTCGACTCTTGATCGTTAGCGCCCCGTGTTCACGCACAAAAAAAGACGTGATACACTAATTTCTATCGGTATCACGTCTTTATTTATCTTATATTAAGATGTTAAGGCTATTTCATTATAGAATTCGTCTATATTTATGGATTGCCCGTGGTTCAGTCTTGATTCTTCTGCTGCGAATGCCATTAAGTGACTGATTAAGGATTTACTTGCTATGGATTTAGATACATTTTGATCTGAGCTATTAATTGCATCTATAAAATCTCTTATAATACCTTCATCTCCGCCTCCATGTCCACTGCTCACTTCTGGGAATTTAATGACTTTTTCTTCTCTTGTTAAAAAGTCAAAAATACTTATTTCATTTGTTTCCATATTCCCTCTTATTTCCCCTTTTGTTCCCATTATTTGTACTATTCTTGTTTGTTCTCTTGTAAATGCGCTCATACTAAATGTTGCTGTTGCGCCATTTTCAAATTCCATATTCACAACTTGGTGATCGACAACGTCATTATCTGATTGGAAGACGCATTTTCCATAATCCGTATGATTTAATCTTTCAATGATCGCTTCGTTAGAATTTTCTTCTGTAAATTTCATCGCCCATCCTCTACCGATACCTAAATAATACCTTCCAGCGTGAAATGGACATTCATTTTCTGCTGGACATCCGTCTAAACATCTTAATGGTGCGCCTTCTGGTTTGTTAGCTTCATTAAAGTACATCAATGAACCAAAGGAATTGATCCTTTTACAATCTTGATCCATGATATAACTGATAATATCCATATCATGGCAAGATTTAGCTAATATCATTGGACTTGACTGTTCTTTACTTTTCCAATTTCCCCTTACAAAACTATGCGACATATGCATATATTCTACATTTTCATTGAGTTGGATAGATGCAATCTGACCAATATCTCCATTTTGAACGATAGATTTTATTCTGCTCCAGAATGGTGTATATCTTAATACGTGACAAATCGTTAATGTTCTATCCATTTCTTTCGCTTTTTCTACCATTTTAATGCACTCTTCAGGACTAGGAGACATCGGCTTTTCAAGCAACACGTGATATCCTAAATCTAATGCTTTCATCGTTGGTTCAAAATGGGCTTTATCTTGAGTACATATAATTGCTATATCAGCTTCTGGCTTTAAGTCCAATAATGCTTTCCATGATTCTTGTACGTATCGTTCATCAAGATTATGGTGACTGCTTACACGTTCTCTTCTTTCTTTAACAGGTTCTGCTACCCCAATTAATTTAATTTTATGGGGTAAAGATTTTATCAAATTCGCGTAAACTCTTCCCCCACGGTCACCTGCACCTAACAAAATCGCTTTTTTTATACCCATTGAATCGTCCCCCTTTATCATTCAATAGTTTCATATTACTACTATAAAAGTAAAAAATCACACATTTATCATTATTTTTTTGTTCATATTTGTTCAAAATTGTTATTATTATAAATAAAAAAACAGTAGGCATTCAAATTATAAAAATGAATGTCTACTGTCTAAGTATTGATATATTCAATTACTGACCTTGATTTTGTTGCATTTGCATCAATTCATCTGCTGTAAATTGTACATCAGTTCCAATAATAATTTGGATATTTTTATCACTAATTACTTTGTTTCCTAATGCGCCAGATTGTTTGATTTTATCTTGATCAACAACACTTGTATCTTTTAATGTTAGACGTAATCTTGTTGCACAGTGATCGATAACTTCTATATTATCATTACCACCAATTGCTTCATATATAAGCTTTGTCTTATTAGATACTTTCACACCACTATTGTTTGTTGAAGTACCCGCTTCATCTTCTTCAAGACTAGGATCTTGCTTTGCCGCTTCTTCCATTAAGCCATCTCTACCTGGTGTCTTAAGATTAAATGTACGAATCGCAAAATCAAATACAACGAAGTATACGACACCCATAATCAAACCAAGGACAAGTAACATTAATGGCTTATTCGCAATTGGAATACTTAAACTTAATAAATAATCTATTAATCCTGCACTAAATGTAAATCCTGCAGTCCAATGGAATGTTGCTGCTATAAATAATGAAATACCTGTTAATAACGCATGAATTCCAAATAACATCGGTGCTGCTACTAAGAATGAGAATTCTAATGGTTCTGTGATACCAGTTACGAATGAAGCGATCGCTGCTGTAACCATTAAAGAACCTACTACTTTTCTATTACGCTTTTCAGCATTTTTCCAAATCGCTAATGCTGCAGCTGGTAATCCAAACATCATAATTGGGAATAAGCCTGCTTGATAACGACCTGTTATACCCGCTTCACCCTTACTAGACCAGAAGTTTGCAATATCATTAATACCCGCAATATCAAACCAGAATACTTGGTTTAATGCGTGATGCAATCCAAATGGTAATAATAAACGGTTAAAGAATCCGTATAACCCTGCCCCAAGAGGTCCAAGTTTAGAAATCATTTCCCCAAATGACACTAATCCATTATATACTGGTGGCCAAATAAACATAAGCGCGATAGAAATCACTAACATTGCCGCCGCTGATAATATCGGCACAAGACGTTTACCACTAAAGAAAGCAAACGCTGTTGGTAATTTCGTATCTTTAAATCTATTGTAAATTGCAGCTGTAACTAGACCACAAATAATCCCGATAAATACATTACTAATACCCGTAAATGCGATATCAACTTTATCCTCAGCAATATGCAATACTTTCGCCATTGCTTCTGGCTTTAGTACTTGTGTAACCACTAAAAATGATACAAGTCCACTAAGTGCAGCTGCTCCATTTTTATCTTTAGACATACCGAATGCTAACCCTACCGCAAATAGTATTGGTAAATTATTAATAACGGCTAAACCACCATTTGCTAAAAAGTTCGCAACGCTATTTCCTTCCCCGTTAATTGCACCTGAATCAATAAAAGATGCGATACCTAAAAGTAACCCAGCTACCGGTAAAATGGAAATAGGTAGCATTAGAGACTGTGCAAATTTTTGCATATAAGCCTTCATATTTTTCTCCCCTTATATATTTGTTGGAAACGTAATCTCTATTACATATTTACCACAAAAAACATTTGATGTATATAACGAATTAATATTTCAAAAACTTAAAATAATCAATTAATTATTTTTAACAAAAAATAATAAGCATTTCGTTAATATTTATATCAACATACTTTCTAAAAAATTAAGAGCCTGCAACAATTTCAATGTTTCAGACTCTTATACGCTTATTTATTCACTTTTTTAACAACTGATGACTTCAATCCGATTTGTCCAAAGCCAGGTATTTTACAATCAATGTCATGACCATCTTCTGGGTCTACTAATTTGATACCTTTAACTTTAGTACCTTGTTTAATAGAATTAGATGATCCTTTTACTTTTAAATCTTTAATGACCGTTACAGTATCTCCATCATTTAATTCAACACCATTTACATCTTTAATAACTGTGATTTCTTCATTTGATGCATCTTCGTCGTTTATAGACCATTCATGATTACACATTGGACAAATATAAAATTGTCCGTCCTCGTAAGTATATTCTGAATCACATTTAGGGCAATTTGGTAATGTTGCTTCCATCTTTCAACCTCCGAAAGTTTATAATAACCTCTATAATTTATCACATTTTCATAAATACTGGTATTGGATTTTTCATAAATTTAAGGTTTCATGATGATATATGACGTAATCTCTTTCACTTTAGCGTCTTTTTTATGATTTTCAAATTTATACATTTCAGCAAAATAAATTTCTTCACCAGAATTCAATATAATTGTGCCATGTGTAGAACCTTCTTTACCGTGCGTAAGCATTGATTTAATTTCAAGGCTAGATACTTTTTGCAAGTGTTCATTTATTTCTTCTAAAAATGCTTTTCTACCTATTAGTTCAAAAGAACCAGGTACATTCCATACTAAATCATCTGTTAGCCATTCAGTGAGATACTTTTCGTCACCAACTATTGAAGCAATCACAATATCTCGTATAATTCTTCTTTTTGGTGCATTATCACATTTTAAATCTCCCAGTACAGTGAATTTCACATTTTTTAATTCCTTATCTAATTGACTAAATGATAACCCTTGATCTGATAATGCTTCTTTCAAAATGCCTATTGCTTTTGGTCCCATACCATGAAGTTTCGCTAAATTATGTTCATCTAATTGAGCAACCTGTTCTAACGTCGTAACATTGATCGTATTCAAAGCATTTGTTGCTGGTTTCCCTATTTTCGGCAAATTTGTCATCCGAACACAGCTCCCTTTATGAAATGTCTTTTCGTTTAAACCCTATAAATCCAATCATGATGAGCACTATAGATATTATGATTAATATACTTATACCCGAATAATTCATATCTTCAACAGGTATTTGAGGAATATGATGAAATGGCGTTATATCTTTTAACCAGTCTTTAATATTTAACAATTGTCCTAAGTAAACCACGAAAAATGTATAAGTTAAATATAAATAAACGATAAAGTGTCCTTTATTAAACCATCCTAAAAGTACAACACCGAGTGCTACGAAAGATATAATCGCTGGTATATGCACAATCCCTGCCTTTATAATTGTCCAAAAACTAAATGGATCATCTAACACAGATGCTTGGGCAATATACAAACCGAATGCAGCTATAAAAATCATAAGAATAGCATTAAATAATGAAACAACTAAATAACTACTCAACAATTTAATTCTTGAAATAGGTCGAGACATTATAAGTTCTATTCGATGAGTATCTATTTCGTTTTTTATTTTGTATAAACTTAATAGTGCAGGTATTGTTGATACGATAGCCATTATAATCATTAAAGTAGGTAAGAATGCTTCTATATAATGATCACCTTTACCAGCTACCATTTGCTGCAACATTTCATTATCTTTGATAAAATCGTCTAACTCACCAAATATTGATCCATACGAAGCGCCAAATACAAACATCCCTATTGCCCAGGAAATAAGCCCTACTTTATACAATTTAAGCTGTAAACCGAGTGGAGATAGCCATATTTTATGTGCTGTTCTTTTACCTGGTTTAGAAGGCAGTAAGCCAGACTCTATATCTCTTCTGAAATAAAGTATCATCGCTATCATTAAGAATATAATAGCCGTTATCAAAGTTATGACGATTGGCCACCAATTATTTTCAGAATAAGCAAACGTTCTTGTAATCCATCCTAGAGGTGAAACCATAGAAATATCTTCATTTATGACATCACCAACCGCTCTCACTAAATAACTTAAGAGCAATACTGTAATACTATAGCCTGTAACACTACTACTTGTTTCAGTTAACTGTGCGAATATAGCTGTCATCATACCAAATAGAATACCAATTGCCCCTAATGAAACTGCATAAACAATTGAACCTTGCCAATCCACACTATCAATATTCATTAAAGGTAATATCACCATAATCAAAATGGTTATCATGATATTCACAATTATCATCTCAATAAGTGCACTTACGAGAGGTGATACTTTTCCAACTGGCAATGCTCGAATCATTTCAATTCGACCTGCAGATTCATCTCCTCTTGTACTTTTTGAAACAAGTAAAATACTCATTATTGCAACGAGAATACCTGTAAATAGTAACATCTCATGTGTAAATAACACGCCAACTGATACGTGTTCAAATTGTCCTGGTCCTAACATTGCTTTCATTGCAGGATTTTTAGAAGTTTCAACAATTGGTTGCATATCTGATTGGTGTGGATACATACTTTTAAATGTTGGTGGTATGATAACTGTTAAAACGACAATACCTAATATCCAAAACACCATTTTCCATTTATGAGTCTTGAGGTAAAATAACGTCAATTGTCCAACACCGCTAAAGAGATTATTCATATTACTCACCTCTTTCAATATTCACACCATAATGTCTCATAAATAAATCTTCTAATGTAGGTGGCATACTTTCTAATTTCAGCAACTCAAATCGACTTAAATATTTAATAATATTAGAAACTTTCTCTGAATCCACTTGAAAATGATACATCTCTCCTTCTTTAGATATATCATGTACACCATCTTGCTCTTCTAAATCTGTTAAAGCTCCTTTAGACTGAACGACGAAATGCATTCTCGTTAAATGTCTCAAATCATCCAACGTTCCCATTTCTACGATTTCACCTTTTCTAATAATGCCGACTCTGTCACATAATTTTTCTACTTCACTTAATATATGACTCGATAATAGAACACTTTTGCCCTCTTTTTTCTTTTCTAATACACATGCTTGGAATACTTGTTCCATTAAAGGATCCAATCCAGATGTCGGTTCATCTAATATAAGCAGTTGTGCATCAGTAGTAAATGCAGCGATAAGTGCAACTTTCTGTCTATTACCTTTAGAATATGACCCACATTTTTTAGTAGGGTCTAAATCAAATTTTTTAATCAGTTCATCTCTTTTTTCATCATTTCGAGCACCACTTAATTTCAGAAATAAATCTATCACTTCTCCACCTGTTAAGTTTGGCCACAAATTCACATCACCTGGAACATAGGCTACTTGTTTATGAATTTGAACTGCATCTTTCCAAGCATCTTTATCAAATGCCTCAATAGTACCAGAATCAGGTTTAAGCATGCCTAAAATTGCTTTAATGGTCGTAGATTTCCCAGAACCATTTGGACCGATAAATCCAAATATTTCTCCTTCTTCAACAGTGAAATTTACACCGTTTAAAGCTTTAAATTTACCAAACGTCTTCGAAACATCATTTACTTTTAACAATGTCATATTAATCACGATCCTTATAGAAGATTTTACGCATTTCCTTAATATATAAATCAAATTCATCATAAAAGCTTTGATAATCATTCTGCTCAATCATTTGATGCGTTATTCGTGTCTTCATAGATTCTGCTAAACCATCAATCGAGTACTTTATAATATTGATAGACATTTCAACATTTAAATTATCTTTAAAAAGATCCTTATCTAAATCTTCAAATAGTGCATTTTGAACTTTACTTTGTAATTGTTTAATATGTTGGTCTTGTTCTTCAGATATATAATGATGTTCAGATTCCTCCAGAACAATTTTCGTTAAAAACTTCGACATATGAGGATGAATCGTCATTAAATTAGATTTTATTTTTGCTTGTTTAACTAACCTATTAAAAATATCTTTCTCAGAAGTATCAATCTGTTTAAAATAATATTCCTCAATGAAATCTAATGAATAATCCACAAGAAATTTAAATAGTCCTTTTTTATTTTTAAAGTAATAAAAAAGCATCCCTTTACCAATACCAGCATTTTCAACAATACGATTCGTAGAACTTTGTTGATAGCCATAATTAGAGAACTCCATCAGCCCTGAATTGATTATTTTTTGACGCTTTTCTTCATCTAAATTATAGAATGCATCATTCATCATATACACCTTCCAAAACATATTAGACCAGTTCGGTCGACTACATCATAACGCTATCGACCACATTGGTCAACTATTATTACTAAATAAAAAAGCCGCCAATTCGCAAAATACGAATTGGTGGCTTTTTTAGTACTTACAGCACTATGTACTGACCCCTTTGTTTGCATACACAGATAAAAAATAAATCCAATTTAAATTAAAGACCTAAAGCTGTAATCAAATCTACGATTGGTTGTAAGATACTTGTTAATATAAGAAATCTCCTCCTTTGTTTAAGTTATTCTTATTCTATATCAAATAATTATAAGTACAAAAAATGAGTAAACTTACATTACTCATCGTGTTATATATCCTCACCTTTGTCTTACATTTAAAAACATTTATTTATATTAATATGCAAAATACAAATAATCGTAGTATAATGCTTTTTATATTGTTTTTTAAATCTTATTGTTTACATATGTTTTATTGCATCTAAGGAGAGCGAATAGAAAATGGAAAATCATGAGTTAAAAAGAAGTATGTCTAACCGGCATATTCAGTTAATTGCTATTGGTGGCGCGATTGGTACCGGTCTTTTTCTTGGGGCTGGTAAGAGTATTTCATTAGCGGGTCCATCTATTTTATTAGTTTATATTATTATTGGTTTTTTCTTATTTATTATGATGAGAGCTTTAGGGGAATTATTACTTTCAAATAGTAACTATAATTCTTTCATTGATATTGCTGAACATTATTTAGGTCCTTTATTCGGATTTTTAACTGGATGGACGTATTGGTTTTGTTGGGTTGCAACGGGTATAGCGGATATTACGGCGGTTGCTAAGTATATTCAGTTTTGGTATCCGGATGTTCCTGCATATGTTTCTGCAATTGCGACTGTTGTTATTCTCTTAGGTTTAAATCTTATGACTGTTAAATTATTTGGTGAGGTCGAATTTTGGTTCGCACTTATTAAAATTATCGCCATTATATTATTAATTGTTATTGGTTTATGGATGATATTTAATGGCTTTAAATCTAGCACGGGTATTCAATCTGGATTTCATAATTTATATAGTCACGGCGGTTTCTTCCCAAATGGTACTATGGGCTTCTTACTGGCATTCCAAATGGCGGTATTTAGCTTTGTAGGAATTGAACTTGTAGGTGTAACAGCTCGTGAAACGAAAGATCCTGAAAAGAATTTACCTAAAGCGGTTAATTCTATCGGTATTCGTATTTTAATTTTCTATGTATTAAGTTTATTAATCATTATGAGTATTACACCATGGAATAAAATTGATCCTGCTGAAAGTCCTTTTGTTAATTTATTTGTATTAGCTGGTATTCCAGCTGCTGCGGGTATTGTTAACTTTGTCGTGTTAACTTCAGCTGCAAGTGCTGCAAACAGTGGATTATTCAGTAATAGTCGTATGGTTTATGGTTTAGGTCAAACAGGCCATGCTCCTGAAGGATTAAGCAAGACAAATAAACGTGGTGTCCCTTATCCAGCATTAATATTCTCAGGCGTTGTATTATTCTTCGCTGCGATATTAAATTATTTTATACCGGATGATGTATTTACACTCGTTACGACATTGGCAACGATATTCTTTATTTTTATTTGGTCTATCATTTTAATTTGTTATATCAAATTTAGAAAAGAAGACAAATCTTTACACGAAAAATCTAAATTCAAAAACCCATTCGGTGTGATTGGATCATATCTTGCATTAATATTCTTTGTATTTGTATTAGTTATTTTGTTCTTTGCAAATGATACACGTACAGCATTAATGTACTCACCTTTATGGATTATACTATTGCTTGTTGTTTATTATTTGAATCAACGCAAGCAATCTACTTCAAATAAATAATTCTTATAAACAGTAAACATCGTCATATGACATGTTTACTGTTTTTTTATTGAACAAATGTTATATACCATCGAATAATATTTAAATTCTTGTTATATATTGAATGCAATTAATAGTGTAATATTTATCTATATATTCTAAATTTTTAGAAAATACTATTAACTTCTTGATTTAGATATGCTAAAGTTTGACTATTAACTTTAAAAAGGAGGGAATGCTAATGGTTAGTGAACCGCTTATTTCAGCAACAATACTATTCGCATTAATCGTTCTCGGGGAAATTATATCTTATCTTACAAAGGCTCGTGTACCAATGCTCTTAACAGCAATGGTCAGTTACTTGCTTTTATCTTGGGCAGGCGTCTTACCTGAAAAGATATTAGATAATGCCATTTTACCTTCGCTAGGCGCGCTTATTATTGCACCAGTTATCATGCATATGGGTACAATGATGCCGCTTCATATACTTAAATCACAATGGAAAGCAGTTGTTATATCAATATTAGGTATATTGGGTTCTACAACCTTAATATTAGTCTTCGTTACGCTCCTATTTGATTTCCGTACTGCCGCTTCAGGTGTTGGACCTATTGCTGGAGGTATCGTCGCGCTGCTCATCACAGTCGAAAAGCTTCAAGATTTAGGATTGGCCAATCTCATTGTTTTACCAGCTATCGTGCAAGCACTTCAAGGTGTTATCGGTATGCCATTAAGTTCTATCCTTATGAAGCGCTATTCAAAATATTACTTAGCAAATAGACATTCAGATAAAAATGTCGCTAATATTTCTAATAAAAATGAATCCAAGAAAGAAACGATATTTAATAAGAATCCGTTACTTCAAAACAATGTCATCAGACTCTTTATTATGTTCTTCTTAGCAAGTATTGCCTTCATGATTGGCGAAGTAACAGGCATTCATTTCACACTCATCAGTTTATTATTTGGTGTCATCGGCTTGAAAATTGGCTTGTTTGAACAAAAAGAACTGGAACGTAATCAATCATTCACAATTATGATGGTTATTATCATTTTAATCGTTATCGGTTCTATGGGCGGCATTAAACCACATGATTTATGGGAATACCTACCTGCTATTTTATCTATTCTTGTTATAGGTACAATTGGTATTTTAATTGGTGGATTTATCGGTGCTAAATTAATTGGATGGAAACCAACTAAAGCATTACCTGTTGCTTTAACAGCATTATATGGTTTTCCAGGTGATTTTATTTTATGTGAAGAAGTCAGTCGATCTGTTACTGACAATGAGGAAGACAGAGAAGATGTATTTAATGAGTTATTGAGCCCAATGATTATTGGTGGGTTTACGACAGTTACTGTTGCATCTGTTATTTTAACATCTATATTAATGAACTTTATTAAGTAATTGAGGAGGACTTAGATATGATTATAAAAAACATCAATTTAATAGACGGTACTGGAAAAGACATTCAACGAGGTGTTGATATAAAGGTTGAAAATAATGTCATTTCTGAAATTGGTACTCATTTAAATGGAGACAATATAATAGAAGGCAATGGTCAATATCTATTACCAGGTATGATCGATAGTCACGTACATGTTATGTTGGAAATGGAACCTTTAGAGAGAAGATTAGCTACACCTTTTTCATATAACTTCTTCAAAGCAATTGATCATTTAAAACGAACAGTTGATGCAGGTGTTACAACCGTTCGAGATGCTTTAGGCGCAGATTTAGGTTTAAAAGAAGCTGTGAATGATGGTTTAATACTCGGACCACGTTTACAAATAAGTGTTAACGCATTGACCATTACAGGTGGCCATGGAGACAGTTATACTAAATCTGGTATACAACTCCCTATTTTGCAAGATGGCTATCCTGGATTACCGAGTGGTATATGTGATGGTGTGAATGAAGTCCGTAAAAAAGCACGCGAAATGTTAAGAGCTGGTGCTGATGTATTAAAAGTACATGCAACGGGTGGTGTAACAAGTGCAACTGACCATCCAGATTATACGCAATTCTCATTAGAAGAATTAAAAGTCATTGTAGAAGAAGCGCAATTTAGAAATAATCGAAAAGTTATGGCACATGCTCAAGGTTTACAAGGTGTTAAACAATGTATAGAAGCAGGCATTCACTCAATTGAACATGGTATCTATTTGGATGATGAAGCTGTTCAATTAATGAAAGAAAAAGAAATGTACCTCGTACCCACATTACTGGCACCTCTTTCTGTTATAGAATTCGCTGAAGAACTAGGTATGAGTGAAAATTCTATTAAGAAATCTAAACAAGTCATGCAAGACCATATTGATAGCTTTAAAAAAGCACATCAAGCTGATGTGAAAATAGCAATGGGTACAGATGCAGGTGTATTCAAACATGGAACTAATTTAAGAGAATTAGAGCTTATGGTTGAACACGGCATGACAGAAATGGAAGCCATTGTTTCGTCTACTAAGACAGCTGCTGAATGTTTAGGTTATGACGAAGACTTAGGTACAATTGAAGTAGGCAAGAAAGCAGACTTTATTTTACTAGATCAAAATCCTTTAGAAGATATCAAAGTATTAAGAGATCCAAATAACATTAAAGTTGTTTCAATAGACGGTCAAATCGTCAAAGACATTAGATAATATCATAGTATTTAAAAATGTATTCTAGAAATAGATACATATGAAAACCCCCTAAAAGTTGTCACTTTTAGGGGGTTCATTTATTACATATTACCGATTGATAAATATTTAGTTTCTAAATAAGGTTCAATACCTTCGATACCGCCTTCACGACCATATCCACTTTCTTTAAATCCTCCAAATGGCGCATGTGCTGCTGATGGCGCACCATCATTCCAGCCTATAACACCGAAATCAAGCTTCTTATAAATATCAAATCCTGTACGATAGTCATTCGTGAAGAAATAAGCGGCTAAACCATATTCTGTATCATTGGCAACTTTAATAATGTCATCTAAGTCTTCGTATGCCATGACTGCAGCAATTGGTCCGAATGTTTCTTCGTGCATTACTTTCATTTCAAGATTAGCTTGTCTAATAACGACTGGCTTTAAGAAATTTCCACCTAATTTTAATTGTTCTAATGGTAATGACAATTCTCCACCATTTTGTACAGCATCTTTAATTTGGTCAATGACTTTATCTACAGCTTGTTGATTAATAAGAGGTCCCATTTCAACGCCTTCCTCTAAGCCATTTCCTACATTTAATGCATTTACTTTTTCAGTTAAACGTTCTGTATAAGCTTGTTCTATATCTTGATGTACATAAATTCTATTTGCGCTTATACAAGTTTGACCTGAATTTCTAAATTTAGTCGCGATTGTTTGATCAACTGCAAGTTCAATATCTGCATCTTTATGAACAATAACTGGTGCTAATCCACCTAATTCCATCGTGACATTTTTAACTGTATTTGCAGAATCTTTTATTAAATGTTTACCAACTGGTGTAGATCCAGTGAATGTTATCTTCTGTATAATTGGACTTTCAGTAAATATTCTACCTGCGTCTTTACCACTTAATACAACATATTGAATGGCATCTTCAGGGATACCCGCTTCATGTGCCAATTCAACCATTCTTATCGTCGTTAATGGTGTTTCTAAAGCTGGTTTACAAACAATTGTACAACCTGCTGCTAATGCTGGCGCCATTTTTCTCGCAATCATTGCTGCTGGGAAATTCCAAGGTGTAATTGCACCAACAACACCTACAGGGAACGGATCAGTGATAATTTTTTTACCTTTTTGATTAGCAGGTATTGTCTTACCATAAATACGTTTTGCTTCTTCTTGATACCATTGAATGTAACTATTCGCATAGGCAACTTCGCCTAATGCTTCTTTATAAGGTTTACCGTTCTCTAATGTAATTAATTCTGCTAATTCTTCTTTATGTTCATCAATTAATTGATACCATTTTAATAAAAGAGATGAACGTTCATGTGCGTCTTTTTCACGCCATGATTCATATGCAACTTGCGCTTTATCAATTTGTTGAATGGCTTCTTCTTCAGAAGTATAAGGAATCGACTTAACGACTTCATTCGTTGCTGGATTGTATACTTTTAGCTGTTTCAAATACTTCATCCCCTTTTGATTTTGTTAAATATAATACTGCTGCTATGCCGTACCATACGAATACGATAATCCATTCATGTGGCCAAATAAGTGATGACGGCATTCCTGGTAAATAAATTGCGATAAATGCAATACTTAAAATAACAGCAATCCAACCGACTACTTTACCACTTTTAATACGATATGGTCTTTCTAAGTTAGGTTCACTTTTTCTTAATTTCAAAAATGCACATGCAACTAAGAAGTAACCTAATACAACACCGATGCCACCAGCATCAACAATCCATACTAATGCAGGTCGACCTAATAAAGGTGCAACAAATGCTAATACACCAAGGAATATAATACCGTGTGTTGGTGTTTTGTATTTAGGGTGAATGTATGCAAACCACTTAGGAATCATATTATTTTTTGCCATCGCATATAAAATACGACTACCACCAATAATAAATGCATTCCAACTTGTGATAATACCAGCAATTCCACCTAATACGAGTAATATACCAAATCCACTTGATCCAAATAAATTCACCATTGCATCTGCCGTAGCTAATTCACTTGTATTTAATTGACTTGGTGTTAAACCAGTTGCAACACCAAACACAATTAATAAATAGAAGATAACCGATGCTATGATAGAGACAACTAAAATACCACCAATTTTTTTAGAAGGTGCTTTTACTTCTTCAGCTATTTGTGGAATAACATCGAACCCTACAAATAGGAATGGAATCATGATTAGTACAGACATTGTTCCACCTACACCACCATTAAATAATGGTTTAAGATGTGTAAAGTCACCATTGAAACCTGCACCAAAGAATAATAATAAACCGACACCTACAATAAATATTGTAAATACAGTCTGCATAACTGCAGCTGGTTTAACGCCAAAGTAGTTTAATGACGTTAATATAACACTACCTATAGAACCGATAAGTACCCAAGTTAAGTAAACATCCCATCCAGCTAAATTCCACAATAAGCCAGAATGTTCAAATGGTATGACATAGTCTATAACAGTTGGCAATGCGACTGCTTCAAATGTAATAACAGATACATAGCCAAATAACACTGACCAACCAGATATAAATGCTACACCTGGACTAAATGCTTTCTTAACGAAGACAAATCCGCCACCTGTTTCAGGAATTGCAGAGGCAAGCTCTGCATATGTTAATCCAATAAAAATTACTAATAATCCACCAATTACAAATGCGATAATACTACCTAGAAATCCTGCTTGTGAAATCCATTCTCCCGAAAGAACAACCCAGCCCCATCCAAGCATGGCGCCAATCGCGAGAAATAATACGTCTGCTATGTTCATTGATTTATTAAATTGAGAATTCATAATTATACCCCATTTTTATTAGTCAAATTTCTTAAAGACTAGATTCTAAGATTGATAATCCTTTGTTTAATTCTTGATCTGTAATGACTAATGGTGCTAAAAATCTAATCACATTTCCGTTAATACCAGCTGATAATAATAATAAACCATTTTCATTTGCTGCTTTAACAATTTGTGACGTTTTAACTTTATCAGGTGATTGCGTTTCTGGATCAACAATTTCCATTGCGACCATTGCGCCTAATCTACGAATATCTCCTATAAATGAATGTTCTAATTTAAATGCTTCTAATCTTGATTGAATCGTTGCACCAAGTTGTTCAGCTTTAGCATTTAAGTTTTCTTCTTCAATAATTTCAATTACTTTTAATGCTGCTTCACATGCAAGTGGATTTCCTGCATATGTACCACCAATTTCGCCTGGATTTGGGCTATCGATAATTTCACTACGTCCAACAACACCACTTAATGGGAATCCTGCTGCTAGAGATTTTGATACAGTCATTAAATCTGGAATAACATCAAAATGCTCAATTGCAAATGTCTTACCAGTACGTGCAAAGCCTGTTTGAATTTCATCTGCAATAAATACGATACCATGTTCTTCACAAATATCTTTTAATGCATGGATAAATTTCTTATCTGGAATGATAAATCCACCTTCACCTTGTACTGGCTCAATCACTACACATGCCACTTCTGAAGGATCCACTGTTGCGATAAAGAAATTCTTCAAATCTTTAATGACTGAATCTATGTATGCCTCATCACTTAATCCTTCAGGTTTATCTGCTAAATAAGGATATGGTGCTTGATATACTTCTGGTGCAAATGGGCCAAACCCAAATTTGTATGGTCTTACTTTGCTTGTCATAGACATTGTTAAATTTGTTCTACCATGGAAACCTCTAATAAATGATACAACTTGCTGTCTACCTGTATATTTTCTAGCGATTTTCACAGCATTTTCTACTGCTTCTGCACCAGAATTTAGCAATACTGTTTTCTTTTTATGGTCACCTGGTGTAATTTCTGCTAATTTCTCTGCTAATTTAATATAGCTTTCATACATAATCACATTGAAACCAGGTAAAATAAATCTTTCAAGCTCGTTTTTTAAATGTTCAGTTATTTTAGGATGTGAATGACCAACGTTTAATGTTCCGATTGCTCCTGCAAAGTCAATCCACTCTTTACCATCTTTATCTGTAACTGTTGCCCCTTTTGCAAAATCAGCAATATGTGTATTACCATTACTGACACCTCTTGCTACATATTCGTTACGTAAAGATTCTAATTGTTCTTGAGTCTTACCCATCAAAATCCCTCCTATTGTTTATTTAGTACATATTAAAAAAAGATTG
The DNA here is from genome assembly GCF_022386055.1 of Mammaliicoccus sp. Q-M61. Taxonomy (NCBI): domain Bacteria; kingdom Bacillati; phylum Bacillota; class Bacilli; order Caryophanales; family Staphylococcaceae; genus Mammaliicoccus; species Mammaliicoccus sp. Q-M61. The sequence goes on from NZ_JAJNJL010000005.1 coordinate 106,508, forward strand.
GTATAATGAAAAGTACCAGTTTTTAATTTTTAATAGTACCAGAGGGGGCGAACGATATGACTCAAACTTACAAATATAGAGAAATTTATCTCAAATTAAAACAAGATATACTCTCTCAGAAATATAACAGTCACGAAAAATTACCATCCAAAAGACAACTTTCAATCGATCAAAATGTCAGTATTAACACCGTTAAGAATGCTTATGAACAACTTTTTGCTGAGGGTTATATTTACACAAAGGAAAGACAAGGTTACTTTGTTGAAGCATTAAATAAGTTAATCATTCAAGATCAACATATTACGCAACCTTTAAACAATAGCCCAACTCAAATTAAATCTTCATATCGTTATTCTTTATCACATATGACAACAGATATCTCACAATTTCCAATAGACTTATGGTCAAAATATGTGAAAGAAGCTTTTCACCTTTTCAAACATGAAATGTCAGAAATTCCTGTTTATAAAGGACCGCTTGAACTAAGAAAATCAATCGCTCAATTGATTTCATACAAAAGAGGTGTCGTCTGTTACCCTGAACAAATCATTGTCGGATCAGGTACAGCGAACTTACTCAGTAGCTTATTCAAAGCAATTTCAAACAATCAAAAAATTGCTATCGAAAATCCCGGCTATTCAAGGATGAGAAATCTATTTATCGGCATGGGACAGGATGTCGTTAATATTCCACTAGACAACAAAGGATTATCTGTTGAACATGTGAAACAGGCTAAGCCTGACTTTGTCGTGACAACACCTTCACATCAATTTCCAACAGGTACGATTATGCCAATTTCAAGAAGAATTGAATTACTCAACTGGGTAACTGAACATAATAAATATATTATAGAAGACGATTATGATAGTGAATATAAATATGGTACAGACAATATTCCTTCATTATATAGTTTGGATAAGAATGAACGTGTCATATATTTGGGTACATTCGCGAAAACATTAATGCCAAGTTTGAGAATAAGCTATATGGTCTTACCCTATCCACTTTTATATAAATTCGATGCGATAACAGATACATCCATTACAGATTTAAGCTTAATTAATGCTTACGCGCTACATTTATTTATTAAATCTGGAAACTATGAGAAGTATATTCGTAAAATGCATCATACTTATACTGAAAAGAGAGAGCTTTTTCTGAAAGTATTAAAAAAAGCATTTAAAGAAGATGTCTCAATATACGACATGGAGGCAGGACTGCATTTTCTAATTAATATTAAGACAGACTTAAGTTATCAAGAGATTGAACAAAAGGCGCATGACCACGATATAGAATTATATACGATTAGACGTTTCATGGCTGATGAACCTGAAAACACACCATTTAAGACACTCATTATCGGGTTTGCGAAAATAAATCGAGAAGATATCGAACCTGCTATTTTAAAATTAAAAGACATTATTTATGAGAGTCATCGATAAATAAAAAAAAATACTTTCATAACCAACGCTTCTAAACAAGTTTGGTCATGAAAGTATGATTGTCTTCTATTATATAAACTATTTCTTATAATTGATTTGATAACTTGTGACACTATTAAATGTGTCGCCTTTTCTTAAAATTGATGGTGCTGTTTCATTTAATAAATTAATATCATTAGGTAATGATTGCGTTTCTAATGTAAAGCCACTATGTACATTAATAGAGTCTTCATGATCATTCCAATCTACTTCGTTCAATGTAAATATGACAACTTCATTCTGATCAGTCGTCATTTCAAGTTCCAATTCATCATTCGACACTTTGAAAGTGCCATCTTCTAATGTCACTGGATGATCAATACCATTAAATTGATTGATTTGTTGAAATCCACTGTCGAATATATCTTTAAAAGTTATACTATCTTTCCCAATTTCTACATTAATATTCTCTGTATCAAGAGATTCCACAATTTGATTATCTTTAAGCGGATAGAATTGAACGTTATGATGAAGTTGATGATTTTCAATAGAAGCATTTGTTTCATTCAAATTAAAATACACATGATTCATCGGATTCAATAAAGTATCTTCAGTACTCGTTGCTTCATATATAATTGTCCATTTCAAATTTGTTAAATCATATTGATGTGTTACGGTCATGTTAATATCACCTGGGAAATGATCAACTGAATGTTTCAATTCTACATGATATACAATGCGAACAATATCATCTTCATTAACAATGTCATAATCACACACTTGAGTATATAAACCGTTAGAGCCACCATGTAAATTATGAACACCATCATTTTGTTCAAGCTGATAGGATTCACCATTTAATACAAACTGACCATTTTCAATTCTTCCACCATATCTTGCAACAGTCGCACCAAAGAAATAAGGATTTTGCTCATAATATTCTATTAAATCATCACTTTCAGTCGGACCAAGGATAACGGATCTATCATCAATTTTCCAATCGACAATCCGCATACCAAAATTCGTAAATTGAATCTTTGAACGCTCATCATAGATTGTAATCAAATCTATATTCTTCTCTTTATCTAAAGTCTCAATCTCAAATGACATTAGCCTCATCCTATTCTATAAAGTGTACATGCAGTTAGTTAAAGTTTAGCATATTGTTCCAATCAATTCTCATTTACATGATCAAACGAATCAGCGTAAAAGTCATATTTCATATTATTCGTTGGTAAAATTCTTAATTTAGCTTTCCCTACAATTTGTTCGTCGGTAATGAGTCCAACATCTTGGCGACTATCGTTACTATTCAAACGATTATCACCGAGGACTAAATATTTACCTTCTGGAATTACTTTTTCACCATCAGAATTTTTTGTATCTGAAACATCAAAGTTTTCCGTTAAATACTCCGTGAATTTATGCTTCTTATTAAAATCTAAATAAGGTTCTGCAACTTTTTCATGATTGATATATAATTGATCATTCTTATAACTGACAGTGTCACCAGGTACACCTATTAATCTCTTAATATAATCCTTTTCTTCATTCGCATGAAAAATAATCACATCACCTCTATCAATCGTACCAAGCGTTTTCGAAATTTTACTAACAATCAAATTGTCTTTATCATTAAACGTAGGATACATAGACTGTCCATGCACCTCATATCTACTAAATAAAAAAGTCGTAATAAGCCACGCCACAACAATAGCAATAACGATAGACGCAACCCATTCCATTAAATTCTTAACCACTGTAACCCTCCTCAAACTCATACTATTATTTACATGTTATTCAAACGATAGCATATATTCAAGCATTCTTCCCTTTATTGCTCATTTAATATTTAAATGATAATATTACATTATTATATTATACTGAAAAGAGGTATTCTCATGAAAGTATCTTGGATATTGTGGTGGATTTTAACTATCATTGAAGTTGGTGCATTTTTAACGTTCTCAATCTTTTTATGGTTTAGAGAAGTTGATGCCACTGGAGCTGTGCAAACAACAGAAATAAAATGGTTCTCTATCGGTATCATGGCAACACTTTTTATCATTCCATTCTTAACACAACTTGTTTGGTTAATCGTCAATCTCATCACTTCTAAAAAGTTAAAAGCTCAAAATCAAAATATGTAAATATAAATTAACGATACACTCCGTCACTTTCACTTAAATAAGAGATGAAGTCATAGAGTGTATCGTTTGTTTTTTATTAAAAGAGCTACCTCAATTCATGACCCTTTTTGCTACTTTATATGCAGCTATTATAAAGAGAAATATTGAAACTCCCCATAATACTGCAGATAAATTGGTTAAACTTCCTTCTAAATTAGTTGCGATAACTGGAAGTATACCTGCTATTAATATTAATAAAATAATTTGTTTCATAAAGATTCACCCTTTAGTATACTATTCTTTATTTTGGCCATCCTAAATAAATAGCAAAGATAATAAGAACCGCACCAACAACTATAGATCCTTTATAAATATTATGTTCTTTTCTACGTTTTATGCCAACTACTACAATCACTAAACCTAATATAAATGAAAGTAACATTATATATAAACCCATATGACATACCTCCTCATTTAGTATATTATTTTACCATAAAATGTCATAAATGGTATAATGTTATATAATCAGAAAAATAACGCTATGAAAAAAGTTTAAGGAGTGTTACGTATGAAAGTTAAAGAATTAATTAAGCAAAGCTACGATGACTTATTAGAGTTAGAATTAACAAGCTATAATATAGCAGTTGTACTAGTTGCGGTTGTTGTCTTAAGTGTCTTAATCACACCTTTATTTGGAATTCCTGTCGGACTTTTAGGTGGCGCGTATTACTTAAAAAATTATAAATAATATTTAAAGCCCGTTTTCTTGAAAACGGGCTTTATTGATCAATTCATTATATACTTGCTTGAATTAAACCTATTCCAATTACGACAACAAGATAAATCACAGTCCATATTACTGCTGTCTTTCCTTTAAATCTACTTGTTGCATATAATACAACTCCAAATAAATAAGCTGCTAATAATGTTGATAAATCAAATACATCGAGATAATCATTACTTTGGCTAAATACTGCCAAACTTGTAATAGAGTGTTTAACTGGATCTAAACCAACAATTGCTATAATAGCTAAAACAATGAAATTAAAGATTGTTGTAATTAATTTTACAAACGTTGCAGCTGCAAATAAACTTGAAGCTTTAACATCAGATTTCATAATTTTTGAGATGATAAGAAAAATTAGAAATGAAAAAGCAATGCCTATAATTGGTGCTAAAATACCACCTATGTATGCAAATACTGTAGTAAATGTAGACATTTGATCAATTTCAGTTTCACTTAATCCAGCTTCTTTTAAATCAGCTGTAAGATCCGTTGTTATTGATGTAATCCATATTGAAGCAACTGATAAAATAATGACCAAAATCATATTTAACAACCACTTAGGTCGCTCTCTATAGTTGTTTAAAGTTGGTGCAAATAATAAATTTGAATGTTTCATCACTATACTCCTTTGCTTTTTGTATAATTTAAGGTTAACATTCATAAAGCATTAATAAAATAGTTAATTATATAATTAATATTCTTAAATTTTATAATCGTTATTTAATTTTTGCATAGAATATGATATTCATGTACTTCTTAAAGAACTATGCAAATTAAATATTCATATGATCACTCAACAGAAATAGACAAAATATACCAAATTATGCTATTATGTAAATGAAAAAGGCAACGTGCTACAACACATTGCCTATGAGCCCGTTAAAAAGACGGTGGAAAATTTATTAGTTATTAAATAACTATCGCCTCCTCCAAAGTTAGCGATGGTTATTTTTTTGTGCTTTTTTAAGGATATTTTTAATTTTACGCTCTATCAATCATGTATGATTCCACTATTGTTTGTGAATTACATAAAAAAACATGAATAATTAATTACAAATTTAATATTCTTAAATCTCATAAGTATTATTTTTTATTGTTCCTAACTGTGATAACATTTCCCATGTGAGAATAAAAATATATAGGAGTGGAATAAATTGAAGCGTAAATTATTTTGGATAATCGGGATTATCGTTATCGTTTTGTTAGTTGTTGTTGCGCTTATTGTAAAACAAACGACAAATGACACAGATGATAAAAAAGACGGTTATGATACATATAAAGTTAAAAAGGAATCTCCTTTAAGTATTTCTGGTAAGGCTGCACCTACTAAAATTAAAACTTATAACAATAATGATCAGTTAGGTGAATTTGTGAGTACTGTTGTTGAAGATGGTCAATCTGTTAAACAAGGTGATCAATTGATTAACTATAATGTGAATGATCAAAAGCGCCAAGATTTACAAGATAAAGTAAATGCTGCACAAAACAAGGTGGATCAAGACTACCAAAATATTAATCAGCAACCGAACAATAATGATTTACAAAACACTTTATCTAAAGATTTAAATACATTAAGTGAAGCTAACAAGCAATTATCACAGTATGATCGTCAAGTAAATGAAAGTATGTATGCTTCATTTGATGGTAAAGTCGAAATGGAGAATGATAATGACGCTAACAGTGGTGAAGCGATTTTAAAATTAGTCGCAAGTGAACCTCAAATCAAAACTTCTGTATCAGAATTTGATATTACTAAAATTAAGGTTGGCGATGCAGTTAATGTAACGGTGAACAGTACTGGTGAACAAGGTAAAGGGAAAGTGACAAAGATTTCTGAATTACCTACAAGTTACGATGATAGTAACCAAAGTGAATCGATGAATACTGCTGATCCAGAAAGTGAAACAACGCAGACTTCTAATCCTGTTTCAAATAATCCAAGCATTGGAAAAGGTAATTCTAAATATCAAGTAACGATTGGTAAATTAGACATTTCTGTACGTAGTGGATTCTCAACTGAAGGAGAGATTCCTTTAGATACGATTAAATTACCTAAGTCTGTATTAACAAAAGGCAATCATGTATTTGTTGTCGATAAAAATCATAAAGTTCATAAACGACATATTAATATTAAACGACAAAATGGTGAAATATATGTTGAGAAAGGACTTAAATCTGGAGATAAACTGATCATTTCACCTAAGAAAACATTAAATAATGGTGAAAAGGTTGAGATAGCATCATGATTAATTTAGTAAATGTTAATCGACACTTTAAAAACGGAGAAGAAACAAATCATATATTGAAAGATATTAATATATCTATTGATACAGGTGAATTTATCGCGATTATGGGCCCTTCAGGTTCTGGGAAAAGTACATTGATTAATATTTTAGGTTTTATAGATAGAGGATACACAGGTGAATATCTGTTTGATAATGAGAATTATCAACAAGTTTCAGATAATAAACTTGCCTTTATTAGAAATAAAACAGTCGGATTTGTCTTTCAAAATTTTAAATTGATACAAAATAATACGATTATGGAGAATGTTAGTATCCCCCTATTATATTCAGGTATGTCTTCAAAAGAACGTAAACAACGTGTTGAATCTGTCTTAAAAGACGTTGGAATAGCAGATAAAAAACATCTTGTACCGAATAAGTTATCGGGTGGTCAACAACAACGTGTCGCCATCGCGCGCTCGATTGTCAATAAACCTAAATTCATTATTGCTGATGAACCAACAGGTGCGCTTGATTCTCAAACTTCTAAAGATATTATGGATTTATTTGTGCGACTTAATCGTGAACAAAATACAACGATGATTATTGTTACGCATGATCGTAAAGTAGCTGAACAAGCTGATCGCGTGATACACATATTAGATGGCCGTGTTCAGCGAGAAGAGGTGATAGAATGAAGAACTTACCGAATATCATATCAGTCTCTCTCAAATCTATCATGAAGAATAAACGCCGTAACATCTTTACGATGATTGGTATTATTATCGGTATAGCTGCAGTCATTACCATTATGTCTTTAGGTAATGGTTTTAAAAAGACAGCATCTGATGAATTTGCTGATACGGGTGCGAGTAAAGGACAAGCTATGATTAGCTTCATGCCTGAAAATATGGAAGGCTCTAAAGAAAATCCATTCGACAAACAAGATATTGATCTCGTCAAACAAATAGACGGTGTCACAGACGCTAAAATTAAAGAAGATGACAGTCAAAGTTATGGGGCAAAAATGACCAATTCACAAAAGCAATCTGACATCAATATCTTTAAAAAAGACTATGTCGACAATGCATCTGAAGGTAAAGGTTTCACACAATCAGATAATGAATTGAAAGAAAAAGTCGTCACAATCGATCAAACAATTGCTAAAAAAGCGTTCAAAGGTGACGCGATTGGTAAGACGTTATTTATAGATGACCAAGGATTTAAAATTGTAGGTATTGTCAATAATCCTATGTATGAAAATACAGTGAATATGCCAAGCGAAACTTTCAATCGATATATGGGTGACTTAAGCCAGGACCTTCCACAACTTGAATTAAAAGTAGATAACGATGATAACAAAAAAGAAATCGCGAATAAGGCAGCTAAGCTCTTAAACAAAAGAGGTTCAGGTATGAGCGAAGGTAGTTATCAGTATTCAGATATGGAAGAAATCATGAAAAGTATCACACAAGTATTCGATGCCATTACGTACTTTGTTGCAGCAGTAGCAGGTATTTCATTATTCATTGCGGGTATAGGTGTGATGAACGTTATGTATATTTCAGTCGCTGAACGTACAGAAGAAATTGCGATAAGACGTGCTTTTGGAGCTAAAGGTCGAGACATTGAAATACAATTCTTAATAGAAAGTATCGTGCTATGTCTGATCGGTGGCATTATCGGATTAATCATAGGTATTTTGATTTCTAAACTTGTAGAAGCTGTTACGCCTGATATGGTTCAAAGTGTTGTAAGTCTAGGTTCTATTCTACTTGCTGTCGGCGTTTCAACATTAATTGGTATTGTATTTGGCTGGATACCAGCAAGATCGGCATCTAAGAAAGAATTAATAGATATTATTAAATAGTTTAAATATAATTTAACCGCCACATGAGTTGTCGTCCAACTCATGTGGCGGTTTTATTCATTATACTTCTGTTAATGCATCATTAAAATCTGCTTTCATTTTGTGCCATGCTTCATCGATACGTTCATCTAAACCGAATAGACCGCTTCTTCCCAATATATAAATATCTGGATTGGCTTTTTGAATTTTACTAAATGTCTTCTTATTTGAAGAGCCATCCATTTCAATTAAATATTTGTATTGATGCTCGTCTCTTAACTTTCTCAATTCTACTATTTTATCTAATGTTTCATCGATAAATTTTTCTCCAGCAAATCCTGGGTCAACGGTCATAATTGTGATCTTATCTAAATATTGAATATAAGGTTTAATCACTTCAACGGGTGTTTCTGGATTTAATACGATGCCTACTTTTTTACCATGATCATGGATTTTATGAATCAATCGGTAAGCAACACCATTGACGACTTCTGCATGTATGCATATATAATCTGTATCTACTTTTAATAATTCATCCACCCAAAATGATGGTTCAGTGACCATTAAATGTGCAGAAATGGGTACGTCAGAAATTTTCTTCACTTGTTCAATAAACCAAGGTGACAGTGTAATATTCGGGACATAATGACCGTCCATAATATCTATATGATAAGATTCTACGTGCTCATTCAAAAATGTAATCTGCTCGCTAAATTTATCTAAGTCCATCGTCATTAATGATGGTGAAAACTTTACATTCTCCATGTATTAAACCTCCATTAGTATACTTTAATATCGCCTAATTCTATGTCATCTTCTTCGATTTCATCGATCATTTCTTCTGATTCATTTACAGGTTTCTTAAGTAGTACAAGTACTAGAGCTGTAACAATAACATTTGCTACGATAGCGATGACGAAACCTAATGGCTGAGACATTGTTGGAATTGCTAACATGCCACCAAACGGCACTTTCGAGTCAGCGTTCATCACCATTGAAATCGCGCCACCTACTGCACCACCGATTCCTGTTGCAATAACACATCTAATAATGTCGTTTAAGACAATCGGTAAGACACCTTCAACAATTTCAATAATACCCATTGGGAATGCTGTTTTTAATGTTTCTACTTCTACTTTTTTATAAATATTTTTACGCATTAATCTTCCAATCCAATATGCAAATGCGAATCCAATTGGCGTAGCTGTGTTAACGACTATCAACGCTGTTATAGGTTCATGAATACCTTGTGCTTGTAGTGTTAATACAAATGCAAATACTGTCTTATTAATTGGACCACCATAATCGACACTTGCTAATACTCCGATGATAATGCCATAAATTAATTTAGAAGTACCACTTAGAGATTGTAAATACTCAGTTAAAATATGCGTAAATTGTGTAATTGGTGCTCCGATTACATAGACCATAATGAGTCCACCTACAAGCGAAGCAATAAATGGAATTACAAGCATCGGCATTAAGCCTTTAGCCCAATTTGGCATTTTGATATATTTAATAATTAATACAACAAGATAACCTGCCAAGAAGCCACCTATTAAACCTCCGATAAAACCTGATCCAACTGCATTAGCTGTTAAACCAATAACGAGGCCAGGTGCTATACCCGGTTTATCAGCAATTGAATAAGCGATACCTGTTGCAATGACAACTGGTAACATGCCCAGTCCAGCACCGCCAAGTGTTGCAAGTACATCCCAGAATGAATAGCCAGTCTTCGTTAAATCTGTTGATGAATCTCCACCTAACGCCATCCCAATTGCGATCATGAATCCCGCTCCACATACAACTGGAATTAAATAAGATATTGCCGTAAGTAAATGACCTTTTAAATTCAACTGATTAAAAAATGTTTTCACGTTATCTCCCCCTTTGTTAGTTAGATAAAATTGCTACAACTTCTGTTTTATTTTTAGAATTTAATAATTGTTCAATCACTTCATCATTACTCAACTTTCTTGCGATTAATGATAAGAGTTTCAAATGTTCTTTAGAATTGTCGCTATCTTCGCCAACTGCAAGTAATATAACGACTTTCGCACCTGTATCATCTAAAGATGGCCACTCTACTTCATCTTTTAAAACACCAATTGCAATACCAACTTTGTTAACGCTACTACTTTTCCCGTGTGGAATCGCCACAAAGTTACCAATACCTGTTACGCCTTCTGACTCTCTTTTATAAACAGCTTCTAAAAATGCTTCTGAATTGTCTATATATTGTTCTTTATCAAATAAATGAACGAGTGTTTCTAAAGTTTCTTCTCTATTATTTGTCTCAAGTTCTGTTAAGATTGTGTTCTCATCTAATACATCTATTAAATTCATATGGCATCTCCTTTATTGTTGTGAAATTTGTTCGATTTTTTCTATTAATTTATTTGGAGATTTTATTGCGACATCTGTCGGTATTTCGATGACTTTTTTACCTTCAAATCTTTCTTTAGCGCTTACCTTTACATCTACAGCAAGTAACACGATATCAGCTTGTTTAATATCTTCAGGTGACAATTCATTTTCTACACCTATTGTCCCTTGTGTTTCAATTTTGATATTATGACCTTTCTTTTCAGCTGCTTTTTCTAACTTTTCAGCTGCGATATATGTGTGTGCAATACCTACTGTACAAGCACAAATACTCACGATATTCATATTTCATTCCTCCAATTATAATAATGACTCTACAAAGTCTTCGTCTGCTAAATTTCTCATAAATGCTTGAATATCTTGCAATACTGCTTGATCTTCTTGTGGTTTAAGATTTAACAAAATAATCAATTTCAATGACTGGTCATGCCAGTTCATAAGATTTGTCTCATTTTTTATTAAAAATATTTTAGTCTTTAAAATATTCTCACTTTGAATATGTGGTAAAATCACTTCTGGAAAAATTTCAATATTCCCATGTTGTTCTCGCTCGTGTACTTCTTCAATAAAAACACTTTCAGACTGAATGTACTGATCTTTCTTTAACTGACTACCTATTTCTTCAATGACATCTTGATATATTATGTTAGCTGTTTTAATTTCATAAAATAACGATTCATTCATTGTTATCACCTAACATTTCTATCATCTTTCGCAATTTAATTTGATCATTCTTATTAAACATTGCGCTGATGACCACGATTGGAATTTGCTTTACTTCAGGTATATGAACAGTTGAAATAATCAAATCGATTTTATGCAAGTCATCTTCTTGTAAATCAAAAGAAGATTTAACATCTACAATCTCAATTTCTGGTACGTTTCTGTCTATTTTTGTTTTCAATAATTCAGAAGTACCTATGCCTGTAGTACAAGTAATCAGTGTTTGTATTTTCTTCGGGTTTCTCTCAAGTTCTTTCGCAAAATACAATGTTAAAAAGCCTATTTCATCGTCATTCATTTTTTTAATATGATATGTTTCAGAAATTAGATCTGAAATCTGTCGAATAACTGTAAAAACATGTGGATATTCAATTTTAATTTGTTCTATTAAAGCATTCCTGACATTTAACCCATGTTCAATTCGATTGAGCATCGGTTTAATATGTTTAAGAAGTTGCTGCTCTAAATCAATATTTTTAAATGAATGATTTAATTCTTGACTCGCACCATCTATCAATGCATTTGTTATATCGATGACTTCTTGTGAATATTGCATGTCTTCTTGATTATGCTGAACATTTTGCGTTTCAAATCTGGAAGAAATAAGATATTCAAACAAATAAATTCGTTCATTTTCAGGTAATTGAGTATGAAGATATTGTTCAACATTGCCAATTACCATGTCACTCATTCTATAAAATGATTGATACTCATTTTTTAACTTTATCAATTCAGGTGTCTTTCTATCTTTGTCTTGTTTGATCACACCTCTTTTTCTAAAGCGCATGATTAAAATATATAAATGAGAGAAAATGTTCACATTATAAGGATAAGGAATAATCATATCTTTATAACTCTCAATCTTATTGATTTGTTCTTGCACAAAATGTGCATCTTTATCCTCATTTTGATCGATAACATTATAAGCAGAGAAATTAGACAGTTGCCCATCTCCAATGAGTTCTAACAATGCATTTCGAATATCACTTTCATCACCATTTATAGATAAATGACGATTCTTTCTTTCTAAATTTAAACTAAAACGTTTTAACATCTCTTCAATTTTTTTCTCATCTGTGTTCAGAACACTCTCAGAAATATAATAACGTTCGATAATATTAAAGATAGATATCGACTTAGGGGAGATTAACAATAAATCTTTTGTCATCATATTTCGTCTTTCAATAGGAGAAAACAAATCATTTTGATGAAGATGCCCCGTTTCATGCTGTTCAATATATTCTTTATCATCAATACGATAGCCCTTACCTTTTTCAGATATAATAAGAGGCTCTTTATAATAATCATTTATACGTTTAACAAGTCGATAAATCGTTTTAGTAGAAACATCTAGATGTTTCGCCAATCGATTCGAATCGACAAACGAATGCGCATTTAATAAGTAATGAATTAACTTCTCTTGATTATCACCTTCCATGACTTTTACAACCTCCCTGTAGCTTCATCATAAAACAAATATATGTAAGCGTTTTACTTTTGTTTGTCCATTACAATAGACATTAAAATATCATTCATTATAAACTATCATGTTACTAAAGTAATGAATTAACCTCTTTTACACTTCTACATTTGTAAAAAGTCTGCATGCCAATTAAAATTGCGCACAAAAAAAACTCACTTTAGCAAAATTGCTAAAATGAGTTTGAATTTAAAGTTCTATTAAACGCCTGAATACGCCATAAACCCGCCATCGACTGGTACAGTAATGCCATTTACAAATGATGAATAATCTTTATCTAATAACCATAAAATCGTACCGATAAGTGCTTCTGGTTTCCCAAATTCTCCAAGAGGTGTTTGACTTAATATTTTTTCTGAACGTGCCGTCAGACTTCCGTCTTCATTTAATAATAAGTCTCTATTTTGTTCTGTTAAGAAAAATCCTGGTGCAATCGCATTAACTCTAATATCTTCCTCTGCAAAATAAACAGCCAACCACTGCGTAAAGTTATTAATAGCAGCTTTTGCAGCACTATATGCTGGCACTTTAGTCAATGGTGCATAACCACTCATGGAAGAGAAATTAATAATGCTTGCATGTTCTGACTTCAGTAATTCTTTGCCGAATACTTTAGCAGCGACAAATGAGCCAATAAAATTATTATTAAATACATGTTCAAATCCACTTTGTTCTAAATCAAAAAAGTTCTTTTTATCTTCAGCATTATATGACTCTGAATCTGTAATAGCGTCAGGATTATTACCACCTGCACCATTAATTAAATAGTCAATTTTTCCAAATGCTTCTAAAATTTCATCTTTAGCTTTCGTAAGCGATTCTTCATTCGTAACATCAACTGAATAGTTACGAGCAATACCACCTTCAGCTTCTATTTCTTTAACAACTTCTACACCTTTATCATAAGTACGATTTAAAATGGCAATTTGCATGCCTTGCTTGCCTAGTTCTTTCGCAATTGTTCTACAAAGCACACCGCTTCCACCTGTAATTACAACAACTTTATCTTTTAAACTTTCATGTTTACTAAACATTTTTACCAGACTCCTTTTCAAGTTGATATGCATCCCATAATCCATTTAAGTACATAATGCCTAATGCTCTATCATATAATCCGTATCCTGGACGACATTCTTCATTCCATAAATGTCTACCGTGATCTGGTCGAATGTATCCTTTATAATCTGCATCTGATAAATGTTTCATAATTTGTGCAATATCAATATTACCGTCTTCTGTAAAATGAGAAGTCTCTACAAAACTGCCATTTTCGGAGATGCGAACATTTCTAATATGCATAAATGGTGCATGCTCATGGTATTTCAAAGCAATTTCTGCCATATCATTATCTTTAGAAGCACCCATAGAGCCCGTACATAACGTAATCGCATTATTTGGACTATTATTAATCTCAAACATTCTTTCGTAGCTATCTGCACCAGTTATAATTCTTGGTAAATTGAAAATAGAATATGGTGGATCATCTGGATGAATTGCCATTTTAATCCCACAACGTTCTGCAGTTGGAATGATTGCGTTTATAAAGTATGCAAAGTTTTCCCATAATTTTTCTTCATCTATATCTTTATATGCTTCAAATAGTTCTGAAATTTGATCTAATTTTTCTGGTTCCCAACCTGGCATTGTTAGATTTTTACTCGCACTTGAAACAGTTTCTATTAATTCTTTCGGATCTAAATTTTTAACTTTTTCATAATCAAAGTATAGTGCTGTAGAACCATCTTCTAATGGATGGAACATATCTGTTCTAGTCCAATCAAATATTGGCATGAAGTTATAACAAATAACTTCCACACCATATTCAGCTAAATTCTCAATTGTTTGTTTGTAGTTTTCAATTAATTCATCACGTTCACTATTACCTAATTTAATAGATTCATGAACATTCACACTTTCAACAACTTTTGCATTAAATCCATGTGATTCAATATATTCAACTTCTTCTTTAATTTCTTCTTTTTCCCAAACAGCACCAACTGGCTTTTCATGAAGTGCCCATACAATCCCAGTTGTATTAGGTATTTGTTTAATATCTTCTAATGTAATTGTGTCATTGTTTCTTCCGTACCAACGAAATGTCATTTCCATTTTATCCATCTCCTAATTGCCGATTATCTTTCTATTATACCTTTACCACTCAAGAAACTTTCTACTTGTTCTAAATATGGCAATCCTTCGTTATCGCCTATTACTTCTGTAACCATTCCGCCTACTGCATTTGCGAATCTTACACGCTCTTTTGCTGTATATCCTTTACTTAAAGCAAACAAGTATCCGCTTGAAAAGCCATCTCCAGCGCCTACTGTATCGATTGGACTTACTGGAAAGACTTCTGTTTCAAATTGTTCTTCATTGCTTACAAATTGTGTAGGTAAATGTCCACCTTTGACAATGATTTCTTGTAAGTCTTGTTCTTTTAATAAATCTTCAATATTTTCAAATGGTGTTGCTATTTTAAGAATTTCTAGTTCTTCATCGCTTGTTAACAGAATATCAGTATAAGGTAATAATGCGCCTAGACTTTCACTTGCTGTTTCTTTAGACCAAGTTTTTAATCTAATATTTGGATCTAAAGTTACAGTTGTATTTGCTTTTTGCGCTTTTTTCATCATTGATTGAATCAGTTCGATTTTATGATGTAATAATGCGACAAACACACCACTGACGTGGAAATAATCAATATCATCAAAGTCAATATGTGCGACATCTTCTTCTGTTAAGTCTTTAATGGGTGCATTGTCTCGATAATAAAATGAAGCACCGCTTCCATCTGCATTGATTTGTTTAAAATAAACGGACGTGTTTTTACCTGGTACTTGTTCGATATGCTCTGTATCAATACCTTCTCCACGTAAATTATTGATAATGTGTTGACCAAATTCATCTTTACCAACTTTTGAATAAAAAGTTGTTTCTAACCCTAATCTACTCGCACCGATTGCTACATTTAATTCCGCGCCTCCAATTGTTCTTTGGAATGTATGATTAAATTTCAAAGGTCCTTTATTACTAGGATTCATGGCTATCATGGAATCACCTATTGTGAAAAGCCTCATTTCTACCACTCACTTTCATCGATTTCTAACAGCTTCTACATACTTTTGAGCTTTTTCTGAAATAACTTCATAATTATTTCCTGTAAATTCTTTCGTTAAGTCGCCACCAATACCTACAGCGAATGAACCTTTTTCAATCCAATCTGATACGTTATCTAAATTCACGCCACCAGAAGGCATTAGTTCTACATTAGGTACTGGACCTTTAATATCTTTAATAAATCCGGCACCTAATTGTCCTCCTGGGAACAGTTTAATTAAATCAGAGCCATAGCGTAACGCTTCTATAATTTCTGTTGCACTACTACAACCTGGTAAGTATGGAATAGAATATACATTACATAATTTAGATATATTGGTGTCTAAATGTGGACTTACAATATATTGTGCCCCTTTATTAATTGCAATTTGTGCAGTAGCAGCATCTAACACTGTTCCTGCACCAAGAACGATATCATCACCGTATTGTTTATGTACTTGATTAATCACTTCTTCAGCATTCGGTACAGTAAACGTAATTTCTATATTTTTAAATCCACCTTTAATGATTTCATCAACTATTTTCTTTGTTTCATCCTCGTCATTCCCTCTAACAACTGCAACGAGGTAATTTTCATGTAACTGGTTTAAAATTTTATACTTTTTCAAAATAGCCCTCCGTTCCACATTGTGATACAATGTATTGTATAGTAATATTTAGTATTATTATAACGTTTGTGAAAACGTTGTCAATTATTTATTTTCATCTATGTTACTTAATTCATAGAATAATTTATGCTATATTTTTATCAAAGAGGTGATGATTATGGCTTCTAACGTTCAATCGATTGACCGTGCATTAAACATTTTAGAAATCATATCTGAAAAAGAACAAATATCATTAAAAGACTTAGTAGATGAAACTCAATTATCTAAAGCAACTGTACATAGACTTGTTAATTCATTGATTAGCAATGGCTACGTTCAACAAAACGCATTGACCAATCAATATGAAATAACTTTTAAAATGTTCCAACTTGGAAACAAACGTGTACAAAATATTGATTTTTTAAATGTAGCTAAAAGTATGATTAGTCAGCTGATGACAACAGTTGGGGAAACATGTCATTTAGTAGTGGAAGACAATAACGAAGTGGTATATATAGATAAATTTATACCAAGTAATAACAATCGATCGATGGCATCAAAAATTGGGAAACGTGCACCTATGTATTGCACAGCAGTAGGTAAATCTATCCTTTCGACGTATGAGAATGAAAGAATCCAAGAAATATGGAATCAATCAAATATTGTTAAACTAACCGAGAATACAATCACAGACTATGATCAATTCATTGATGAAATAGCAGTCATCCGAGAACAAGGTTATTCAGTAGATAATGAAGAAAACGAAAAAGGCATATATTGCGTAAGTACTTATTTCGTAAACTATCGAAACGAAGTCCAAGGCGCTATCAGCCTTTCATTCCCTACAACAGAATTAGATAAGAAAGAGTTCTTTGTAGATGAATTAAAAACATGTGCTAACAAAATTTCTAGATTACTTGGGTATCATTAAGAAATTTAGTAATTTTAGAGCGGGGGTGGCGCACGATATCTCTCAGTCTTCGTGCGTTACACTCTGATTTTATACCCTAGCGCACGATATCTCTCAGTCTTCGTGCGTTACACCCTGTTTTTATACCTTAGCGCACGATATCTCTTAGTCTTCGTGCGTTACACCCTGATTTTGTACCTTATCGCACGATATCTTTCAGTCTTCGTGCGTTACACCCTGATTTTGTACCTTATCGCACGATATCTCTCAGTCTTCGTGCGTTACACCCTGTTTTTATACCCTAGCGCACGATATCTCTCAGTCTTCGTGCATTATGATGAATAATTTATAAGGGGGCGTTTACATGTATGTACCAAAATATTATCAGATGAGTGATTATGAAAAAATCAAAGATTTTATGATGCATAATAATTTTGCAACCATCATTACTTATGACGAATTAAAACCTCTTGCTACACATTTACCTGTTAATATTGAAGAAAAAGATAATACCTTATATGTATCAGGCCATTTTGCAAAGGCTAATAAACAATGGCAAACAATCGAATCAAACGAACATATCCTTATCATATTCCAAGGTCCTCATGCTTACATTTCTTCTACATGGTATGAAAAAGAAGATGTTCCAACTTGGGATTACCAAAGTATACATGCGTATGGTAAAGGGCATTTGTTAAGTGAGTCAGAGTTAGTAGATGATTTGACGATCCTTTTAAATAAATATGAAAACCATCGACAAAATGGTGCTACTTGGAACAATTTATCAGATCAAACGAAAAAACAAGTTAAAGGTATTGTAGGTTTTAAAATGGAAATTGAAGAAATTGATGCTGCTTATAAACTAAGCCAGAATCGTAGTGACATTGATAAAAAGAATATTGTTTCGGAGCTTAATAAAAGTGAAAATCCTGTAGATACAGTATTGGCCAAAGAAATTGAAAATAATAAATAAATGTTGTTACATATAAACCCCCTCACTTTTAATATTAGTGAGGGGATTTTTTTATTTATCTAAACTCATAGTTCTTAATTTCATTTACGATCGTATTATATTTATTTGTCTTGTATCTTGATTTGTTAGACACTACAAAGAAATTTCGATTTAAATCTAAGTCGTTTGTGACGATATAATCTTCATCAAATGATTTTATAGAGAAGTTGGATAATATCGTAAAGCCCATATTTTGTTTAACGAGTTCTAAAATTAATTGGTTATCGTTAATGACGACTTTACGAGATGTTAAATTCAATTGCTGTAATAACATATCTTGATAATATCTTATTCCCGATCCTGTTTCTCTAACGTAACATCTTAATTGATTTAAATTTTGGTTTGTTTGTTTATTTTTCACGAGTAATAATTTATCTCTTGTTAGGACTTCACTATTGATTTTGTCGTCCAGTACTGGCTTTTCGATAATGCCTAGGTCTAGTGAGTAATCTTTCAACTTACTTAATATATCAGCTGAGTTATAGACATAAATATGAATATTGAGTTTCGGATATTTTGTTTGTAGATAGATTGTTAAATCTAATAACATCGATTGGCCAAATGTGTGACTCGTTCCTATGACAAACTTCCCTTTCACATCTTCTTTATGCTGATTAATTTTCGTTTGCAACTGCTCATCTAATATTGCTAATTGGCATGCATAGTTATATAACTCTCTTCCCTCTTCTGTCAAAATTATATGTTTTCTTGTATTTTCAAAAATCTTAATTTGATATTTCTCTTCAAGTGTTTTGATATCTCTACTTATTGATGGCTGTGATTTATATAACTTTTCGGCAGCATTCGTAAAGCCCTCTTCTTCTACAATAACTTTTAAGATTTGTAATTTATCTTCCACTGCAACCACCTCATATCATTTTTGTTATATTATATATTTAAAAATAGCATTTCACAAATATTCATCTTGCGCTTAAACTTACGTTGAGGTGAACATTATGGGGGAGAAATTTAATAAACGTTTTTTACTCGGTATTGGCTTTACTTTTTTAGTTGCTATTGTCAGTATACTTTTATCTTATTTACCGGTATTTAATAAAGTCGGGGCACTCGCAATTGCGATTATTACAGCTATTTTATATAGACATTTCAGAGGATACCCGACGCAAATCGAATCGGGGATTGCATTTTCATCAAAAAAATTATTAAGATTTGCGATTATTCTATACGGACTTAAGTTAAATTTATGGACGATTATTCATCAAGGTAGCACATTATTATTACTAGATGTTGGTGTCGTCGCTTTTGCGATATTGTTTATTTTGTTTTTAAATAAAATCATTAAAGGAGATAACAATTTAGTCTTGTTATTAGGTGTTGGAACTGGCGTTTGTGGTGCAGCTGCAATTGCCGCGATATCACCTATCCTTAAATCTAAAGATAGTGATGTTGGGATTAGTGTAGGTTTAGTGGCCATAATGGGTACAATATTCTCTTTAACTTACACGTTATTATTCGCTATTTTTCCAATGAATGCTCAATTTTATGGTATTTGGTCAGGTTCAAGTTTACATGAAATTGCACACGTTATTTTAGCAGCAGATGCCGGTGGTCAGTCATCACTAGGTATTGGTTTGTTAACTAAGTTAGGTAGAGTATTTCTATTAATACCATTAAGTATTATTTTCTTAATTATCGTTAATAGAAAGAGATCACATAAAGTGTCACAAAAAATAGACTTTCCGTACTTTTTAATTGGATTTTTAATTATGAGTGCTGTGAATACGTTCATTCCTATTCCTGAAGCCATATTAAATGTAATCAGTACATTTACAACACTTATATTAATTATGGCAATGGTCGGTATCGGTTTAAATGTATCTTTCAGTGACTTAAAAACAAAAGCATTCAAACCAATGATAGCAATGCTTATAACGTCAATCGTGTTATCAGTATTATCATTTATTGTCGTTGGATTTTTATAATAGCAATATCAGGGTATAACATAGAGATGATTCAATTTTGAGAAAGATTGTGATTAGATGCTGTTATACCTCAAATTATATTTAATACTCATTATTTCCATGTTCAATTATTTATTTATACAGCCTGATGTCCCTGCAACTTATAAAGATACATTTACTAAAGCAACACATCATGATTATCAAGAAGCTTTTAAATTAGGTTCACAAATTCCAAATGAACAGCTTAAAATCAAACTTTTTTATTCAAACGACAAAACTATCAGTCAAGCAGTTGGTAAAGTTACATCTGATGAAACAGGCAAGTCAGGAAATGGCGCAACAGGGTTTGTCGTCGATGATCATACAGTTATCACAGCTTCACATGTCGCAAGTGATGATGACGGAAACAAGGAAAAGAAACAATTTTATTTCTTTCCTGCTAAATCTAACCAGTATACTCCACTGAAATTCAAGATCAAGCAATTTTATAAATCAAACGAAAGAGATGTCGCAGTACTCATTACTGAAAAATCATTAACACCTAAAATTAAACCTTTAACTATAGCATCCGAACGTGAAATTCAACATTTGAAACCTAAATCAGCATTATTTATAGCAGGTTATCCAAATGAAGAACCATATGACGGTCAATATATGTATCAATCAAAAGGATTCTATCTTAAACCAACTCAAGACTATATCGAATATATCGGACACATGCATCGAACAATAGGATTTTCAGGATCTCCAGTATTTAATCAAGACAATCTTGTCATCGGTATACATGCACATGGCATTCGTCCAACAGAAAAAGTCAAAAACCCATCAACTAGAGACATATACACAGGCGGACCACTCATCACCGGTAAGACAAAAGCATTTATAGAAGAACATAAAAAATAAAGCTGGGATATAAAATCCTAGCTTTATTTTATCTATTTATATAGATATTAAGACATACAAGCATCTAGGACAGAAATGTTCTAGACTTTTTTCATATTTTTAGAAATAAAGGCTGAATATTGCTAGTGGGGTGTGACTAGCAATGTTGGAGGGCCGAATATTGCTAGTGGAGGGTGACTAGCAATGTTGGAGGGCTGAATATTGCAAGTGAGACGCGACAAGCAATGTTGGAGGGCTGAATATTGCTAGTGAGGCACGACAAGCAATGTTGAGGACCCTGTATTTATCAAGACTGACCAAACAAGATAAATAGACGCTTCGTATTTATCAAGACTGGCCAAACAAGATAAATAGGCGCTCTGTATTTATCAAGACTGACCAAACAAGATAAATAGGCGCCTAGTATGTTGCAAGACATACCAAACAAGCAACATAGAACTCCTGTATATTGCAAGACTCCCCAAACAAGCAACATAGAACCTCTGTATATTGCAAGACATACCAAACAAGCAACATAGAGGCTCACGTTTAGATTGATTTTTCCATATAAAAAAGACTGGGACACAATGTAATGTCTCAGTCTCATTTATTATTTCTGTGCAGTATTAATTTTTATATCTGCGCCACAACGCCGATTATTTATTGACATTATTACACCAATTTATGTAAAATTAGACAATATTTATTTAATTATAAAATTCGTAATACTTAACATAATCGTCTGAAGAAAAAGCTCTTTCTTGATTTTTATCTATTATCCATTGATATTTGATCATTTAAGTTCATATAAGAATATCAACAACACTATTGGTGAAATTCCATTACTATATTTCACAAGCTATGTATCAGGTGCAGGTATTTCATTTATTAAACATTGGATACAAGACGAAAATAGAATCGATAAATCTCATTTAATCAATCATTTCACAACCATCGTCAATAATGGTCCCGTCCCATTAATGGAAAAAGAACAGTTCCCAAAATAATTTTAGGAACTGTTCTAAGTATTTTTATGCTCATCAATTTATAAACCAGCTTGTTTGCACATTTGGTCCTAGTACATTGGCATCGACATTTTGATCAAGTTCTGATGAATAGTAACTATCTGTGTATTGCCATAATACATGTTCTCTTTCGGGTTGTGTTTCTTGATATGAGGCTAACCAGTAACCATCATAAGAGCCGACAGCATTCGCTGTATGATTAACCATAAAGTCTTCATAAGAGTATAATAATACTTTCTTATCGCCTGAATACTTCCTCATTTCATTCAACCAAGCGAGTGTACTTGCATTCGTATCTCCTGAAGCAACTGATTCTTCCTCATAATCATTGATATAGAAACTTGCATTAGGTGCTCTATTATATAGCGATTTCGCTTCTGTTCTTGCTTCACTTGCATTTTCATACATACTATATGTATATACACCATACTTCATATTATTGGCAGAAAGTAATTTTGAATTTGTATCAAATGTTGCATCTTTATAGCCTGAACCATACTGTGCTCTTATAATAATAAAATCATAATTAGCTTTAAGCTTTTTAACTTGAGCTGACGTTAATTCACCTTGCCATTCTGATAAATCAAGTATCGAATCATCTTTAGCTACTGTCGAAGATTCCTCTATTTCTTGTTTGTTTCTAAAAGTATTTTGATTTTCATTTTCTATGTATTTCTTATAGCCATGCCCCATCGTACCTTCTTCTTGGGCCGCTTCTACTTCTTCAGATGATACATCGATGATAAACATCATCGTCACGACTGTTATCATCATTTTTAGAAATCTTCTAGACATTTAAATACTCCTTTGTCTTTGATGTATATTTTATTAAACTTTATCTATTACAGGTTTTCCATTCTCATCTAACAATGGTGTTAGACCACTGCCCGTACCTACCCAAGCATTAATATAGTTGACGCCTGTTTCACGATCAACAAGAATCGAAATGCGACCTAATCCTTTAACATTATCTACCGATTTAACAAAAAATCGATTATTATCTTTTGAATCATTATCTTTGTTACCAAACATATTTTTTCCTCCTTTTCTCATATAATGGTATAATACTTGCCATTATAATTAAATGATAGGAGCTAAATTTCATGAAAATCATCACAACTTTTGATGAATTAAATAAACAGATTGATGCACATACATTCACACTAATCTATGTATCTAGCGAGAATTGTTCGATATGTAAAGCGGATCATCCAATCGTTCAAAAAATGGTGGAAGACTATGACATTCCAGCATTCGAAATCGTTGCTAACCAAATGCCAGAAGCAGTCGGACAATTAAATTTATTCACTTCACCTGTCGTATTACTTTATTACAACCAAAAAGAAGTTCACCGACAAGCCCGTATAATAGACTTTGATGAACTTCAATATCGTATAGAACAATTTAACAATCTATAACACTATTCAACAATCGTATAGAAATCAATTCTCGTTACAGTACCTGTTTCGTCAGAAGTGAAGGCAATTTTATATCCATTTAAACTCCAAGAATATTGACCTTCAACACTTCTTGGACTGCCTGATTTACTGAAATCTGTACCGTAAGAATCAACAACATCATCTATCGATAAATTAAATTGATTTGCATTTGTCGGTTGTGCATTAGCATCTAAACCGTAGTTACTATATACATTTAAATTTTGATCATATAAATTTATATTTTTAGCCTCATCTTGATGTTCTTTAGCATAATCTTCATGTGCAGGTGTTTCATATCCATTTAACGTGAAATTACCTGATTCAAATCCCTTTTTGAATGTATCCGTTATGAAAAATCCAGGGTCATAACTCACATATCCATTGTAATAAGAAGTATAAGGTTGAGAAGCTTGGCTATCCATATTACTGTTGCTCGCCGCATCAACGGAATGACCGTTACCCGCCGCGCCTACTGTAAATACTGTCGCTACTGCTAAACCGGTTGAAACAAAAACTTTTGAAAATTTGTTCATTCGATTACTCTCCCTTTATATAGATTATGTATCATAAGATGATACACCTTCATCCTACACTTTTAAATTTCAATTACAAGGAATATTAAATAAAACATTTATTTGTTTTTATTACTTTTGTTTAATAGTAATCATTTTAATAAATTTAAAAACCCAACCCGATATTTTCGAGTTGGGGGTTAATATATACTTTATTCTAATACTTCTTTTGCTTTGTCAATAATGTCTCAAATTACACCGTCATGTTTTTTAATAAATGTGTAAAGATATGCCAAGATAAAGCATAATACTGCTGTAATGCTGAACGAAATAATATAGAATACTGAATTAATGTCAAAAAGTATACCTGCAACTAAAATTCCAAAAGGCATCATTACTTGTGACATTGTTTGTGACAATGCTAAATATTTACCTTTTATTTGTTCTGGCACATTTTTTTGTACATAAATGTTTATCGGTACATTACTCAGTACAACGCCGCTTCCGATAATAAATATACTTATAAAATATATTACAAGTATCGATAATTTATATAAATCTGTTATAAACGGAATACATAATATGAGTATTCCCACAGCTAAAGTAATCATGGCAACTTGCATATTTGCTACAAGTGTTCCTTTATTCTTCAACTTAGGATAAATCAAACCAAACACTATACCTGCTAGCGGAAATCCTGTTTCAATGATTCCTAATTGTTTAGAATTCATATTAAACATAGTGACAAAACTTCCTGGAATGCCTACCGTAACGAAACCAAACATAAAGTTAATGATAGATCCTGATAATAGTATTAAAAATATATCTTTATTTGATTTCAAAAATTTAAATACAACTTTATAACTGTTAAAGAATGTATCCTTAACTTCTTCATAGACTTTATTTGCTAGAACTTTATTAAACGCAATATTAAGCACTATTATTAATGAAATGAGCTCAGTTACAAACATAATAATCATAAAAGTCTTAATATCGAAATAAGCGTATACTATTCCACCTAAAATTGGAGCACCAATTTGTAATACATTCTGAATGACATTTCTATATGAAACTGTTTGATCTATAAAACGTTCACTAACTAAACTTAATAAACCACTGTTAAAAGTGAGTGATACAGCCATATCTGTGACTGTTAAAATGATTACAATTATGTATATGTATAGAAGTTGGTTTAAACTATTTGGTATTAAGTAAATACTTATAATTGATAAAATCGAAATGCACTGCATAGATATGATAAATGCTTTTTTATTAATCTTATCTATATAATATCCGATAGCAGTACTGCCCAATATAAATATGAGCGAATATATAATCATAATATTAGAAAAAGCTTGTACACTTCCTGTTATCTTTAAAACATGAAATGAAAGCGCAAAGGTAAATAATTTACTGCCAATAATGCTAAAAAAGGTAAATAAAATAATAAATATATAGTTTTTCTTCATATTGCATACCACCATATCATGACTTACTTTGATTATATACAAATTATTCTATATGTGGAATAAGTAATTATGCACCCTCTAAAACATTTCCAATTTTTAAGATTAGCACTTGTTATTCTCAAATAATTTTGTATAATTGAGAAATGTTATCAATTAGAAAATGGGAGGCAATCATGAAAAAGTATATTACCGTCATCGTTTGTGTACTTTTATTATTATATGCGTGTAGTAATAGTAAAGATGAAGTCAGTCATAAAGATACTGTCACAATTAAGAAGACTTTTGAATATAAAGAAAAGAATAAAGATCATAATAGAGGCAAGAAAAAAACTGAAACTGTAACAATACCTAAGAATCCTAAAAAAGTTATTGTCATGGATTATGGCGCTCTAGATATTATGAAAGATTTGAAATTACAAAATCATATAACGGCTATTCCTAAAGGTCCAAATGGTGATTTCTTACCAAGTTATTTATCAGAGTTTAAAGATGATAAATATACCAATTTAGGAAACCCTGGCAGACCAAATTTTGAAAAAATCGCTGAAGAAAATCCGGATTTAATTTTAATATCATTTAGGCAAGCTTACACTAAAAACTTAAAAGAATTTAAAAAAGCTGCGCCAAACGCAAAAGTACTTTATGTGAGTCCGGATGATGATCGTTACATAGAATCTATTAAGGAAAATGCACAAAATATCGGAAAAATATTCGACAAAGAAAGTGAAACTGAATCACTCATAAAGAAACTTGATCAAAAAGTTAAATCTGTAAAAAGTAAAGTGAATGATGATACCGTTATGTTTGCGAATATTGACCAAAAAGGCATTAAGACATACGGTAAAACTGGTAGATATGGTGGCTTTTTAAGTGGTGATTTAGGTATCAAACATATTGATCCAGACATGCCAGCAAACTCAAGCGGCCAGTTAGTATCATATGAATATATCGCAGAAAAGAATCCAGACAAAATCTTCTATATAAATAGAACAGATGATGATTCTAAAGGATTACCACAAGAACTTGAAAATCCAGTCATTAAAAATGTTAGTGCCATCAAAAATAAAGATATACTGAAATTTGATTCTAATACATGGTTCTTCGGTTCTGGTGGCATTAGTTCAACTATTAAACAATTAGATGATATAGAGAAAGCTTATTAATTCAATATTTTATACAACCCTTTTGTAATGATATAATGTAATAAATTACACATATTTTTACAAAGGGGATTTTTAATGTATACAGATAAAGAATTAACTTTCCGTACGAATAGGTTGACGATTCGACCTTTAAATTATGATGACCACAAAGGTTGGGTTGAAGGTTTTGAAAATCGCTACCCTTCGCAATATAAACATGACAAAGGGAAAATCAATATGGAAGAATGCGACGAAACTTGGTTTAAAGAACTCGTTGATAAACAACAAGCACTCATTAAACAAGATGATACGTTTATATTTGGTATATTTTTAGAAAATGGGCAACATGTAGGCATGCTGGATATTAAAGTATTAAGCAGATCAGACTTCCAATGGGGAGAATGTGGCTATTTCTTGCACAACCAATTTTGGAATCAAGGTTATGCATTTGAAGCTATGAAAGAAGTCATCAGCCAATGTTATAAAACATTAAAACTACATCGAATAGAAGCACATATTAATGTAGATAACGAACCTTCTAAAAAACTCATTAAAAAATTAGGATTTGAATTTGAAGTATTAAGAAAGAACTTTATTTATGAATTTGATGAATGGACAGATAACGAAGTATATTATATTAACTTACATAATGAAAAATTGATTGAATCTTAAAGATTGAGCGACCCGAAAACATAGTTTTCGGGTCTATATTTTTATTTATCGGCCTGCAAATCTCGTTTTCGGGTCGATAATTTATTTTATCGGCCTGATAATTCCGTTTTCGGGTCGGTAATTTATTTTATCGACCTGCAAATCCTTTTTTCGGGTCGATATTTATTTTTATCGGCCTGCAAATCCCATTTTCGGGTCGATAATTATTTTTATCGGTCCATATTTCCCATTTCTGGACCGATAATTCCCACGCATCGGTCCAGAAACCTCTTCTTTTTCCTCACTCTTCTTCTATTTCAACTTTATTTCCTATTTTATATTCCATAACAGTATGAAGCGTCCCTTCAAAAGTGTATAATTACATTACAAGTGTGTATAAGCTATTTGAATCCCCCAAAATAAATGTTTATGACACGCATGTCAAAATGGATGTGACAAAGTTGCATTTACTAATCATTGTATATGTACATACATCTCCGTATGATTAAGTTACAAAATACTTTTTATATAAGGGAAGGTGTGTTCAATATGGCAGAACAAGCTGAAAAGAAAAAAGGCATTGGTCCTAAGGTTCAAGCTTTTGGTTCATTTTTAAGTAGTATGATTATGCCAAACATTGGTGCTTTTATTGCTTGGGGGCTAATTACAGCACTGTTTATCAAAGATGGTTGGCTACCTAATGAAGAACTTTCTTCAATGGTTGATCCAATGATTAAATATTTAATTCCATTACTTATTGCATTTAGTGGTGGTCGTTTAGTTCACGGTTTACGTGGTGGTGTCGTTGGTGCGACAGCTACTATGGGTGTTATCGCGGCATTCCCAGATACGCCGATGTTAATCGGTGCAATGATTATGGGTCCATTACTTGGTTGGTTAATGAAAAAAGTTGACCAATTCTTAGTTCCTAGAACACCTCAAGGCTTTGAAATGTTATTCAATAACTTCTCAGCTGGTATTCTAGCTTTCATCATGGCGATTGTTGGTTTCAAAGGATTAGCGCCATTAGTTGAAGGACTTATGAAAGTCTTAGGTATGGGTGTTGACTTCTTAGTTTCTCATCACTTATTACCATTAGTAAGTATTATTATTGAACCAGCTAAAACAGTATTCTTGAACAATGCAATTAACCACGGTGTCTTAACACCTCTTGCATCTGAACAAGTAGCTCACGCTGGTAAATCTATTCTTTATACTTTAGAATCAAATCCTGGACCAGGTTTTGGTATTCTATTAGCTTATATGGTATTCGGTAAAGGTACTGCAAAAGCAACTTCATATGGTGCTGGTATCATCCACTTCTTAGGTGGTATTCATGAAATTTACTTCCCATATGTTTTAATGCGTCCTTTATTATTAGTTGCCGTTATTTTAGGTGGTATGACTGGTGTTGCAACATTTAGTATGTTCGACTTCGGTACTACTGGACCAGCATCTCCAGGTTCAATCTTAGCTTATATCGCTATTACACCTAAAGGAAGTTACTTAATTATGTTACTTGGTATCTTCTTAGCAACATTAGTTTCATTTGTAGTTGCATCTATCATCTTAAAATTCACTAAAGACCCTGAAGGCGACATTGAATCAGCTACTGCTGATATGGAAGCTCGTAAAGGTAAAAAATCTTCTGTTAGCGGTGCTTTAACTGGTTCTAAAGAACAAGAAAAAGGTGAAGCTTCTGAAGAAACAGAAGAAAAAGATGAATCTGAAGAACTATTAGATCAATATGACACAGAAAATATTGATGCACATGATTTCTCTAATGTTAAAAAAGTTATCTTTGCTTGTGATGCTGGTATGGGCTCAAGTGCTATGGGTGCTGGTATGTTAAGAAATAAATTTAAAAAAGCTGAGTTAACTGATATTGAAGTTACAAACACAGCTATTAACCAATTACCAGACGATGCTGATGTTGTCATTACGCAAAAAACATTAACAGATAGAGCAATTAAGAAAAATCCTAAAGCCATTCATATTTCAGTAGATAATT
The DNA here is from genome assembly GCF_022386055.1 of Mammaliicoccus sp. Q-M61. Lineage (NCBI taxonomy): Bacteria > Bacillati > Bacillota > Bacilli > Caryophanales > Staphylococcaceae > Mammaliicoccus > Mammaliicoccus sp. Q-M61. The sequence continues at coordinate 136,189 of NZ_JAJNJL010000005.1, forward strand.
TCTTAAATTCACCAAGATATGAAGAATTAATTAACGAACTGAAAAAATAATTTTTATACAAAGGAGTGAAGAACGATGATGATCAGTAACCGGGAAAAGAGTATTCTCAAATTACTATCTGAGCGTCTTCACTCTTTTTTAACAATTCATGATATTGCACAAGCACTTGGTATTTCCTCTCGAACTGTTCATAGAGAGATGAAAAGCGTTGAAGATACACTGAATAAATATCACTTATCTCTGACAAGAGTTCCTAAATTAGGATTACGTATTGAAGGAGAACCAGAAGACATTGACAATTTTGTACAATCATTGACTGAACAAAATACTATTGATTTATCTGATGAAGAAAGAAAAGTTATTATTCTATACAACCTTATTCAATCTAAAGATCCAGTAAAATTATATAGTCTTGCGAATGAAATTGGTTCATCTACACATACACTTAACAAAATCATTGAGCAATTGGAACCTGAATTACACACATTTGAACTTTCATTAGAACGAAGACGAGGCGAAGGTTTGATTCTGAATGGTGAAGAAGTCAACAAAAGACAGTTACTTGCTAGAATCATGTTAGAAAAATTAGATGGTGACAGCGTGTACTCTGTAGTAGAAGATCATTTCGTATATCATACGTTAAACGAAACACATCTTCGAGGTATTGTTGATATAGATAGATTGTTTAATGTAGAACGCTTGTTAATGGATGAACTCGGTACATTACCTTATACATTAACTGAAGCAAGTTACCTCACATTAACAATTCATATCGTTTTAGCAATTGAACGTATTAAGCAAGATGGACATGTAGAAATTGAGGATGATATTTTAAATGAATTGATTTCGACGGATGAATTTAAAGTATCAGAAAGACTTACCAATGTATTAAGCGATATATATGATGTGACATTTAATCATTCTGAAATTGCTTTTATTACAATGCATTTAAGAGGCGCAAGACGTCGCCACGAAACAACTTATGAAAACAATGACATTCATAAGCAGCGCGTAACCGAACTTATAGAATTTGTAAAAGATCAAGGATTTTCATTCAAAGATGAAGATGCCCTATTCAAAGGATTAAATTTACATTTAGAACCTGCGATTAATAGACTTGAGGCAAACATTGAAACCTACAATCCGCTTACCGAAATGATAGAAACCTATGATCAAGAGTTATTTGAAGCTGTTTCATCAGGTTTAAAGATTGTATTCATGAATTATCATTTTCCAAAAAGCGAAGTTGCTTATATCGCACTTCACTTTGGTGGCATGTTACAAGCAAAACAAAGACGTTCATTACATGTTCTCGTTGTATGTAGCAGTGGAATTGGTACAAGCCGTATTCTATCCAATCGTTTGAAACAGCATTTTTCTGAAATCACGCAAACTACCGAAGTTTCTGTCAGTAGTTTGAAGTCGATTGATTTTTCAAAGTATGATGGCATGATTTCAACTGTAGCTGTAGACACAAAGTACCCACACATTACAGTGAATCCTTTATTACCAAAGCAAGATGCTGAAAATGTGAAATACTTTTTGAAATTACAGCAATCTGTTGTCCATGATCCTCAAAATACACAGAATCAAGAACAACCACTATCATATGAAGATTATAATCGCACTGTAACTTTTATAGAAGAAAGTTTGGCACTGATTCAAAATATGATCGTTGAAAAGAAAAAAGTAACACAGTTAGAACGATATCTCATTCAAACATTGTCAAAGCATCGTGTGATTGACAATACACATATGTTCAGTGAAAAGCTTAACAGCCGGATGAATTTACAAGGCTTTGCATTAACCGGTTATCCAGTTGCTATTCCTCATCTTTCTGATGAATCAATCAAAAAGCCACAATTGATTATTACGGAATTAACAAAACCATTAATGCTAAAAACGATTGAAAATGAACAACAAGAAGTAAATTGGCTTGTATGTATGTTTATTCCGAGAAATTCGGAACAAGGACAACTTATGAGCGAAGTGTCATCCTTAATTACAGAACATTTGGATGATATTGATCAGTTGTTAAATGATAGAGTAAAGATAGAGAACACACTCAAATCATTTTTCTTAAATAAATTAAAACAAAAACTAACGAAAACGGAGTGAATTAACATGACAAAATTATTTAATCCAGAAAACATTTTTATGAATCTTTCAGTAAATTCTCAAGAGGAAGCTATCGAAAAAGCTGGCCAAGCATTAGTTGAAGAAGGTGCTGTAACTGACAAATATATAACTGCAATGAAAGAACGTGAACAAATCGTTACAACATATATGGGTAACTTCTTAGCTATCCCACATGGTACAGATGAAGCTAAAACTGAAGTATTAAAATCAGGTCTAGTATTACTTCACATTCCAGATGGCGTAGATTGGGACGGCAATGAAGCTAAAGTAGTCGTTGGTATCGCTGGTAAAGATGGCGAGCATTTAGATATCCTTTCTCAAATCGCTATTGTATTTAGTGAAGAAGAAAATGTTGAACGTGTTATCAATGCACAATCTAAGGATGAAATTCTTGCAATCTTTGAGGAGGTTGAACTTTAATGAAAGCCATTCACTTTGGTGCTGGTAACATCGGACGTGGCTTCATAGGTAAAGTATTAAATGATAATGGCTATGAAGTGACATTCGTCGATGTTAACGAAACAATTATTAATCAAATTAATGAAGAAAAAGCTTATCAAGTTGTTATCGCAAATGAAGAAAATACTAAAGAACCTGTTTCAGGCGTTAAAGGTATCAATAGCATTACTGAAACAGACAAATTAAAGGAAGCGATTTTAGAAGCAGACGTCATTACGACAGCTGTAGGTGTAAACATCTTACCTATTATCGCTAAATCATTTGCATCATTCTTAAAAGAACGTGAAGCTGGTAAACCATTAAATATCGTTGCTTGTGAAAATGCTATTATGGCAACAGATCAACTGAAAAAAGCCATTTTAGATATTACAGGTCCTTTATCAGATGACATTAGCTTCCCTAACTCAGCAGTTGACCGTATCGTACCTCAAGGTCAAAAAGAAGGATCATTAGACGTATTAGTTGAACCTTTCTTTGAATGGGTTGTAGAAGCTTCAAAATGGCAAGGTACACAATTACAAGATGTACACTATGTTGATGATTTAACACCTTATATCGAAAGAAAATTATTAACAGTTAATACAGGTCATGCTTATTTAGCATACTTTGGTCAATACAAAGGTTACAACACAATTCTTGAAGCGATTCAAGATGAAGAAATTAATGCAGGTTTACGTGAAGTATTAAAAGAAACAAGTGAATATCTTGTTTCTAACTTCGCTGAGTTTACAAAAGAAGATCAATCTTACTATGTTGATAAAATAATTGGTCGTTTCCAAAACCCATATTTATCTGATGATGTAACAAGAGTTGGTCGTGGCGTATTACGTAAAGTTGGACCAAACGATCGTATCGTTAAACCGCTAGTAGCTTTATCTAAAACGAATAAAAAACATTCTGAACTCGTTAAAGCACTTTGCTATTTATTAGAATATCAAGATGAAAACGATAAAGAAACAGTAGAGAAAAACGACTATATCAAGGAACATAGCGTTGCGGAATTCTTAAGTAAATATGCAGAATTAGAATCTGACATTATCGAAGAAGTAATCATTCAATATACTTCAATCAATAAATAATTTTTAAGAAGTCGTATGTTAAATACGACTTCTTTATATGGTTAATTTTATAATATTCTCATTTAATATCGGCATATTTCGTAATTTTCAATTTATTTTATTGATAGAATTAATAATAACCATGCACTTTAATTTTTTGAGATTATATTATACCTACCTTTCGTTTGTGACAGTTATATTATTTATATTATTATTTAATTAAATCCTACTCTTATTAGTTTACATACAGTTATTTTTAGGCTAAAATAAGTAAATAATTGATAAACTGTATTTATGAATTAAAAATTTAAAACGCTTCCATGTTGATAATGCGAGGCTTTACCACCAAACTGTATTATTTCAATTACAGAAGCAAAATACTCACTTCTAGGGGGATTCAAAATGGCAATTTCTAAAATAGAAAATTGTTCCGATTTATTAGCACTTGTAACATATGTGGACAAATTAAAATCAATCATTAAAAAGGATTTTTCACTTAGCTTTGAAGAATTCGCAGTATTAACTTACATTAATGAAACAGACGATGAAGAATATCATCTTAAAAAAATCATTAGCAAGTTAAACTACAAACAACCACAAATTGTAAAAGCAGTTAAAAACTTATCACAACAAGACTACTTTACAAAAAGAAGAAATGAATATGACGAGCGTACAGTTTTAATTCTAGTTAATAAAAAACAACGTAAATCAATTTCTGAAGTGCTTGAAAAAATCGATAACGAAATCGCTAAAACTGAAATTAACGAATAATATGACGAAGCGGAGACATTCTATGATGTCTCCGCTTTTTTGTGTGGTGAGGGGTATGGGTGATCTTGGCTTTATTTAGGACTTAAGCCATGACTTAGACAATCTCTTGGCTTTATTCAACACTTAAGCCACGACTTGGATGATCTCTTGGCTTTATTCACTACTTAAGCCACGACTTAGTCAATCTCTTGGCTTTACTTTGGACTTAAGCCACGACTTAGTCAATCTCTTGGCTTTATTAGACACTTAAGCCATGACTTGCCTCATCTCTTGGCTTTACTCTGGACTTAAGCCATGACTTGCCTCATCTCTTGGCTTTACTCTGGACTTAAGCCACGACTTGCCTCATCTCTTGGCTTTATTCAGTACTTAAGCCATGACTTGGGCTATCTCTTGGCTTTATTCACTACTTAAGCCACGACTTAGTCAATCTCTTGGCTTTATTCACTACTTAAGCCACGACTTAGACAATCTCTTGGCTTTATTAGACACTTAAGCCATGACTTGCCTCATCTCTTGGCTTTACTCTGGACTTAAGCCATGACTTGGATGATCTCTCGGCTTTATTCAGTACTTAAGCCATGACTTGGACTATCTCTTGGCTTTACTTAGGACTTAAGCCACGACTTGGACTATCTCTTGGCTTTATTAGACACTTAAGCCAGGACTTGGATGATCTCTTGGCTTTACTTAGGACTTAAGCCACGACTTTGATGTGCACCCCAATATTTTGATTTGTTTAGGTCAAATATTTGGGTGCACATCACTTCTCAACCGCTCATCCTACTCAAAACCACTTCACACCCGCTTCACCCCACACCTTCCTCACCTTACCAATAAAAAGCTAAGACATCATCAAATGTCCTAGCTCTCTTTATTATATGACTTGTTTATCTCTTACTGGTTGATTTAAAAAAGATGATACGACTTGTTTGAATTTTTCACTTTCTTCAATAAATGGTGCGTGCCCTGAATGTTCAAATATTTCTGTTTGAGCGTTCTTAATATTTTCCGAATCATTATCAATATCAAAAGGATCATGTTTACCTTTCACGATAAGTGTTGGTATATCTATATGATCTATTTTGATATTTATACCATTTATAGATCTAACAGAAATTGCATCTTCTTCTGGTGTCATTCGATAATATTTTTTCACTTCTTGATACCATTTAAAAGTCGATTTAACATCATGAAATATTTCATTGAACAATATTAACATTGCTTCTTCTTTACTAAATCCTGCGACTTTATCTCTATGTTTAGCTATTAATTTAATAAGTGGTTGTTTACCTTGATTGGAAATTGAAGATACGAGTACTAACTTTTCTACTTTATCTGAATGTTGGTTTGTAAATTCTTGTGCAATGACGCCACCCATATCATGTCCTAATATATAAGCTGATTCTATGTTTTCAGCATCCATTAAATCTACAATATCATCTATATGATTTTGGATGGAAATTTCTTGTTGTTTATCTGATTTACCATGTCCCCTAGAATCCATTGTATATATTGTAAATTGATCTTTCAGAAGCTGTACTGTTGAATTAAATGTCGCTAAATTCATATTTAATGCATGTAACATAATTAATGGTTTCCCTTTACCGTGTTTTTCATACACTATATGAGTCCCATCCCTTGTTAATAATTCTCCCATAATGAGTACCTCCCTACTTTACAGTAATAATATACCCATTTAACAATTTTTCACACTTATAATATTAAGTTAATGCCATAAAAATAAATGCAAAAAATGATTGTAGCCAATACATCATTTTCTGCATTTATGTTATACATATTTTCTTGTTGAATACATCATTACAAAATAAAGGATAATCACGAGGATAATAGACCAACTCGCAAATGTAACAATCATAATTACTGTTTCATTCATCGTTATGGATGCGATTGTTTTTTGAATAACTGCTAATCCCATTGCACCAACTTCGAGCTTTTTCATAAATATTGCGAGTATAACGAGAAGAATCCCTATGCCAAATATGGCTTGAAATACTTGTAACGGTAATACATACATTCCTAACGTAACATTAAATATTTTAAGCATACATAGAACAATGCCTATACTAAATAAGAAAATATTGGTCATCATCAATTTCTGATTAGGATAGAGATAACTATGTTTTTTTATAATTAAATATATAACGAGTGAAATAGACAATATAATTACAAAATAAAATATATACAATCCCGTTACGGCATTAAACGGAATGAGCTTTTTATCAAATAAATATGCTAATAATAAGAAGTGTAGTGTATAAAAAATGATTGGATTATAATTTACAACCACAATATTTCTCTCTATGATTTGAAGTATTTCAGCGTGAGATTTGTGTCGATATTCTGCATAATCTATATCTTTCTCATCTGACTTTTTCATATCCTTCTTTAATGAATGTTGCACTTTATCAATTTGTTTAGGTAATACACCGACATGCTGTAAATAATCATTTACATTTTCCAGCAATACATTATTGTTCGGACGCAAATAAATACACCACCTTCATTATAATATTGTATAAATTAATCCCCTATTATGCAATATGTATATAACATAACAGGGGATTAAATTCGCTATTGATTTAGTATTTACCTATATCAACACGATATACTTTAAATTGTTTACTATCAGGTGTTGCTTTTGAAAGCTGGAAGTGTGCTTGTCCATTATTCACGTATGCATAACCGCCCGTATACTTATTATTTTGTACACGTTTAGTCGTATTGTCACCAAGAATTGAGACAAGCGAATCTAATTTCACATTTGTTAATTTGTCATAAATCATTGTAACGCGTTTAACTGTTTCTTTATTACCTTTAACTTTGGCAGTAATAATCATATGTCCATTTTTAGTATCAAATTCGTAATAATTTTCTCTATCATTACTATCATCAGAATATGAGAACATTAAATTAGGATACTTTGATTTAATTTTAGAAATCTTATCACCAATTTTAATACCTTCGATTGTTACTGTACCGTCTTTATAGGTCTGCACATTATTTTCGTTAATATTTAATTGATTTTTAGTTGCAGCATTTGCCTCAGCAAAAGTTGAAAATGGCAGAACCATAAGTACCATTGCAATTATTAAGAGACATTTTTTCATATGAGGTTCTCCTTCAGTCTGTGTCTTATATGCTATGCATTGAACTGCGTTAATTATAACATAAAGATTACAAATTGACCACTTTTATTACAATCATGTAACAAAACCGTGAAATATCGCTTGATTAACTTAAAAATTCTTCCAATACTTTAATGAATTTCTCTTTTTCTTCAATAAAAGGTAATTCGCCTGAACCTTCAAACAGTTTAAATTCAGCATTCGGCAACAGTTCACTTATTCTTTTACCTTCGCTATATAATATTTTGCCATCGTATTGTCCAGAAATGACGAGCGTACGAGTTTCAATATCTGGAAGTAACGATATAATATCAAAGTCTTTAAAAGAGCGCTTAACAGCAATTTCTTCTTCCATCGTTTGAAGGTCATTCGACGGAATATGTGATTTTACAAACTTTTTAGCTTGTTTAATATTTTTATATCTGAATCTTAATAAATATTTTTCTTTGTCCTCATCAGACATCGTTCTAATTTCATCAGCATGTCTATCATAAATACGGTTATCTGGGAACGTTGAATGATCGTCTGTAGGATTAATTAACACCATGCCATTGATCAAATCAGGATTCTTATATGTGAGACCTGTTGCAATTGTTGCGCCAAGTTCTAGGCCAATTACATATGCTGAGTTAATGAATAATGCATTTAATAGTTGCTGAATATCTGAAATATAGTCATCTACTCTACTATCATGTGGTGTATCACTTAAGCCATGACCTCTCAAATCAATAGATATAACTTGATAATTTTTACTTAATTTTTTAATCAGTGGTTCAAAGACATCCATGTCTTGAAAAACACCATGTAACAAGATAATTGGATAGCCGCTTCCTTTTGTATTATAGTGTATGGCAACATTTTCTTTCGTTAAAAATAAGTTCATCATGCTTCACCTCTTTCGATTTGTTTACAAACATCTATGAGATCACTTAAACTTTCGATTGTATAATCTAATTCGTGCTCCTCTGGTGTGCCAATGACTGAATTAGCCATCCATGCAGTCTTCATGCCCATAGCATGTGCTGCTGCGATGTCATTTAAAGGACAATCTCCAACATATAATGCATGATGTGCCGTTATGCCAAGATGTTTCAATATATCTTCAAATATGATTGGGTCTGGCTTCATAGCCCCCACCTCATCAGAAGTTGAAACATAATGAATGTATGGATAAATACCGATTGCATTCATAACGTGTGTAATTTCTTCACTCTTACCATTCGCTACAACACCTAATTTATAACCCATGCTGCGCAATTTATCCAATGCTACCAATGTATCATAGAAAGGAAAATGGTATCTGTAGTGATGCATCTTATAGTCGTTATAAAATGTCTTCCATGATATCCTTTCTATATTTAATCTCTTAACGAGTTCTTGATATACCCATTCAACATCTTCTATACCATAGGGATTTAACGTTAAATATACCTTTTCAAAATCACGTCTTTGGACTGTTACCATTAACTCATGAAATCTCTCAAACTGTTCTTCCAAAAACTTCATTCGCGATTTCTCACGATCTACAAGCGTATCTTCTAAGTCAAAAATAATCGCTTGAATATCACACGAACACATGTCATCATCCCTTTCATAGAAACATTTTAAACTATTCCATAAAGAAAGCAATACAATTTTTACATACAAAACTCCAACCCTCTATCATAATGTTTAAAGGATTGGTGTCCGTATGCTATTGATTGTGATTTAATACTGATAGATACCTTATATATTCAGTAAGTTCTTACTTTTTTTCGTTGTTCTGTAATCATTAAATACATCATAATCGGTATGGCAATAATTGAGAGTATAATGCCAACCGGAATTTGAATCGGACTTATGATAATTCTACCAACAGTATCTGCAATTAATAAAAGTGCGCCGCCGATTAATAAATTCAATATCATTTGAACGTTAATAGGTACCTTGTACACCCTTCTAACAACTTGAGGTACAATCATACCTATAAATCCAATAATACCCGTAAAACTTATAATAACGGCTGTCATTATAGCAGCTAATAGCAAACATGTCCATGATATCAATCGAACATTCACACCCAGTGTAGTTGCTTTATCTTCACCTAATTGAATCATTTTAATATAATGACTCATCATAAACAAGATTAATATACAGATCAAAGTAACAATCCCAGTGATTTCTACAGTTATTCTTTCGGCAGATGAAACACTGCCAAACATATATGACACCATGCTATTAACTTTATCCGGCTTAAGCAATAAAAGTATATAGAGTGCTGAACTAAAGAACGCACCAATAAATATACCTGAAAGTATCATTGTTGCTACATGAAATGTTTTGACCATCGTTTCTGTAATCAGTACAACAACGATAAGCGTTAACAAGCTGAAGAATATTGAAAATAGTGGCACAAACCAAATGGATACGCCGATAAATACGGCAAGCGCACTTCCGAATGTTGCCCCGCTTGCTAATCCTAATGTAAAACTATCCGCAAGTGGATTATTCAATATCGTTTGATAGATTTGACCACTCATGACTAGCCCCATACCAGCAATTAATGCTAACAGTGTCCGTGGTACTCTTAACTTGTAAAAAATCGTCCATTCTAGTTGATTATCAAATTTCCATGTTATACCCGTAGATCCTACGAATAAAGAAATGCCAATTGCAAACAATAGAACGAGAAACCATATCACAACATGACGATAAACATTATGATTATTAGTCATAAACTTTTTCAGAAAGTTCTTTTAGACCTTTCGCTAATCTTGGTCCTGGTCTAGAAATCATATCTGCATTGAGTGCATGAACGTGTTTCTCTTTAACAGCATTAACTTGGTCAAAACCGTCTCTATTGTTATTTAATTTTTGATATTCCGCTTCAGACTGTCCACTTGTTGTAATCATAACATCAGGATTTCTTTTAAGAATACTTTCTTTATCCGTTTTAATCCATCCTTCTTGGTCATGATAAAGATTCTTAGCTTTGATAGAAGTTAACATATCATCATAAAACGTATTTGATCCTGAAGTGTAAATGTCAGGTTGAGAAGAAATTTCCATAAATACTTTTTTACCTTGTTGGTCTTTTGGAACATCTTTTACAACATCTTCTATTTCTTTCTTCACTTTACTTACTAATTTATCCGCTTCTTTTTCTTTACCTGTTACTTTTCCAACTTGTTTGAATGTATCATACATTTCATTAATTGAATTTGCATCATCTATGTAGACGACTTTCACGCCTGCATCACTTAATTTTTTTAAATCTTTTTCTTGTGTAGATTTGTTCGATTCATGTGCCAAAATTAAATCAGGTTTTGCTTTTAATAACGCTTCTGTATCAAGTTTAAAGGCATCGAATTGTTTTTTATCTTTCACATCTTTAGGATAATCATCAACAGTTGATACCCCAACGACTTTATCTCCAAGTCCTAACGCGTATAATATTTCTGTATTACTTGGAATAAGCGACACAATACGCTTATATTCTTTCTTATCTGTTGTTTCTTGTTTCGTTTCTTTCTTGTTATCCGTATTATCTCCGCTTTGGCAACCTGTCACGATGATCATAGCAGCAAAGATTAAATAAAGTATTTTGTTTATTTTCATACTTAATCCCTCCATATATTTAATTAAAAAATGGTACACAAAAAGGCGCAACTCAAATAAGATTGAGCTGCACCTCAATTAAAATAATGATTCAATTACATAGATTCTGGAGCTGACACACCTACTAATGCTAACGCATTGCGAAGTGTAATACGCGCCGCTTCAATTAAAGCTAAATGCGCTTTTGTCTTCTCTGCATCATCTGTTAATACTTTCTCTGCATTATAGAACTTGTGGAACTGTGCAGCCAAATCTTGAATATAATTCGTAATACGATGTGGACTGCGTGATTCTGCAGCAGAAACAATTGTTGGTTCAAATTCAGCAATTTTCTTCAATAAATCAAATGCTTTTTCATGTGTAATTAATGATAAATCAACATTTTGATCAATCGTGATACCTTTTTCTTCTGCTTGGCGAATAATAGATGATATACGCGCATGTGCATATTGTGCATAATACACTGGGTTATCTTGTGATTCTTTCTTAGCTAATTCCATATCAAAGTCAAAGTGTGTATCAGGACTACGCATCGTTAAGAAGTAACGAGCAGCATCAATGCCTACTTCATCCATAATGTCACGTAACGTAATAGCATTACCTGTACGTTTACTCATTTTCACTTCAACGCCGTCTTGTAATAATCGTACCATTTGCATAATTTGTATTTCAAGACGTTTTGAATCTACGCCAAATGTTTCAAGAGATGCTTTTAACCGATTAATATAACCGTGGTGATCAGCACCAAATAAATTAATTAATTTGTCAAATCCACGTTCTACTTTATCGTAATGATAAGCGATATCTGGTAAGAAATACGTATACGTACCGTCTTGTTTAATTAACACACGGTCTTTATCGTCACCAAATTCTGTTGTTTTTAACCATGTTGCGCCATCTTGTTCATAAGTATAGCCTAATTCTGTCATTTTATCTAAAACAGCTGAAATTTTGTTTGTTTCATATAATGATGTTTCACTGAACCAATTATCAAAATGAATATTAAAATCTGCTAAGTCTTGTTTTAATTTTTTCATTTCATAATCTAAACCAAGTTTACGGAATGTCTTAATACGTTCTTCTTCAGCTTCATCTTTAATTTCAGGATGTTTTTCAGCTAAGTCTTTACCGATTGCGATAATATCTTTACCGTAATAACCATCTTCAGGTAATTCAGCATCTAAACCTAACGCTTGGTTATAACGCGCTTCAATAGAATGCGCTAAATTTTCAATTTGTTTACCTGCATCGTTAATATAATATTCACGTGTTACATCATAACCAGCTGCACTTAACACGTTTGATAACGTATCACCTACTGCTGCATTACGTGCATGTCCAATATGCAAATCTCCTGTTGGGTTTGCAGATACATACTCAACGATGATACTTTCGTTTTTACGTTCTTCTGTTTGACCAAATGTTTCGCCTTTTGTTAAAGCTGTCTTAATAATTTCAGTTAAATATTGTTGATCTAAGTAGAAATTAATAAATCCAGGACCTGCAATATCTACTTTTTTAACATTCGCTTTATTTGTATCTAAATTTTCAACGATTTGATTCGCTATTTCGCGTGGATTTTTGCGCGCTAATTTTGTTAATACCATCGCAATATTAGAAGAATAATCTCCATTTGCAGGGTCTTTAGGTGTTTCGATTTTAATTTCTGGAACTGTTTCTACAAGTTCAGATTTAATGATACTTGCTTTAATTTCTTCAATTAACGTTTCTTTAACTTGGTTAATAATGTTCATTCATTTATCTCCTTATAATTAATTTGAAATTGGTATGTTCCAAGTAACCCAGTTTGATCACTTAGCTGATAATGTATCCTGAGTTTACCTTGTTGATCGTCTATAAAATGTTTGATTGATAATGTATTAACGTGCATTGTCATGCGTCCTGCATCAGTATCATAATAACTAATCGTTTCTTGTCCTTCAACAAAATGAAAGACTGTTTTGACCGCGCCAGTACGGTGGATTTTCACGCCATCATCTTCTATTTTAAGCATATTTTTTACGATTTGTTCATCAATCGTTTCTTCATATCTAATTATATCGCTATTTCTTCTATGAAATGTACCTGATGTTTTTGTTTGAAATGTTTCTTTCTCGCCATTTTGTTTCACGACTTGTTTAATATTTATATTAATATTTTCTTTCATAATTGGCCACCTCACCGTTTAAGAACGTATATCATTATAGCATATTTGACTATTAAAATTAAAAAAAGCAGGGCGAAAAGCGCCTGCTTTTTTTAGTGTCCTAGCTATAGTAGCTATCAACTATTTTACTTATGATATTGTGAAAAGACAATAGCTATTTAATTGAATTGTGATAATTCACAATTAAGTCACAAAATAGACATATTTAATCTATCTCTAAAGATGATTTTAGTTCATCACTGCTGTTATGCCACATTTCAGAATTATGTTCTTGAAGGAATTTTTTAAGAATTGCTCTATTTTCGTCACCAATTTGGTCAATCTTCACTTGATGTTTCATAGATTTATCCATCATATTCACATGTTCTGGCATACTTTTATATCCACGCTTCTTAGGTTTATTAACCATTAAATAGCAACCTGTTAGCCCTGCATAATATGGACCTTGTTCGCCACGTTCAGTTGTAACCCAGCAAAGCCAATATTCTTTTGCTTCTTCACCTTTGACTTCTTCTATATCTTTAACCCATTTCACACGCTTTTCTACTTCAGCTCTAGCATGCATGGCACCAATATCGATAAATGCAGTTTGTTCTGATACATCGACAAATACAGGCGCAACGTTGTCTAAACTTATAGAGCCTATATTTGTACCTTTATGCCCATCTAATGGATCATTTTTAATGATATTAAATTGAAATCCTTTCTTTTCAGCCACTTGTTTCACCTCATTTAATTCATGATTACATCATACTAGAGTATCAGACTGACATTCAAGTTTATAATCTACACGAGTTCATTTAATATATTGATAATATCACCTTTAATCGTTTCATCTTCCATTTCTATAATTAATTCTTTAGGATAATATAATTTATAGTCTAAACGTTTAATCCCTGTAATACTATGGATGATAACTGATTGGCTACTAATTTCTTTAATACGACCTGTCTTCTGTAATAGATGTATCGGCTGTCTATTTGATCCTGGTCGATCATAATCATACGGTAAGTCTGAGAACGAGTCACAAACGAAATAATATTCTGGGTCAATGCCGCCTTTTTCAAATAGATCTGTCAGTTCACCAATCGTAATAATAGATCCATCAAATGGTAAGTATTTAAATAAATCACGATTAACAAATCTTTTACTTAAATCACTTAAGATTGGATCGTCTTCTTCAGTCCACTCTTCTAAATAATACATCACGACCGCTTCATCAAGACGAATATAATCAGCGATTGAAACGTCTTCTTCAAAAAATGGAATTAAATATTTAGGTTGTTCTTTAAATGAATACCCTTGATCATAAAGTACTTTCGCACGCTTAAAGCAGCGATTTAGCAACACTTCTCCACCTCGACTAACCGGGTGAAAATAAATTTGCCAATACATTTGATAACGACTCATTAAGAAGTTTTCAACTGCATGCATACCACTTTCTTTAATCAACACTTCATCTTTAGACGGACGCATCAATCTAAGCACACGTTCCATATCAAATTGACCGTAACTCACACCTGTAAAATAAGCATCTCGCTGTAAATAATCCATGCGATCAGCATCTATTTGAGATGAAATCATTGATATGACTAATTTATTTTCATGTGTCTTATTAATCACTTCTGCTACTTCAGCTGGAAAATCAGGCGACACTCTACTCAATACTTCATTAACTTCTGTATCACCTTTAATGATCAGCTGTGTAAATTTTTCATGATCCGTTAGAAAGATTTTTTCAAAACAATGTGAAAATGGACCGTGCCCTAAATCATGTAAAAGTGCTGCACATAATGCGAGTGGTCTATCCTTATTATCCCAATGTGCACGTCCTTCAAATACTTCATCTATCATACGTCGTACAATTTCATATACACCTAGAGAATGTCCAAAGCGACTATGCTCAGCTGTATGGAAAGATAAATAGAGTGTTCCAAGTTGTTTAATTCTTCTTAAGCGTTGAAATTCTTTCGTTTTGATAAGATCCCAAATTAATTGGTCTCTTACGTGTATATAACGATGAACAGGGTCTTTAAAAACTTTCTCTTCAGGTAATTTTTTTGTTCCATAAGCTTCCTGTGTCACTTTGTTCCCTCCATTTCATCCAATTATTCTACAATAAACTCTATTTCGCCGACATTTTCATATACGGCTTTATACTCTCCTTGTGTTAAAGGTTTAGGCAAAATAAATGTTCCACTTGAAATAAACATGCCTGGTGTTAATGAACGATTATATTCTTTAATTTCATTAATCAACCACTTAACAGCTTTAGCAGGATGCCCCTCAACTTCTGTACTAAACCCTGAAGCTAATTCTTTACCGTCTAAATATAGTGTCCCCTTAATGTTATCTATGTCTTCATAACTTAATTTCTTAGGTTCACCGTAAACAACGCCACCACTTACTGCGCTATCAGCAATAATTTCTGTTACAGATAAATTAGGGAACCAGTTACTAAAACGTGAATCTGGAATCTCTACCCCTGGTGCAATCAAGCATTTATTCATAATATCTTCAAGGCTATCTTCTTCTGTTAATTCTTCTTGAACAATAAAGACTAATTCTAACTCTGCTAAAGGTTCATTTAAGTCATTCAAATAAATATGTTTGTCCAGAATTGTTGTTTCTCCCATTGCACCATATAATGGCGTTGTTGAAGAAAAGATATCTCTCGTTTCTTGACTCGTTAAACTAATTTTATAACCTTTATGAATTTCAGTTTCTTCCTTACGCTGCAACACACCTTCTTGAATATCATATGCAGCATGTTCAGTTATATTCGATGGTAAAACACCATTTGGAATAATTGATTGATTCTCATAAGCTTCATAAAATTGCGAAATCCATTTATTTAGTGATTGTTCCATTACAATCAACCTCCTAAAAAGTTTTTTTCATTAACGTCGTGCGCATTGTGTCACCAAAAAGTAATTCTTCATATTCACGTATCACTTCAAAACCTTCCTTTTTATAAAAGGCTATACCGATATCATTCTTGCCATCCACTTCTAAATAAACTTCATGATATAAATCTTTGTATTGATCTAAACCTGCTTGTAATAAAGCTTTACCATACCCTTCACGTTGCGCTTCAGGTAGAACATAATGAGAAGATAAATACAATTCAGTACCTTTGATAAAATTAGCAAAACCAACAATCTTATCTTCATCTTCTGCAACAAAGAAATCAGAATCATTAATGCGCTTTTGAAGCATCTCTTTAGAATAAGACGCATTTAAAAATGCCGTCACAGTGCTCGCAGTATAAATATTGGTATACGTGTCATACCAAGCCTTAGACGCTACATTTTTAATACCTGAATAATCTTCAATTGTTGCTTTTCTTACATTTGCCATAAATATCTCTCCTCTATCTACCTTACACATCAATCGTCAATTCATGATGTCTATTAATCTAAGTTTGTAAATCCCCGTTTAATAACGTTCCAATGTACACATTTCAAATAACTTTATATCTCACGTTATAAATAATTATATCATTTATATATTAAAAACTATAATATTCAGAATACTTAATTATACCCGAAAACCCTACAGAAATGTAATATTTGTTAAGTATGTTAACACATATTTAAAATACAGAACTTCAAAATATAAAAAAATGGAAAACTAACAATCATTTTTACTAAATAATAATCCCCTTCCATTTATATATAGATTTTTAGGATGTTCATTTTAATTTGTCATTTATAAGTATAAATCATTAATTTTCAGAATTATCCGACTTGTTATTTTATTAACCGTATGCTATTTTTATTTTGTAATTTTATAAAAAGGAAATGATGATGCAATATTAAGTAGGAATTTCAAAGAAGATTTCTTACTGTACTTAACAGTTCAAATACCAAATTAAAAAGGATGGCGAAAAAATGTAATATTACTAACCCTTAATAAAAACAATTGAATAGTAAAATCTTTAAAGGGAGTAATATTTTTATGCATAAATCATCATTTCGCTTTTTATGGATTGGCCAATCTCTCGCAAATAGTGGAGATGTCTTTTATATGGTTGGTTTAATAGCAATCATATATGGAATATCAGGATCTGTAACTTATATGGCATTTGTGCCCTTTTTTATCACAACATCGCGTTTTTTAAGTGGTATGATTGCGCCATTGATTATTGAACGTGTCCAATTAAAATCATTGTTGGCATATTCACAATTTGGAAAGACAATTCTTATTCTCATTCTTGGATGTTATACAGAAATTTTTCCTTCTTCTAGCACCATTTTCCTGATTTTTTTATTAGTAATTGCTATTTCTTTTTTAGATGGATGGGCAAACCCAGCAAGAAATGCTTTAGTCCCTATATTTATTGAACAGGATTTTCTAGTGAAAGCTAATAGTTTTCTTGCCATTCTTGACCAAACGATTCGTCTTGGTGGATGGACAGTTGGGGGAATACTCGTTGCTATTATCGGTGGTGAAAATGTTATATGGTTAACATTTTTCTTATTTGTAGCATCTACTATCATGATGTTTCTAATTCAAAACGTCGATAAAAACGGATTTAGTCAAGAAAAACAAAAAAAGCCTACGAATTGGGACATATTAAAAGAAGGCTGGATAACCATATGGCATACGCCTACTTTACGTACCATAAGTATTGTTGAATTTTTTGAATCTATAGCAAACGTGGTATGGGTAGCTGCAATTATGTATATTTATGTTGAGCAAGTCTTACAAACGAGTGAACAATGGTGGGGATATATAAATGCCAGTTTCTTTGCTGGATTAATGATAGGTGGCTTTTGTAGTTTAAAATGGTCACATTTAGTAACTCGACTTTCTAGTTATGTTATTGTAGTGGGTTCATTTGGGGCTAGTTTGACGACTCTAATGTTTGGTTTAGTATCGACTCCATGGATCGCACTAGTAATATCTCTGATATTTGGAATAGTAAATCAAATTAAAGATGTAGCTCAACAGACAGCAGTACAAAAGAGTGTTGTTCATAGACTTCTTCCTAAAATATACTCTGCAAAAGACGCTCTAGTAACTGCGACTTTTGGAGTTTCTTCATTAGTTTTAGGTAACTTGACTGATATGTTTGGAGTGAGGTTCACATTTTTATTAGCAGCAACACTTCTCTTCATTTCTACAATTTTTCTGATGACAAACCGTAACAAGATTAGCTAATCGAATTAAAAAATATGTTAAATAAATATAAAGCGAAGTACAAATTCCATGTACTTCGCTTTTATTATTATAGTGTTTTAAAAGTGTGCTGTTCTTTAATGAAAACATGTTTTATTTAATCGGGTGCATACCGTCTTTCCAAGTTGTATAAATAAGTTTACCGCCTTGGTCTTTAAATTTCTTATTTGTTACGCCGCGCTCAAATGGTGCTGCTGGCTCGATGTTTAGCGTTGGTGAGACGTTTAATTCGTTGGCATACCATTTAGCCCAATCGTCTCCTTTTACAGGATCATCATCTGCTACGTTATAAATACCTGATTCAAAGTTTAATGCTTGAATGGCTGTTTCAACTGCATCATCTATATGAATAAATGATTGTACGCCGTCTGTCATCGTAACTTCACCATTTATAAATTGATTATAAATCATTCCATCTTTACCATACCAAGTACCTGGTCCGTATAATAAACCGTAACGTAAAATAACATGTTTGTTTAATCTAGCTGATTCTTTTTCTAATCCTTCTACACCATCAACTGTTATTTTACGATCACCGCTAGCGTCATAGTCTAAACTTGTTTCTTCTGTTGCTAATGTATCTCCAGCTTCATAAACAAATGCAATACTTTGTGATTGAATATGTGGTACATCATGTTTAATTGCCGCTTCTACAAGATTTCTTGTACCTTCTATTCTAACTTTCGTATTAGCTGACATATCAACTTGTTTTAAGTCTGTGATTTCGTTCATGATTATATCTGGTTTAAAATCACCGATACTTTTTTCTATTGTGTCATATTCTAATATGTTGCCTATATATGCTTTTACACCTGCATTATCAAGTTTTTCTTTACCTTTTTCAGAAGTCGTTAACCCAGCTACTTCATAACCTTCTTCAATTAAGCGTTTAGTTAATTTTGTACCTATTAAACCAGTAGCACCTGCAACAAAAATTTTAGTCATGATAATCCACCTTTTTTATTTATATTTTCATTGAGATATATACCCATTTTCAGAGTATAAAAACCATCCTAAAAAATATCAAACTTTTTATTATGTAATTACATAATAATTTATAATGTCACTATTATTAGGTTTCTAGGCTAATTGACTCCTGTAAGCGCGTTATTATATCATTATGTCAATACAAATAAGGAGTGTTTATTTTGATGAAATATTATACAATTGATGACCTTTGCCGAATGATTGATCACACTAACTTACATGCAGATGCAAGCCCAGAAGATATAAAACAACTTTGTGAAGAAGCAAAGAAATACCATTTTAAGATGGTTGCTGTTAACCAAGTACAATCTAAATTATGTTCAGAAATATTAGCTGGAACCGATATTGGAATAGGTGCTGCCATTGCTTTTCCATTAGGTCAGACTTCTATTGAATCTAAGAAGTTCGAGACGCAAGATGCAATTCATAACGGTGCGACAGAAATTGATTATGTTATTAATGTTACTGAATTGAAAAATGGCAATTTAGACTATATCAAAGAAGAAATGTCTTCAATAGTAGAAATTTGTAAAGCACACAATGTCACTTCAAAAGTTATCTTCGAAAATGCCTATTTAACTAAAGATGAAATCAGAACTTTATCACTTATCGCAAAAGACGTTAAACCTGATTTTATTAAAACATCTACTGGCTTTGCGACATCAGGTGCAACTGTAGAAGATGTTAAATTAATGTACGAGACTGTAGACGGCGAAGTTAAAGTTAAAGCAGCTGGTGGTATTCGTGATGCTGATACATTTATTAATATGATTAAAAATGGTGCAGAAAGAATTGGCGCTAGTTCAGGTATCAATATCATCAAAGCATTAGAAGAACGTCTTACAGAATCAGATCAGAAAACGATAGAAATTGGATGATAAATTATGATAAACAAACCTTTACATCAACAAATTAAAGAAGATTTACTGAATAAAATTGAATATGAAGACTATAAAGTTGGCGATAAAATTCCAAATGAAGTTGATTTGGCGACGCATTATAAAGTAAGTAGACCTACTGTTAGACAAGCGATCAATGCACTTGTTATTGATGGCTTTTTAGAACGTCGAAAAAAGCGAGGTACAATCGTTCGACAACGTAAAATCAATCAAGAATTTACACACGTCATCGAAAGCTATAATGATGAAATGACAAGAAAAGGATTAATCCCAAAGACAAAAGTTCTATCATTGAAATCAGAAGTTGCCAATGAAGAAGTCATGCAACAATTAGAACTAAAACCTGGAGAATCTGTATATAAATTAGTCCGTTTAAGATATGCAGAAGAAGACCCAATCGTACTTGTAACAACTTATATTCCATTATCCTTAGTACCTAATTTAAAAGAAATTGATTTTACTACGACACGATTTTACGAAGTGTTAGAAAAAAACCAAACACCTATCAAAGAAATTACGAGAAAGCTTGAATTAATCACAGCAGATGAAACCGTAAGTGATTTATTATCTGTAGAGATAGATGCCCCACTCTTCTACTTCCATAGTGTGGGTTATATAGAGAATCGTGTACCAATAGAATATTCCGTCTCTAAATACAGAGGCGATTTAAACTCATTTATCTTTAATATTTCATCATAATTTAGCCATGTTCAAACCATTATAAGCTCAACGATAGTAATAATGCAGTTCAATCATAAATAAAAAGGTGATATGCTATGACAAATATATTAGAGCACTTCAAATTACAAGGTAAAGTTGCAATCATTAGCGGTGGCACAATAGGAATAGGTCAATCAATGGCATTAGCATTAGCACAAGCAGGCGTTCAGATCATCATTGCAGATCATAACGCCTCATCAACAAACAAAACACTCTCTGGAATTAAACAGAGCGAAAACATTGAAACAGTTGCATTAAAAGTAGATATAACCGATCCAACATCGGTAAATCAAATGCTCAATAACGTCATAGAACAATTTGGCAAAATTGATATGTTAGTCAATAAAGTTGGGATGACATACAACGTAACAGAAGAAGAACTCACATTTGAAAATTGGAATAAAGTTATGAATCTAAACTTGAATGGAATATTTTGAGTGAGTTGATGTTTGAAGGCTGTGTTCTCACAAACACAGTCCTTTTTATATTAAATTCTTTTAAGTTCTATTTATTTCATACTTTAAATACGGTAAAATTATATATAACTTGAAATGAAAATGGAGTTTTTCATATGAAATATAAAGGTTTCGAACAAAATAAGATATTTATGATTTTAAACTGTATTATTTTCTTGATAGCTTGTTTACTACTCAAAAGATTCCCTATTTTTAATTACTCGGGCTTTTTAGGAACGATTCTTTTTATTGTTATGATACTCATATTAAGTGTTGTCATATATCAAGTTAACTTCTTTATCTATAGAAAAATCAAAAACTATACAAGTGAAAATAAATATGATTAGAAGTATATAAAATTAATGCATAAGCTCTGTAATGTTATGTAGCTTGATTCTGTGTAAATATATATATCGTAATAAAAAATCACTACAAGCATTGTTAAAAAAACAAATTGTAGTGATTTTTTTCTATTAAACTAACTTTTAAATAATGAACTATTTCAAAGGAGATACATCATGAAACTGTTATACACTTTTTTAATTTATTATTTTTCAATAATGATAGTATTTATCGTAGTCGAAAGTATACTTCAAGGAGAATTAGAGATATCAAGAATCCTCATAGTCCCTTTAATTTCAAGCATTATTATGATTGCATTTAAGAAACAAGAATGAAGACGTCTAGAAATTTTTAATTCCTTGATAAACAATTTTCAAATCAATGTTCTTATACTTTAATACATACGTATACATTCATATACTAGATCGAAGAATTCGTCGACTTTGACGTTTTTGGCTACTTTAACGTTATGTTCTTTTTTGAGTACATCGGATTCGTCACATACTGTTCGTCCGTAACTTGGTCCGCGGTTAATGTCGATTTCTACGTACATATCTTGAACTTCAAATAAGTCTTTATTTACGAGATAGCCTATTGTTGTTGCATCGTGTAATGGACCTGCTTCTAATCCAAATTCTTGGAATTGTGTTTTTAAAGTAAAGTTCATTAAATCACTAAACAATTGCCCAGCTTTATTATTTGTTGATTCCATACGTTTGATAATTTCAGGTGTACATAGTGTCTTGTTTGTTACATCTAGACCCATCATGACGATTGGTACACCTGATTTAAAAACAATATGTGCCGCTTCTGGATCAGCAAAAATATTAAATTCTGCTGATGGCGTAAAATTCCCATTACCGTATGCACCACCCATTAATACGATTTCTTTAATTTTAGATGTGATGGATGGTTCTAATTTCATCGCTAAAGCAATATTCGTTAATGGTCCAGTTGGTACTAGCGTAATATCTCCTTCGCTATCTAATAAAGTATCAATGATAAATTGTACTGCTCTTTTATCTTCGGGTTCTCTATTTAACGTATCAAATACAGGACCATCCATGCCTGTTTCTCCATGGACATTATCAGCAACTACACGTTCTCTCACTAAAGGTTCAGACGCCCCACTATATATTTTAACGTCCATATTCAAGTGTTGTGCGACACTCAAACCATTCTTAACAGTTTTCTCAAGCGTTTGATTCCCTGAAACAATTGTTATACCAAGTAAATCAATATTAGGATGAATGTATGCCATTAACATCGTTATTGCATCATCATGACCAGGGTCGCAATCCAAAATTATTTTTTGTTTTTCCATTATAATTCCTCTCCTTTTTGTAAGCCTTTTCTTTATTCTTGTATTATACTTCTGCAAAGATTAAAGTAAGTATGAGAAATATCATATAAGAGGTGTGAAATATTGAGAGAAATTTATAATGACAAACTTAAACAAGATTTAATAGACCAATTCAATTATCTCGATCTCTTTGGATTTGATGTGCAACAACACGTAAAACTCTTTTTCATTTCTCAAAAAGATCATATTATTCAAGACACTCAAAAACCCGAATATTTATTTTATCTTGTTAAAGGAAAGTCAAAATTATACGAATACATGGAAAATGGCCAAGTTTCTTTAATCGATTTTTTTGCGCCTTCTTCTTTCATAGGAGAAATGGAATTGATAGATGAACACGCTGCACCACTTAATGTCCAAGCAATAGAAGATTGCTGGTGTTTGGCAGTACCACTTAATGAACTTAAAGACACTTTATTAACGGATCCAGTATTATTAAAGAATTTATTATCTTATATCGCACATAAGAATATGAAAAACATTCGAACTTCGACACGTAACCAATCATATCCATTGTCTAAAAGACTCGCTTCTTTTATTTTAGTTACAGAACAAAATGGTAAATATGAAGAAAAACATACACAAGTCGCACAATATTTAGGCGTATCTTATCGACATTTACTGTTTGTTATCGCAGACTTTGTACAAAAAGGATATTTAGCAAAAGAGAACAATAGCTATAACATATTAAATATGGATGAACTAAAAAAGTTAGCAAATATATAATATGGTATAAAAAAGCATATTTTATTTAATTTGATGCATATCGTCTTTACAAGTTGTATAAATAATTTTACCTCCTTGGTCTTTAAATTTCTTGTTCATAACGTCGCGCTCAAATGGTGATGATTAGAGTTGGTGTGACGTTTAATTAATTGACATACCATTTTTAAACACAAAAAAGATTTAAAAATAGAGATAGAGAGTCCTTTTGAATATATATAGTATAGTGAAGATAGAGTAAAAGCACCCATATAATCAACAGGTGCTTTTTTAATATATTTTTTCATCATTATATTTTAATATCTTAGCACAAAGTCTTATTTGCATTAACATTGAGTAACCAAATGATAATGCTCCTACAGATGAAACTTGAAATGATAAAGCAAATATTTTTATTAAAGCAACATAACTAATAAAAAATGGTATTAAAAATATAAAAATAAAGTTAAAAATTATATTTCTTTTGGATATATTACCTCTCCTTTAATTTAAAATCCAAAAAACAAACCAAAGAATATAATTGGGTATAGTATCACTATATTAATTACATTTAATATAATACTTATCACTAAATATTTAATAATTTTTTTGTTTTTAAAATAATTATATAAGAATAATAAAATTGACATTACTAATAAAAGAGCTGAAGCGTCAGTAAATATCACAAGTGCATCTCCACCATAGAAATTCGGGAAAAGATTATTGCCGAAAAATAAAAGTATAATAAATAAAATATAATTTAATAGATTTATCACATTGATTAATTTCAAAATTATACGCCTCCTTTTTTACTCATATACCAATTATCCAAAAATATGTATATAATTAGCGATAAATAATATAAAATTCAAAAAGTTAGCAAACATCTAATATAGTATAAAAAAATCCCCCACTACATGTTGTAGTGAGGGGATTTTAGCTAATATTTATATTATGACTGTGTCTTTTTCAACTTCTTATTTAACTTCTCGTCTAATTCTTTTTGTCGACGTTTTCGTTCTTCATTTCTAAGTCGCAATCTTTCTTCTTCTTCTGGATCGCGTTTCTTTTGAAGTTGTTTTTGGATTTTTTCCATTAGTTCGTCTTCTGTTAAAGCGGCACATGGGCGGTTATTTACGAATGCGAATGTCTTTCTTCTACCTGGTCCACAATATGATTGGCATGCTACTTCTATTTCAGCTTCTGGGTCTAATTTTTTAATTTTTTTCAAAAGTGATGGCAAGTTAACGGCTTGGCAATCATCGCAGACTTGAAATTTATTTCGCATTTGTTTCCCCACCTTTCTTAATTGTTAATTTTGCAATAAATTATTATACCACCTTAACAGTTGTTTGAGAATGTCATTTTATCGTTTTTCCATATTTCGAATCATTTTATCATTGCGTTCAATCATTCTTTCGAAATATTTATCGTACAATGTCCATTCTTCTGTTGTGACAGGATCCATATTCAAAGTTGCACCTAAAGTTTTCAAACTTCCTAACAATTTAAAAAGTATGTCGTTAGTTGTATATTCAGTGCCTAATAATTCGTTCAATGAAGCCATGCTTTCAGGTATGATAGTCGGATAAATGAATTTTGTCTTTTCGTTTTTCAGTGCATGTTCATAGAATGCTTTCATCATTTCGGCACGTTCAGCGCCTGATCCTTCCACACATAAATAGATTTGTACTGCTATACCACCTCTAACTCTTCGTTGTGATATACCAGCAAATTTTTGATTATGAATACTTAAGTCATAACTACCAGGGCAGTATGATGCAGTAATTTCTTTATTCTCAATTTCATTAGTATCTTCTTTAAACATTTCACGAATAAGACGTAACATCACTTCATATCCTGTATCAATGGATACATCATGCTTACCTTTAAAGATTAAAGATATATTAAGCACACCTTTATCTAACACAACACCTAATCCGCCAGAATTTCTAACGATTGCACTATAACCTCTAACATCATTTAAATATGCAATGCCGTCTTTTAAATAAGGTAATCTAGAATCATGTATACCTAATATCACGACGTGATTGTGTATCCATGTCCTAACAACACTTGGACTTTTATCATTTCCTACTTGATCACAAAATGTATCATCGAAACTAAAGGACTGCATTGGCTGCAGTCCTGAAGTGTGGTCAATGTATCGCCATTCTTGTGTAAAATAATCTTGCAAATTTGCCATGATTATAATGTTTGAGCAGCTGTAATGATTGAAAGACTATATACGTCTTCAGCTGAACAGCCACGAGATAAATCGTTAACAGGTGCGTTTAAGCCTTGTAATACAGGACCAACTGCATCAAATCCACCTAAACGTTGTGCAATTTTGTATCCAATGTTACCCGCTTCTAAGCTAGGGAAGATAAATACATTTGCATCACCTTGAATTTCAGAATTTGGTGCTTTCTTAGCAGCAACTTCTGGTACGATTGCTGCATCAAATTGGAATTCACCATCTAATACAACATCTTTTAAATCTGTTTCTTTTAAGTTTTCTTGAGCAATAGAAACTGCTTCAGATACTTTTTCAGTATCAGGTGATTTAGCTGAACCTTTAGTTGAGAAGCTTAACATTGCTACTCTTGGAGACATACCAAATGCTTGAGCAGTCTTAGCACTTTCGATTGCAATCTCAGCTAAGTCTTGTGCATTAAGTTCTGGGTTAATTGCACAATCACCGAATACATATTGTTCTTCACCTTTAGTCATGAAGAATACGCCAGATGTTTTTGTAACGCCTTGTTTAGTTTTGATAATTTGTAATGCTGGACGTACAGTGTCTGCAGTTGAATGTGCTGCACCACTTACTAATCCGTCAGCTTGATTTGTGTAAACTAACATCGTACCGAAGTAGTTAACGTTATTTAACAATTCTTCAGCTTGTTCTTGAGTTGCTTTACCTTTACGACGTTCAACAAATTTTTCTACTAAATCTGCTTTTAGTTCACTAGTTTCTGGGTTGATGATTGTAAGACCATCGATTGATAAGTCTGCACCAGCTGCAGTTTCTTTAATTTTTTCTTCATTACCAAGTACGATTGGTGCAACCAAATCTGTAGCTTGTAATTTAACTGCTGCTGTTAATACACGCGCATCTTCACCTTCTGGTAATACGATACGTACATTTTTACCTGATAGTTTGTCGCTTAGAACATTAAGTAAATTAGACATAATTGCCTCCTATATATGATTGCTATTATTTTTCCATTCACAATTATAACATTTTTTCATAAATTTTCACGTATCTAAACTGTGAATTTATATTGGATATTTTTAAAATATTATCATTTATATTCTGAAAGCAACATTTTCCATTTTTTATTTAAAATTTTATCCTTTGAAACTGTAAATTTTTCGTTTGGTTTTAAGTTTGGATCTTTACCATTGTAATCTTTAGTTGCAAATCCAGTTGATAGTGATGGTTCACTATTCGGCTTGAATTGATATTCGTATACTTTACCGTTATCTGCAAACAAATATTTCGTAATCGGTTGATTCATTTTAGCGACACTACTGTATCCTTGAATATTAGTTAGATCTTGTGCACGTTCATCATAACCACCTTGAGTATGCTGTCCTTGATACATCGTTAATCCGACAACATTATGGATCTTAAAATGTTTCCACCCTGGTTTATCATGATCTGTTATTTGTATTTCACCATCATCAGTAATCGCATAGCCATCACCTTCCATTTGTTCGTTTCGACTAAAATAACGATTAGTTACTGCTTTATGCTGATCTTGGCCATATTCGTCAGCTATTTTTAGTAATTTTTGTTTCAATGCATCTTTGTCTTGCTCTGAAAGTTGAATCTGCTTAGTTGCTGCATGTTTCGTTTTACTATGCTGCTTTGTCCCTTCTTGCGAACCATTTTGACAACCGCTTAATATCATTATCATCACAATGGCCACACTTAAATAATTGAATACACGTCGCAAAGTAACCGCTCCTTCTATTAACAAATAGGCGCCTCCATATCATCATATTTGAAGGAGACGCCTTATGGATATTTATTTAACTTTGAAATCTATGATTAGTCTTTTTTAATACCGAATTCATCAACTAATTTAACTGTTCTTTGTTCACCTTTACTAATATCGCCATGTAATTGATAAATTTTAACGACTAATTTACCTTCAGATACATCATAAACTGAGAAGTTCTGATCAGATGAATCTCGATTATTTTCATGACTATCATTAAAAGCATCTGTCTTATGAGGTTGCTCGCCTATCGCAAACAAACTATTATAATGATCTAATTGTTCTTGAGTTAAATCTTCTAGCTCTGGTCTAACTTTCTTAATATGTTCTAAAGGACGGTCATATATACTGTCATACGCTTTTGTACCACCTGTATTTGGCAGCACGTAAACTGAACCTTCTGGGTTATCATAATAAGTGATGTTATCTTGACCTCTAATTTGTTTGGCATCTTCTTTCTTAGCATTTACAAAGCTATTTTTAGTCGATGTATGTTCTAATGGTTTCGTACGAGACAGCACATGGTCATGACCTTGTAACACTAAATCCACATCTAAATCATCAATTTGTTGAGTCAGTTCGTCACGTATTTTAGCAACATCTTCATCTGATAGTGCATGATACGATTTAGAATACATTGGTTTATGCAGGTTTAAGATAACCCATTTAGAGCCATTCTTTCTGGCATCTTTAATATCTTGTTTAATCCATTCCATTTGTTCTTTACCAATTGCTTTTTCTTCAGGATTATCTTTAGATTTCTTATTATCATTCGTATTAGCGACAACCATATGTGCACCATTATAATCAAACGAATAATAAGAACCACCATTTACCGCATTGTTTTCTTTAGGTACATTGACATGTTCATTATACTTTGTCAGTAATTTTTCATCATCTTCGCTTAGCGCATATTCGTCATGGTTACCTGGTGCAGAAGCTACAGGTAATGACATAAATGATGGACGTGATTGATCATATAAATCTAACCACTCATCTTCAATTTCTGCAGTTTCTACAAAGTCTCCTGTGTGTAATGCGAAGTTTGGATTACCTGCTGTTTGAATAGCATTGCTTAACGTATCTGCCCCAAATTGTGCTTCATTTCTTACGTGTTCATTCCAATAAGCATTTTGTGTATCTGTATACTGTACAAATTGGAAAGGATCGCCGTTGTTGCCAGAAGTCTTAAATTGTCCAACTTCACTTTGAGGACCACTTGCGCTACCTACGCGATAATAATATGTAGTATTCGGCTTTAATCCCGTTGCTTTCGCTTTATAATTATATTCAGGAACTGTCATAAGTTCAGACTTCCCATGTTTATCACCGCGCGTCCATTCAGCACCTTGAGCATGTTCATCTGTATAATATCCATTTATTTTTTCTTTACCTTGTGCATCTTTAACAGGTTCACCTTCGTCATCTTTTTCTACATCCGCAAAGATGAAATTGCCGTTCTTATCTCGTTCAACATATTTAGAATCTACTTGTTTAGAAGTTGCATCAAACGCTTGTGCATCATCAAATTGACCCGACTCTGACACCCAAACTTTAGCATCATTAAATTGATCTGTCGTATACCAATTAAAAGCCATTTCCGTTTTCGTATCACCATTAAAATTCGTAATAATACGATTCGGCTGATTTTTCTTAGGTACAGGCGCTACCTCCGGCTTCTGAGACATCACTTTAATATCCGAATGAGCTTGTTGATTCACAACAGACGAATCAGATTCCGAACCACCAGCACCACTCGCTTCAACCGTACCAGTAGTAGAAATCCCTAATAATAACATCATACATGCCGTACCACTAATGAATCTCTTTGCTATTGACTGATTATACATGTAAACTTCCTCCTAATTAACCCTATAGTGATTTAAAAAGCAATCTATTAAGAAGTGTATCAATCATATTTTAACCCTATGTAAAGATAGTATGAGTATTGTATGAATGTAATATGAAGAGATGAGTTAGGAGAAATTACACCGGGCAATATTAATGAATCTATAATGTAAAATTGGTAAAATTATTACATAAATAGAGGGCATATAATAATCATTTGGAGGTTGTATATTTCATAAAATCTTAGTTTTATTATAAGGAGGCTTTATTCTTGATTAAAGCAATAGCGGTTGATATGGATGGGACTTTTTTGAATTCAGAAGGTACTTATAATAAAGATTTATTTAAAGATGTATTCTCGTATTTAAAATCACAAAATATAAAATTTATCGTAGCGAGTGGTAATCAATATTATCAACTTAGAAGTTTTTTTCCAGGGGAAGATAAATATATTTCTTACATAGCAGAGAATGGTGCTATATACGCTGATTATAATCATATTACCAATGTCGCAGAATTTGACGAACAATTATTAATGAATATCTTGGATGAATTAAGTAAGCATAATATTGAGTTTGTCTTGTGTGGTGTAAACAGTGCTTATATTTTAAGTAACTCAAGTGATGCTTTTAAATCTGATATGTCAAAATATTATTATGAACTTAAAGAAGTGGATCATTTAAAAGACTTGCCTGAAGATAAGTTTGTTAAATTGGCTTTATCCGTTTATGATAATGGGCACGAATTTAGAGACTTATTAAATGAAAAGTATGGAGACCAAATTGTAGCCGTTTCTAGCGGGCATCATAATATTGATATTATTCTTAAAGGTGTTAATAAAGGTAGTACGCTTAATAGTTTATTGAAAGAATTAGGATTAACTCGAGAAGAACTGATGGCTTTTGGTGACGCTGGAAATGATAAAGAAATGTTGGAGTTGGCAAATTATAGTTATGCAATGAAGAATGCCAGTGAGGATATTAAATCAATCACAAAAGAAATTGCGCCATCTAATGATGAAAATGGTGTCTTGTTAACAATTAAAAAAGCACTAAACATATAATTCAAAAATTGATACAAAGGGAGATTATTATGAAAATAGAACATGTAGCATTGTGGGCAGACGATATTGATAAACTGAAAGATTTTTATATAAAGTATTTTAATGTAACGAGTAGTGAATTATATTTCAATGAAAAAACGAAATTCAAATCATACTTTTTGCATTTTGAAGAAGGCAGTCGCTTAGAAATAATGAACAAACCATTTTTGAAAGGTCATTTAGGTGATGGTAAAGGCTATGCTCATATCGCTATTTCAGTTGGTGATAGAGAAGCGGTTGATAGCTTTGCTCAGCAATTTAGCCAAGATGGATATCCATTGTTAAGTGGTCCAAGAGTTACAGGTGATGGTTATTATGAAGCGGTCATTCAAGATCCAGAAGGAAACTTACTTGAGTTGACAACTTATTAATTGCTTAGCCTATAAAACAACAAAAAAGAAGCTCAACTCGAGCTTCTTTTTTTATATTACTTTATTTTTTTAATAGTTCTTTTTTAAATGTTTCTGCTTGTTTCTCTACTGAGATTAAATCTCCGTATAATGCTTCATTACTTGTGTAGTAAATGACGTTATTGTTTTTAACTGCTTTATTATTTTTCCAGATAGTTGAATTTGTAAATTCATTATTTGGTTTTTTACCGTCTTTTGTTGGAATAAATAAGTAGTCTCCTGAATAATCGTTAAATTTTTCTTGAGGTACTTTCATGAATTTTTCTTTTGGCATTGCTTTTTTAGCTTCTGGATCTTCTTTTAATTTGAAACCATCGAATAGTGCGTCACTACCTCTACCGAATCTTGCGCCGAACTGATAAATATCTTTAGCTTGTACGTCCATAATTGAAGCTGTTTTATCTGCTCCGATATGTTTTTTAATTTCTTTACCATCTTTTAAAAGTTTATCTGATAGTTCGTCTGCTTGTTTTTTAGCTTTTTCTTCTTTGTTCACTAATTTACCGTATTCGATATGAGTTTGTTTATAATCTGTGTCTTGTACTTTTAGTGATACAGTTGGTGCTATTTTTGAAAGTTTATTATTATTTTTATTTTCTTTATACGTTACGATTAAATCTGGTTTAAGCTTCGCTGCCGCTTCAACATCTTCTGGATCTATTTTCTTAACATCTTTCATATCTAAATATTTAGAATCTGGGAATACACTTGTGATCGCTACTGGTTCTACACCTAGTTTTTTCAAGTTACCATAGTTAGCTGTCAGTAATAGAATACGCTTTGGATTTTTAGGAATTTTTACTTTTTCGCCGCCTTCAGTCGTAAATGTTCGTTCTTTACTGTCACTTTTACTACTTGATGCTTCGTTGTTATTACCACATGCTGCTAACAATAACGCTAAACATAATACAAAACTTAATAATTTTTTCATTTCTACACCTCATATTTTATTTTAAAACGATGGAATTAACGTATCTTCATGTTTTTCTTTTAGATATTTTTTAACTGCATCACTTTTCATAACTTTGTGCAATTCTTTAATTTTTTCTGAGTCTTTATTATCTTCTCTTGCAACGAGTTGAATTGAGAAACGTGAATCAATATTTTTCTCTAAGAACAATGCGTCAGCTGGTTTTAAGCCAATTTTAGAAATATAAGTTGGATAGTTATAGACAAGTGATACATCTTTTTCACTATAAGTTTCTGCTAAGTTCAGTAAGTCTACTTTCAACCATTTGAAATCTTTAGGATTTTCGACGATATCTTTCGTAGTGCCATTTACACCTACGCCGTCTTTCAATTTAATAAGACCTTGTTCTTCAAGAATCGCTAATGCTCTACCTTCATTTGAAATATCATTTGGTATTGCTACTTTTGTACCTTTTGGAATGTCATTGATGTCTTTATATTTTTTAGAATAAAAACCAACTTTTGCATCATAAATCGGTTGGATTGCGACTAAATTTGCTTTACGTTCTGAGTTGTATTTTTCCATAAATGGTTTATGCTGTGCGAAACTTGCATCCGCTTCTTTACTACTTACCATATCGTTATAAGCAACGTTGTCATTCACTTGGACAAGTTTAATTTCCCAGCCGTCCTTTTTAGCTTCTTTTGCTGCTTGTTTAACAACGTCTGTCATTGGTGGTGCTTGAGAAGCTACTTTAATGACTTTGTCTTCGTTATCTTTTTTATTCGCGCCACAGCCTGCGATGATAATGCTTAACATTAATAACATAACAAATAAACTTTTTTTCATTTCTACACTACTTTCTTTTATCTATTTTTTGAGCTATAAAGTTTCCTAACATTTGTATGATAAACACACTGATAATGATGATGATGATTGAGAAATACATGATTTCATTCTCATAACTTTGGTAACCGTATCTGATTGCGAAATCACCTATTCCTCCACCGCCGACAATACCCATGACTGTTGAATAAGACACCATGCTTACTGTCGTCGTTGTATATGCCAATATAATGCCGCTACGTGATTCAACTAATATGAAATTCCAAATATATTTATATGTTGTGGCACCTAGAGATTCTGCCAAGACTTTAATATCACCAGGAATATCTAATAATACTTGCTCAACCAATCTTGAAAATATCGCAATACCAACAATACTTAAAGGGATAATCGATGGGTATGGACCAAATGCACTCCCTAAAATCATGCGTGTAAGTGGGATTAAACTGATTACAAATAGTAAGTACGGGAATGAACGTATAAATGTAATCAAGAAATTAAATGACCAATAATAATTGATATTTAATGCTTTAATACTTGGGTTTGATAAAAATAATGCGATGCCTAGAGGTAGTCCAACTAGCAAAGTGATGAGCATGGAATAACCTAACATAATGCACGTTTCTTGTAAGGACTGAATCAATTCTGGTAAGTAGTAATTTATCTTCTCTAAAAATGTCATTCTTCTAAACTCTGCCTAACATTCTCTAAATAAGAATTCGTGTTTCTTTCTACACTTACTACTTTATTATCCATAACCTCTAACAATTGACCGTCCTCCATAACACATACTTTTTCACATAATTGTTTAACAACGCTCAATTCATGCGTCACAAAAATAATCGTAATGTTGTATGCTTTATTCACTTTCTTCAACATCTTAATGATGATTTCCGTGTTATGTTCATCTAAACTACTTGTCGCCTCATCACACAATAAAATATCCGGGTTTCTCACGAGCGCTCTTGCTAATGCAACACGTTGTTTCTCACCACCGGATAATTGTGCTGGATAATAATCCTTTTTATCATTTAACCCTACAAACCCTATTAATTCGTCTACTTTTGCTTTATCTTGCTGATTAATTATTTTTAAAGGCAACGCGATATTTTGCTGAACGTTAAGGTTATTCAACAAATTATAATTTTGAAATACCATGCCTATTTTTTCTTTATACTTCCTTACAACACGCTTTGATAATGCTTCTGTGTCTTTCCCGTCAAAAACAATGCGCCCTTCTGTTGGTTGTTCTATTAAATTCAATAATCTCAGTAATGTCGACTTTCCCGAACCACTTTTTCCGACAATACCTGTAACAGATCCTGGTTCTATCGTTAAAGAAAAATCTTTTATAGCAAAATTGTCATTATATTTTTTTGAAACATGTTCTAATTTATACAACTTTATACTCCTGTAAAATTATTTTAAAAAGGAAATCTATTTTCATTATCTAATAATTGAAATCGATAATCAATATCAATTAATACATTTAAGTATTCTTTCTTTCACAACAATGTAAAAAGTTGAGTCCTTTCAACCTTATCTAGTATGATAGACTTGTAATGAAGATATCTTTTCTAAAAGGAGCGAAAGTAAAATGAACGAAGCAGCAAAAACATTAGATGGTTGGTACAGCTTACATTTATTTTATGCAATTGATTGGGCAAGCTTAAAAACTGTACCTGAAGAAGATCGAAACACAATGATCAGCGAATTCAAGACTTTCCTTGAAGCGTTGGAAACAGTTCATAATAATAAAGAAGGTTCTCATGCTTTCTATAACATAACAGGCCAAAAAGCAGATTTAATGTTATGGTTCTTAAGACCAGACGTTAAACAATTAAATGCCTTAGAAAATGAATTTAACAAGTTAGATATCAGTGACTTCTTAATTCCAACATATTCATACGTATCAATCGTAGAACTTTCAAACTATCTTGCAGGTGACTCTAACGAAGATCCATACGAAAATCCACATGTTAAAGCAAGATTATATCCAGAAGTACCACGTTCAGAGTACGTATGTTTCTACCCAATGGATAAAAGACGTGACGGCGAAGACAACTGGTATATGTTAGATATGGATCATAGACGTAGCCTAATGCGCTCACACGGTTTAATCGGACGTAGTTATGCAGGCAAAGTAAAACAATTTATTACAGGTTCAGTAGGACTAGACGATTACGAATGGGGCGTAACATTATTCAGTGATGACATGTTACAATTCAAGAAATTAATCTATGAAATGCGTTTCGACGAAGTATCAGCTAGATATGGTGACTTCGGAGCATTCTACGTAGGTAATATATTAAACATTGATGAATTAGATACATTCTTTAAATTGAAATAATATAGAAAGAGCCTGGAACTGAGTGAAGTTCCAGGCTCTTCATATTTTAAGTGCTAAAGATGTTCATTTACAGGCCGATAATTTAGTCAAGTCCATATGTTTGTGTAATATCTTTAGAATGTAATCAACCTTTGGTTTTTTCATGAATCGAACAACTATGTCTGTTTTGAATTTTAAACAGATATAGTTGTTTGATCACTACTTATTTTTTAAAAATAAGTAGCTTAATTAAGCGATAAATGGTCTGTTAGACTTATCAAATCTT
Source organism: Mammaliicoccus sp. Q-M61 (assembly GCF_022386055.1). Classification (NCBI taxonomy): domain Bacteria; kingdom Bacillati; phylum Bacillota; class Bacilli; order Caryophanales; family Staphylococcaceae; genus Mammaliicoccus; species Mammaliicoccus sp. Q-M61. The sequence goes on from NZ_JAJNJL010000005.1 coordinate 171,922, forward strand.
TCTTGAATATCCATAAGTACTGCGCCAATTAATCTAAAAGCTGAATCTAGATTAGGGAATGTTTTAACTATTTTTTCTCGTTTTCTGAGTTGCATATTAATATTTTCAACTGAATTAGTAGTTCTTAGATTTTTATGATGTTGAGCAGGAAATCTATAGAATTGTGAGGCATCTTCGAAGCCTTCATCCAATATTTTAATAGCTTCCACATACTTAGGATTACTTTCATATTGTGCAATGAATTCATCTTTGAGCTGAACAGCGTGACGATATGTTGGTGCTTGGAATATTGATTTAAGTAACATTCTAGCTTCTTTAGAGTTCTTTTTAGGGAATCTCTCTACAATATTTTTAAGAAAATGGAACGTACAACGTTGCCAAGATGAATCGATAAACTGTGACTTAATAGATTTAATAAGTCCAGAATGCGCATCAGAAATAATAAGTTCAGGAGTTGTTAAACCACGCATTCTTAAGTCTTCAAAAAACTCTGACCAAGCTAATTCAGACTCTTGATTCGAAATTTTAAAGCCAATAATATCGCGTTTTCTATTTTCATTGATACCCATAGCGATATAAACACCTTTAGAAACAATTTTATTATTCTCTCTTACCTTAATGTGCATAGCATCAACAAATACATACTTATACTGATGACTAACAATAGGTCTACCAGCCCATTCTTTGATTTCAGGATCTAGGTTTTTTATTACGCTTGAAACAGTGGATTTAGACACAGATTTTCCCGTTAGGGATTCCACAATTTTATTAACATTTCTAGTTGAAACACCATTAATATATGCTTCTGTCATCGCTAAAATAAGGGATTGGTCAGAACGTGAATATTGATTGAATACTTCAGTTGTAAATTCACCGTCACGTGTTCTTGGAACTTTTAATGTCAGATTGCCAATAGGCATCAGGAAATCACGCTCATAATAGCCATAACGTTGTGCGTTTCTACCTGAATTCTTTTGTTTATATCCAGCATTAACATACTTGTCTCTTTCCATTTCCATGTATGCATTTATGACAGTCATAGCTATTGTTTTCATAGACGCATTCATATCACTTCCAAAAATAGCACTTGCCAATTCTTCATAATCTAAGTTAACATTTAATTGAGTCATATATAGTCACCTCTACAATTTTTTCTTAGTCGATTACATTGTACTAAAGTGAGCTATATATGGCTCTTTTTTTATTACACAATTATATGGACATATTCGATAATTTTATTTATCGGCCTGTAAATTCCGTTTTCGGGTCGATATTTTTATTTATCGGCCTGGAAATCCTGTTTTCGGGTCGATATTTTATTTTATCGGCCTGGAAATCTCATTTCTGGACCGGTGAATTTTTTTATCGGTCCGTATTTCTCATTGCCAACTATATTTAACTAAATATATTGATGAATAATGTAACAATTGGTACGCCTAGTAAATCTATTAGGAAGGCGCCAACTACTGGGACTACTAAATATGCTTTTGGTGATGCACCGAATTTTTTAGTTATAACATCTAAGTTAGCCATGGCATTTGGTGTTGCGCCTAGTCCATGTCCGATAAATCCGCCTATCATAACTGCTGCATCATAATTTTTACCAAGTCCTCTAAACACGACAAATACTGAGAATAGTACGATAAATACAATTTGTACTAATACAATAATTGTTAACGGTAGCGCCAATTGATAAATTTCTGTTAATTTAATACTCATTAACGCGATTGATAAGAATAAACTTAATGAAACATCACTTACTTGGTTTGTAATTTTCATATCAATGATGTTTAAGTTTCCGTAATCAGAGATGTTTCTTATGATAACTGCGACAAACATTGCCCCAACATATACCGGAATATTTATTCCTGTTAAATTCGTAAATCCATCTCCAATATATGTACCAATCGCCATACATACTGCAATAATTGTAAATTGAACAATAAATACTGTTGTAGGGTTCATTCTACTATGTAAGTTCTCGTTATATCCCACTTCACTAAAATCTATACCTGTATCTTTAGCATCTCCAGGTTTCAAATCAAACTTTTTAATTAAATATCGAACTACAGGACCACCTATTAATCCACCTGCAACAAGTCCTAATGTCGCTGCTGCAAGTGCCGCTGTTACCGCAGAGTCTACACCTAATGATTCTAAAGTCTTACCGTATGCCGCTGCATTACCATGACCACCTTCCATGGACATTGATCCAGCAGTTAAGCCAAGTAGTGGTGGTATATTTAATACTTTAGATAATGAAACACCAATTACATTTTGGCAAAATGCTAAAATTCCGCAAAAAATAAAATATAAAATCAGTACTCTTCCACCAAGTTTTAATAATTTTAATGACGCACCTAAACCTATTGTTGTAAAGAATGCCAACATAAAGAAGTCCTGTAGAAAATCAGAATCTAATTTAATTGTAATGACATTTAATGATTGTAAAATAGCAACTACAATAGCAAATAACAAGCCGCCTATTACAGGCGCAGGAATACATAAACGTCTCAATATAGAAACTTTATTTACAATACCCTCACCTAATAAAAGTAAGACACATGCTATAGCTAAAGTTGTGACAGCATCAAACTGTAACATCATCGTTCCCCCTAAAACCTTATATTTTTATCTAGAAATCGTTTTCAAACACTGATGAACATTATACCTATCTCAAGTAAATAATGCTACCTTCTATAAATGAGAAATAAAATAAATTCACAAAAAGATTATTATACAAATTTCTTTTGTTAAAAAATAACTGTAAAATATTCACATAGTTATATATCTAAAGAATTAGAAAAACGATAGAAATTCATTTTAATTTTGAATTTCTACCGTTTATTGTTTTCAACACCAATTATTTACGTCTCTTTATCTTATTAATCAAATTTTACTTTCTTTGCTATTTGATGTAATAAATTTCTTTGCTATTTTGAAGTCTCCTAAATATGGTTCATAAATACCATTAACTTTTTGATATGGATCAGCACCTTTGCCAGCAATAATTAGAACTTGATTGTCTTTTAAACTTGCTATAGCTTTTTGAATGGCTTGCTCACGATCAATAATAATTTCAATCTTTGATTTATCTTCTATATAACTTGCAATTTCATTACAAATTTCCATAGGTGATTCAAAATCCGGATCATCTGCAGTTAAAAATACATGATCTGCATATAAATTGAGTAGACTTCCAAATTCCTTCCTTCGTGATTCAGCCTTGTTTCCTGTACTACCAATCAAAATATTTACCTTTGAATTAAGATGCTTTTGTTTAACTAATGAAATTAAATTATCTAGACTCACATAATTATGAGCATAATCAACATAAATATATTTATTATCGAAAGTAATATTTTCCATTCTTCCGGGTATTCTAATATTTTTTATAATATCTTTAAAATTAACATCTCCATCAAATTCAGATTGAATTAGCGATATAGCACTAAACACATTATAAATATTAAAATCTCCCAATAACGAAATATTCAAGTTGTCTAAAACAGATTTATTTATATTATTAGTTATAGAAAATGAGAAATCATTTCTAATATTTAAATAAAAATCTGCTTTTTCATTTTCAGAAGAAAAGTTTAAAATAGGTTTTCTCTCTTCCTTACAAATTTCTTCAAAAATTTTATATACTGAACTATCATAATTCGCAATTACTTTCTTTGAATTGTGTATTAATTGTAATTTGCATGATAGGTAATCCTCAAAATCTGGATGTTCAACCGGACTTATATGGTCAGGCGTAATATTCAGAAAAATTCCTACATCAAATTTTAAATTATATAGTCTATTTTTTTTATATCCTTGAGAGGATGCCTCCATCACTAAGTGAGTTATTCCTTTTTGAGTAGATTCATGCATCATTTTATATAAATCTAAAGACTCTGGCGTAGAATTATATGATTTAACATATGTAATGCCATCTATTGAATTTTCCATAGTCGTATACATAGCAACTTTATTTTCACAATAAATATGATCTAATAATTTTTTTGTAAAATATGCCGTAGTAGTTTTCCCCTTAGTTCCTGTATAGCAATATATAGATAATTTATTTTGAGGATAATTATAGAATTCCATTGCAATAACAGCCATCGCTTTTTGAATATCATTAACTATGATTCCCTCAGTAAATTCATTATCTATACTTGAATGATAGCTAGTTTCAGAAATATAAGTATGTACGCCATTATTTATTGCTTCTCGTAAATAATCATATTTAAAAGTATTCCCTTTGCAAAAAAACAAGGTGTTCCCTTTTATATCTTTAGAATTATATGAAATGTGATCATACAATTTATTATCTTGATGCTTATAGTAATACATTCCATTTTTAACAATCACTTTTAATAAATTATGTTCTTTTAACACATTTAAGATTCTAATAGTATCTATACTTAGCAATTTTATCACCTTTAATATATTAATTTTATTAGTGTTAATATCAATTTTAAATTTCTAACTAAATTAATCTTCGGTCTATTTACTTAAGAAGACATTAATTTTTATAGCTCGTAGTATCTATATGATTTATATAATCTCTACTTTATCTATTACTTATTCACATTTTATTACATAATATCATTTTAAATTTAACAATAACTAGTTATATTTACAATCTATTACTTTTTAACATAAAAATGGTAGCATTGATAAAAAAAGAGAATAAGCAACGTTCAATTGCTTATTCTCTAATATTTTATTTTTTCACTTCTGTTTTGGCTTCCAAATCTATCATTTCTTCTTTTGTTTTATCTAATACTAAATAGTTTAACTCATCGTTCGTCATTTTCTTAAGTGATGGGTATCTTATCATAAAGAATACAATACCTAGCACTAACCAAATGAACAACGCGATATAAGAAGGTAATGATAAACTTGCTGGTGATCCTGGGATAAGTAATAAACCTAAGAATATACCAGCGATAATTGCACCGATAATCGCAAATGTTTTGTATTTTGGATGATACATCATGCTTCGTTTATCGTATGAAAATAGTTTGAATGCTGATAAACATGTTATGAAATAAGCGATTGATACACCTGTTGATGACATATCTACAATCCATGTTAATGCTGTTCTACCTAACCATGGTGCAGCGAGTGCCATTACTAATATAAATATAATACTTACATACGGTGTATTATATTTTGGGTGTAACTTTTTAAAGACGCTTGGCATAACAGATGCTCTACCCATAGAGAATAACAATCTACTTGAACTCATAAAGAATCCGTTCAATCCTGTGAATATCCCCATCAATATTGCGACGATTAATACTGCTAAACCAACAAACGAGAAGGCTTCTTGAACGACTGAACCTGTCACCCACAAATCTCCACCTACAGATGATGCATCTTTAAACAACCAACTTGTTAAAAGTATCATCATCACATACGTAAGCGCTGATGCAATCAAACTAAATACGATTAACTTGAACGTCTTACTTGGTGAGAAGTTAAATTCTTCTGCCGTTTGCGGAATATTATCAAAGCCTACATATGCCCATGGTGCAACTGCCAGAATTACAACGATTGAGGCAAGCCAACCCATGTCATTATTGACAACAGGCTTAAGATTTGAGAATGAAAAATCATGCGTGAAAAATGATCCTGCAAATAAAAGTATAACAACAACTGCTAATACCACACAGAATATATACTGCAGACTTCCTGAAAAACTAGAACCTTTTATACTTATCCAAGCAAATATTAACAATATAAGTGATGATAGTATAATTTCAGTTATGTACACATCCCAACCTGCAACTGTATATAATTTACCTTGTTCTAAAAATCCCGGCATAATAAATTTAAAAAGCAAACTAAATGCAGAGGCGTTTAAAGCAACGATACAAATATATCCAAAAGTTAAAAACCATGATGAGAAGAATGATACATATTTACCGAAACCTAAGTATCCGAATGCAAAAGCACCACCTGATACTGGGAACTTTTCAACTAATGCACCGTAACTAACGGCAATAACAATCATCAATAATGCCCCGATAAATATACCGATTGAAGCGCCTAATGGTCCAGCCTGACTAATCCAGTCACCTGGTAGTATAAATGCACCCCAACCTATACTTGAGCCGTAAGCAATGGCCCACACAAATTTTTCTGATAAGTTCTGATCTAAATTTCCTCTTGATAAATCTTTCTTTTTCCTAGCCATACATGTTCCACCCTTATTTATAAATTTCGTGAAACGTAATTAACCTTTAATTAAATTTTCCAAACAGCAATTACGAGTAATAACCAACTTGCTATAAATAACACGCCGCCAATTGGTGTAATAGCGCCAAGTATTTTAATTTGAGTTACAGCAAGTATATATAATGAACCACTAAAGAATACTATGCCAAACGTCATTAACCATCCAGCTACGTTTAAACTGATAGATGTTGTGCCCGAAATAATACCAATTAAAATTAAACCGAGTGCATGATACATTTGGTATGTTGTTGCTTTACCCCATATATCTAAGTATTTAGCCGATAATTTATTTTCTAAACCATGTGCCCCAAATGCACCTGCTGCTACAGCGATCATTGCATTAATTGCACCTATTATAATAAATAATTTCATTTGTTATCTTCCTTTCTTATTTAAAAATCAAATATTGAATCTCCATTACCTATACCATCATCTGTTGTTAATTGATTTTCTGTTTTATTTACAGATGGTTCGTTACGCACTTTACCACCCATTTTTCTAATTTCTTCATCTGAAATTTGTGGTTTTGCTTTTGGTGTTGGTTTAGGTGTTGAAGAAATATTTTGTTCTACTTTAATATCGTGCGTTAAATCGTCTTCTTTATCTACCAATCCACTTAACGTATGAATGGCATGCATGTGGCGATTAAAGACTTCATTTGTTGAAGCATTGTCAGCAGCAACGAGTTCTTCTTCTATTGCAGCAATTAATTGTGATCTACTTATCATTAAATGTCACCTCCACACCAATTAATGGGTTCTTTACCACTCGCAATAAGATATTCATTCGTCTTACTAAATGGTTTAGACCCGAAGAATCCTCTATAAGCCGATAATGGACTTGGATGTACAGATTGTATAATATGATGGCGTTCTGTATCAATAAGCTTGATCTTAGATTGTGCAGGTTTACCCCAAAGTATAAACACAACATCTTCTAATTCACTGGAAACATGTTTAATAATTTCATCCGTGAATATTTCCCAGCCAATATTTTTATGTGAATGTGCTTGATGTGCTTCTACTGTTAAGACGGTGTTTAAAAGTAATACACCTTCCTTAGCCCAATCTTGCAAGTGAGGTGTCGTTCTCTTACAACCTATATCGTCTTCTAATTCTTTATAAATATTTCTTAATGAAGGTGGGAATTTTGCGTCTGGTTGTACTGAAAAAGCTAAGCCATGCGCTTGATTCGGACCATGATAAGGATCTTGACCGAGAATAACCACTTTCACACTTTCTAAAGGTGTTAAATCAAATGCTTGATAAATATTTTCTCTATCAGGATAAATCGTCTTACTTTTATATGCTTCTTCTAAAAATGACTCCATTTCAGAAAAATCATGTTCGGATTTTATTTTATGAAAAATTTGTTGCCAATCCATATTATTCACCTCAATAAAAATGATAACATAGCACTCAAGAAAAGGTCATAACTATTTTTTACAATTAAAAAACGTGATATGATGAAATATATGAATTATTGGGAGGAATCATCAATGGCATTAAAAAAAGTCTTAACAATAGCAGGATCAGACACAAGTGCTGGAGCTGGAATGCAAGCAGATTTAAAGACATTCCAAGAGCATGACACATATGGAATGGTTGCATTAACAGCAGTCGTTACAATGGACCCACAAACATGGTCACATGACGTAACACCATTACCTCTTGATTTACTAGATAAACAATTAAACACAGCTATTTCAATCGGACCAGATGCAATTAAAACAGGTATGCTTGGTTCTGAAGAAATTATTAAACGTGCACGTCAAACATATGACGAAGCAGACGCTGAAATTTTCGTAGTTGACCCTGTAATGGTATGTAAAGGTGAAGACGAAGTACTTAACCCGGGAAATACTGATGCAATGATTAAAGAACTATTACCAAAAGCAACAGTCGTTACACCAAACTTATTTGAAGCAGGTCAACTATCAGGTTTAGGTAAACTAACTTCAATTGATGATATGAAAAAAGCAGCAGAAAAAATCCACGAACTAGGTGCACAATATGTTGTCATTAAAGGTGGAAAAGCTTTAGAATCAGATAAAGCTTATGACTTATATTATGACGGACAAAAGCATGTCCTATTATCAACAGATAAATTCCAATCAAGTTATAACCACGGTGCAGGTTGTACATTCGCAGCAGCAACAACAGCTAACTTAGCAAACGGCGAATCACCAGAAGATGCGATTATACATGCAAAAGCATTCGTAGCATCAGCTATTAAAAACGGTTGGAAAATGAACGACTTCGTAGGTCCAGTAGATCACGGCGCTTCAAACCGTATCGAAAAAATAGAAGTATATACTGAAGAAGTATAATAAAAAGCTGTACGCGTGTGCGTACAGCTTCATAATGTCGACAAGGTCTTAGACTTTGTTGGCATTTTTTTGTAGTTTTAATAGGAAGTGTTAGTAACGCGAGGGTCTTGTGAACACTTCTTACCAAACTTGTTCATAACGGGGGCGTTGTGAACACTTCTGCCCAAACTTGTTCATAACGGGGGCGTTGTGAACACTTCTCGCCAAACTTGTTCATAACGGGGGTGTTAATTACAAAACTCGGCCGAAGTGTTACTAAGGACGTCTATAATTACAAAAGTCGGCCAAAGTGTTACTAAGGACACCCTTAATTACAAAACTCAGCCAAAATGTTACGAACGGCCGTCTTATTTACAAAATTACTACGAAGTGTTACTATGGACAGCCTTAGTTACAAAACTCGTAACAACTGTAAACATGGCACTCACTATTTGCACTTTCTACCAAAACTGCTAATAACAGCCCTACTATTTGCACCTTCAGCCAAAACTGCTTTTAACGATAAGAGTCCACCACATGGAATTCTCACAATCAACACCCAAATATAAACAAAAGCCGAGACAACGTTTCTTGTCTCGGCTTCATTCAATACGATACGCACATGCGTACAGCTTTTCTATTATGATTTCATGATACTAAATTCTGCTGTGACTTTCGCCACTTCTTTGCGGTTCTTAAATAATGTCATTTGATATTGATAAAATGCATTATCTCCCTCTTTTGTTTCATTTAAACATTCTAATTCTGCGATGTAATTTTCTAATGTCATGATACGTTCTGTCTGTTCAAACTCACTTTTAATTTGTTTAAGTTTTGTATCATTTCTCATAAATGGCTTAAAACTATTAAACTCTCGAAGTACGCTTAATAAGTATTGAACTGGTACTTCTTCATAATACTGATATCCCATTATATTACAATAATCTAAAACCGCTTCATCGTTAAATGAAATGCGCATTGTTTCCAATAATTCCACCCGCCATTTCTTGAGGCTAATCTCAGTTGTAATTGTACTTTAAAGAGTATCATCATTCAAGTGAATTTTTACTACTACTTATTACTCTAAATGTCTTCTTCTTCACTTAAATACGCATTATTATCTAGTATAACTTCTACATTAGGATGATTATACAAAACAGATGCTGGTAAGTCTGTTGTAATGTCACCTGTTAATAATCGTTTAATCGCTTCTGCTTTCTTCGGTCCATAAGCTAATAGAATTATACGTTTAGCTTTCATAATAGATTGAATACCCATTGAAATGGCTTGTTCTGGTACTTCTTCAATTGTTTCAAAATATCTACTATTCGCTTCTATTGTAGACTCCGTTAAATTCACAATACTTGTCACACTATCAAATGGAGTGCCTGGTTCATTGAAACCAATATGACCATTTTCTCCAATACCAAGAATTTGAACATCTATTGGTCCTTCTTGATCTAATAATGCTTCATAACGTTTTGTTTCTGCGTCTAAATCTTCTGCCGAACCGTTTGGTAAATGTATACGCGATTCGTTCCAAGATGGTAAATGATTAAAGAGTACGTCATGCATATATGTGTAGTAACTTTCTGGATGATCATAATCGATACCAATATATTCATCTAAATTAAATGTCGTGATTTCACTCAAATCAATTTCATTAATTCTAATCAAGTTCACAAGTTGTTCGTATACACGAACCATCGTTCCACCAGTCGCTAATCCAAGCACACTTTTTTTATTTGAAATAATTTGCTTTAATAACTCATTCGCAACATAGTGGCATGCTTCCTCTTTAGATCCTAAATTCATGATTTGCATAATTATCCCTCTATTTCTTTTATAAATCTTTTCGCTATTTCTAAAGGTCTCGTAATAGCGCCGCCAACGACTGTACAATGTACGCCTAAATCTGTTACACGTTTAAACATTTCAGGTGTAATAACGTTTCCTTCTGCGATTACTTTTGCGTTAACATTGTCTAATACTTCTTTTAAAAATTGAAAATCATTTTCGTATAATACATGACCTTTTGTATATTCTGTATAACCTCTTAAAGTTGTACCTACATAATCGAATCCTAATTTATCAGCCTGAATAGCTTCTTCTAAATCAGAGACATCTGCCATAATTTCACCGTTTGGTGCATGCGCTCTAATATATGAAACAAGTTCTTCAAGTGACTCTTTAGGTCTTTCTTGTTTCGTCGCATCTAACGCAATAACTTCACAACCACTTTCAATTAATTCATCGACTTCTTTTGAAGTTGCTGTAATAAATACTTTTGAACCTTCATAATCACGTTTTACAATGCCGATTACCGGTAAATCAACTTCTTCTTTAATAGCAATAATATCTTCTTTCGTATTCGCTCTAATACCTTTAGCACCTGCTTGAGATGCAGCTAATGCCATCTTACTCATAATAAAAGATGAATGTAATGGTTCATCCGGTAAAGCCTGACATGACACGATTAATCCTTGTGGTAACATTTATAAAAACACTCCTTATTGATTTTCTAACGCTTCTTCTACTTCATTTTTTATAGTCGTAACATGCGGACCATAAATGATTTGAATACCTGTTCCTTTTTTGACGATACCTCTTGATTCTGTCGTCTTAATGAGATCTTCGTTAAACAAATGCTCATCATTAATCGTTACACGTAATCTTGTTGCGCAACAATCGACTGTATCTATGTTTTCTTTTCCACCTAAACCTTTAATAATTGTTTCGGCACGTTCACTTGCTTCAACAGTTTGAACAGCTTCACTATCTTCACGTCCTGGTGTCTTAAAGTTAAATTTCGTAATTAAAAATCTAAAAGTAACATAGTATAAGAAGAACCAAACTATACCGATAGGAATGACTAATAAATAGTTCGTCTTACTATTCCCTTGTAACACACCGAAGAGGATATAATCAATGAATCCGCCACTAAAGGTTTGACCGACAGTGATGTTAAATATGTCAGCCATCATAAATGCTAAACCATCAAATATTGCATGGATAACATATAATACTGGTGCTATGAATAAGAAACTAAATTCAAGTGGTTCTGTAATACCTGTTAAGAATGATGTTAATGCTGCAGAAAGCATTAAGCCACCTACAACTTTTTTCTTCTCTGGTTTAGCTGTGTGGTAAATTGCTAAAGCTGCACCAAGCAATCCGAACATCATTGTTATAAAGCGACCAGACATGTATCTAGAAATACCTGAATAATAATGTGTTAAATCTGCATCTCCTAATTGTGCGAAGAAGATATTTTGAGTCCCTTGTATAATTTTCCCGTTGATTTCCATCGTACCACCAAGTGCAGTTTGCCAGAATGGTAAGTAGAATATATGATGTAAGCCAAATGGCCCAAGCATACGTAATATAAATCCATAAATAAACGTCCCGATGACTCCTGTTTTATTAACAAGACCACCCGCATTGAATATCCAACCTTGAATCGTTGGCCAAACAAAGAACAAAATAACACCTAGTACGATTGACGCAATTGACGTTACAATCGGTACGAATCTCGATCCACCAAAGAACCCTAAGAACGGTGGCAATGTGATTTTGTTATATTTATTGTGTAGCATGGCAGTCATAATACCGACGATAATCCCACCGAACACACCTGTTTCGACAGTTTGAATACCTAGTACCATACCTTGTCCTGCTTTAGCTAATGCTTCTGGTGCTGCAACATTATCCGTAATCGTTAATAATGCGTTCATCGTCGCATTCATAATTAAGAATCCTAACATTGCTGCTAAACCTGCTGTACCTTTATCACTTCTTGCTAAGCCTATCGCAACCCCGATTGCGAATAATACTGGTAAATTCGCAAAAACGATATTCCCCGCTGATGACATCAAAATAAATATATACTGTAATAAATCTACGTCTAAAATCGGATATGCTTTAATCGTGTTTGGATTACTTAAAGCACCACCGATACCTAATAACAACCCTGCTGCAGGTAAAATTGCTATAGGTAACATAAATGATTTCCCGAATTGCTGTGCTTTATCAAAAATTTTACTCATTCGAACACCTACCTCCCTATTTACCCTAAATATAACACCGTGAAAATTATAGTCAACTTTATTATTTGTTTTGAAAAATATTTTCAATTATAATGTTATTTATTCTATAAATTGAGGTGTCCTTCATGAATTTTGAAAATCGTATTCAACAATTTTCATACCTTTTCACAAAGTCCGATGAAAAGATTGCTAGATTTATACTCGATCATCCAGTTGGCGATCATTTTTCAACAATTACTTCTTTAGCTTATGCAATTGGTGTATCAACTTCTAGCATTACTAGATTTAGTCATAAATTGAACTATCAACATTTTCAAGATATGAAGTTCAATATTCAATAAACTTATGAGAAGACGGATATTCAAAACGTTCCGCTCATTAAAAGAATCCATGAATATCATCAAACGCTTATACAACAAACTGGTGAATT